>JABFXX010000690.1 GCA_013368795.1 Kofleriaceae bacterium
AGCGCCGTGCGGCTCTGCTCGAGATCACGCTTCGCGCTCGACGCGGCCTTCTCGGCGGCGACACGGCGCGACTCGGCATCCTCCGTCGCCTGGCGAGCCTTCGCGAGGCGTGCCTCCGCAGCGCTGGCCTCGGCGACGAGTCGCGCCCGATCGGCGGCGGCGCTCTTGTCGCGGGCTTCCTGCGCGCGCTTGGCGGCGGCCTCGGCGACGCGGCGCTCCTCGAGAGCACGCGCGGCGGTCTCGCGCGCCGACTCCTCGCGCGCCTGCGCGGCGGCGAGTGCGGTGCGCGCCTTGTCCTCGAGATCCTGGGCGTCGCGCGTCTTCCTCTCGAGCTGCGCGAGCTGGCTCTTCGCGTCCTTCATCAGCTTCTCGGCGTCGCCCTTGGCACGCGCGGCCTCGGCACGCGCGGTATCGGCATCGCCCTTCGCCTTCGCGGCCTCGCTCTTCGCCAGCGCGGCCTCGCGCTTCGCCGCCTCGGCCTCGGCGCGGGTCTTCGCGATCAGCGCCTGCGCCTCGGCCTGCGCACGCGTCGCCTCGGCCTGCGCACGCGCGAGATCCGACTCCGCCTCCGCACGCGTCTTCGCGGCCTCGTCGCGGGCCTTCACCATCTCGCTCTGCGCCTTCGTCATCGCATCGCGCGCCTTCGCTGCATCGGACTTCGCGAGCGCGGCCTCGGCGAGCGCATCGCGGCGTGCCTGCTCGGCGGCGATCCGCGCCTTGTCGGCCTCGATCTGCGCGAGCGTCGACGCCTTCTTCGCGGCGTCCGCTTCCGCACCCGCCTTCGCGGCCTGCGCCTTCGCACGCGCGGCCTCGTCATTCGCAGCCTGCGCGTTCTGCTTCGCCTTCGCGAGCTCCGCCGCGTTCGCCGCGTTGTTCTGCGCGAGCTTCTTCGCGGCCTCGACTGCCTTCTGCGCGGCCTCTGCGCGCGCCGCCTGCTCGGCGACTGCCTTCTGCGCGGCCTCTGCGCGCGCGGCCTGCTCGGCAGCGACCTTGCGCAGCCGCTCGGCCTCCTGCTTCGCCGCATCGGCCTCGGCGCGGCTCTGCTTCGCCGTCGCGGCCGCAGCGTCGTTCTCCTGCTGCATGCGCGCGAGGTCGGCCGGGTTCACCGTCTTGGGCGCCGCGTCGCGCGGCATGACCATGACGACGACATCGTTGCCGTCCGTCTTCACGTCGTAGCGGCCGGGCCGCGCGAGCGTGACGATCACGCGCACCGCGCCGTCGTCGAGCTGCTGCGCCGCGATCGTCGAGACCGCCCACGTGTTCGCCTCGACCGTCGCGTTGCTCTCGTGACCCTTGAGCACGTCGGCGAGCTTCGCCTGTGGAAGATCGATGACGACGCGACTCGGTCGTTCGAGCTTGTACACGGTGAACGTCGGCGTATGCGCGCCGCGTACGTGGACCTGCGTGACGCCTGCGTCTTCGCTGAACGACACCGCGCGGACCTCGTTTCGATCGGCCCACACTCGCGGTGACGCGCCGACCGCGACGATCATCGCGACGGCGGCAAGCAACGTTCTCGAGCTCATGGTCATGGCGACTCCTGCTTACGCGGACCGACGGAGGGCGCTGCGCCTCGAAAGACGCCGTTCCCTCGCGATCAGCCGCGCGGCAAAAAAAATTGTCGCCCGGCCCGCGGCCAGATCACAAATTTTCGATCAAGGAGCGATCACGGGCGGCGCAGCGGGCGCCGCCGCAGAGCCCGGCGCGACGATCGGCGCACTCGGCTGCTGCGAATCGAGATCGGGCTGCGGTCCGAGGACGAGGCCCTTCGGATTGAGCTGGACCGTGCGCTCCTGCGGCTGGCGATTCGGCGTCGCACCGTCGGCGTCGTAGGCGACGACGAACGTGATGAACCCCGTGCCGATGTCCTTCACGACGGCCTTCTCTTTGCCGACGCAGTCACCGCGCTTGATGATCTGACCGACGTTGCCGCGGTCCATCATGAGCGCCTTACGCTGCGTGCCCTTGGCGACGATGCCGACGAGCCTGAGGTCGAGATAGCTGTAGTTCGTCGCGACGAACTGGTCCTGCCGCGTACACGGCCCCGGCTCGCGCTTCTGCTCGACAGGCTCCTCGAGGCCCTTCTGGACGATCACGAACGACTGGAACGGATCGCGGCTCTGCTCGGCGACGAAGTCGCGATCCTTGAACTCGTGGCGGATGCTGTCGCGCTCGGGGCACGGCTCGCACGTCCACTTGTTCGCGGTGACCTCGAGGCAGAACAGGCCCGGATCGCAGCTGGGCGCGTCCTTGTTGCAGCTCGGCCCCGACGCCTTCTCCGGCACCGGGCAGCTGACCTTGTCCTCGACGTGCACGCGAGGCGTCAGCGTTCCGGTCTTGGCGTTCTTCGCGCCGGGCTTGGCGGCGGCGGCACGGCCGGGCTGAGCCGCGGCAGGCTTCGGAGGAGGCGGCGCGGACTCGTCACCGCTGCACGCGCCGAGGAGAGCGATCAGGGCGAGTGGTGCTACGCGCATCACAGGCCTCCCTTCATGCGATCGGTGCCGGAGCCGGCGGGCTTCGCCTCGTCGACCTTCGCCGCCCCGCTCGCGCGCTGGTCGGCCTTGTCGAGCGCACCCTCGGTGCGCTGGCGTGCGCCCGTTGGGGTGGCCGCCGGTGCCTGCGCCGGCGCCGCCGGTGCCTTGGCCGGAGCCGGAGCCTTCTTCGCGGTCGCGTTCGCGGTCGCCTCTTCCTGGCGGAACGTCGACGCGGTGAACTTCGCGGTCAGCCGGATCTCGCGGTTGCGGATGATCGGGTTTGTCAGCGACAGGTTCTCGATCGACACGATGCGCTCGCGCTCCTCGACTTGCGCGCCGGCCGCGTTCGGATCCGTCTCGGCCTTCTCGCGCTTGGGCAGCAGCGACGCGAAGAACTTCTTGATCTGGAGGAACGTGCCCTGGATCTCGTACTCGATCGGCACCTTCACGAACGTCTCGATCCGCTGCTCGGCGCCCTGACGGCTGCGCACGACCTCGACGCCCGACTCGAGCACCTTGCGGTTCAGCGTCTCGAAGAACGCCGGCAGCTCCGCCTCGCTCGGCAGCGCCTTCTGGTTCTCGTCGATGATCTTGTTCAGCGTGATCATCCGAGTCTTCAGCTTCTGATACTCGGGGATGTCCTTCTCGAGCTTCTTGTTGAGCCCGCTCTGGCTCGCGTTCTCGCCCTCGGCGGCGGCGATGTCCTCCTTGAGGCCCTTGAACACGAACTGCCAGTAGAGAAGGCCGAGCAGGATTCCGATGACGGCGAAGACCATCACCTTCTGCCGCGTCGGCATGCGCGCGAAGTCAGCCATGGCCGCCATCTCAGTAGGCCACCTTTCCGGTGATCACGAAGTGGTAGTACGTGATCCCCGTCTCGCGATCGCTCTGGCGCTCCTCGAGCGCCTGCGATGCGTCTTCGAAATACGCCGAGGCCTGCATGCGCTTCGACAGCTGGACGATGTCGGTCTGCGCCTGCGCGTTGCCCTCGAGCCGGAACGAGCCGTCCTTCGCGCTATCGGTGAACGAGGTGATCCAGATCTTCGTCGGATCCCACGCGAGATCGAACCGGCGGTTCGGATCGCTGAGCGGCCCGTTGCCGGTCTTGCGCGCGGTCTCCTCGGTCATCGTCGGCAGGTGGCCGGGCGTCACGATCTCGCCGAGCTCGTGCAGCACGTTCGCGGGCACGACCTTCGCGGACATCAGACGGTTGATCGCCTTCGCGCGCTCGTCGGCCTCGTCGGCGGCCTTCTTCATCTCGGCGTAGCCCTTGAGCTGCTCGTTCTTCGCCGCGATCTCGCCCGCGAGCTGCTCGTTCGCCTCGCGCAGGTCCGACAGCTTCGAGCGCCGCGGCCGATCGACGAGGACAAACACGAGTGCGGCGGCACCGGCGAGCGCGGCCGCGCCGATCACGATGTCCTTCGAGCCGGGCTCGCGGACGGTGACCCTCTTCGCCCTCTTCTGGGGAAGTAAGTTGATCTTGATCATCTACTTGTCCCCCGCTGCGCGCATCGAGAGCCCGACGCCGATCAGTGCCTCGGGCGAGTGCGCGGCCAGGTAATTTCGATCGAGTGAAGGATCGATCTCGACGCGCTTCCACGCGTCGGCGACCTCGAGCGGCAACCGCGAGCGACGCTCGATCGCGCGATGCAGCGACGCGACCTTCGCGCTGCCGCCGGCAAGCACGATGCGCGTGACGTTCGCGTCTGCCGTCGTCGCGAGGAAGAAGTCGAGCGAGCGTTGGAACTCGCCGGCCATCACCTCCGACACGCCCTCCATCACCCGGATCACTTCCTGCGGGACGACGCCGTCCTCGGTCTGGCTGCCGCCGACCTTGTAGGCCTCGGCCTCGTCGGCCGCGATGCCCATCTGCTTCTGGATCTCCTCGGTGAACGCGTTGCCACCGATCGTCACGTCGCGCGTGAACAGCGACACGCCGCTGCGCACGATGTTGATGTTCGAGATCGCGGCGCCGATGTTGACGAGCACGATCGTCTCGCGCGGATCGAGCGGATAGTTCGCCTCGAAGCCGTTCTGGCTCGCGAACGCGGCGACGTCGACGATCTGCGGCGACAGCCCCGCGTCGCGGACGACCTGCACGTAGTCCGACACGACTTCCTTCTTCGCGGCGACGAGCAACAGCTCCGTCTGACCGCTCGCGGTCATCGGGTTCGTGACGTGATAGTCGATCTCGACGTCATCGCGGCCGAACGGAATGTGATGCTCGGCCTCGTTGCGGATGTTCGCCGCGAGCTCGTCGGGCTTCATCATCGGCACCGTGATCTTCTTGATGATCACCGAGTGACCCGCGATCGCGATCGCGACTTCCTTCGTGCGTAGCTTCAGCCTGCTCCACAGCTGGCGAATCGCATCGGTCACGGCTGTCTGATCCATGATCGTGCCGTCGACGATCGTCTGCGGGACGAGCGGCTGCATGCCGAACGCCTGCAACGCCCAAGAAGACCCTTTCTTCTTGAGCTGCACGGCCTTCACTGCGGAAGAGCCAATATCGAGCCCGATACACTGTTTCGCCATGGAACCTCTGCGGCAGAAAATTTTGTCATGTCCCGCCGCTAACTCCAAAAACACTCGCGCTTACGTAAGTCAGGAAATGCCGTACTCCTTCATCTTGTAGAGCAGCGCGCGGTGGCTGATCTCGAGGAGCTTGGCGGCGTTCGTCCGGTTTCCCGACGTCACTTCAAGCGCGCGCCGGATGAGGTCCTGCTCGAGAGAACGCGTGGCCTTCTTGATGGATAGCTCCTGATCGTCGACGGCGGCGGCCCCCGCCTGCACCTTCATCACCGTACCCAGGAAGTCGACATCGATCTGCGGTCCGTCCGACAGGACGAGTGCGCGCTCGATGACATTCTCGAGCTCCCGCACGTTGCCCGGCCACGGCTGACGCGCCAGCGCCTCGATCGCGACGTCCGACAGGTCGACCTCGCGGTGATGCCGTGCCGCATGACGTGCGACGAAGAACCGCGCCAGCTGCGGGATGTCCTCGGCGCGCTCGCGGAGCGCGGGCACCGCCACCGGCAGGACGTTCAGCCGGTAATAGAGGTCCTCGCGAAACCGACCCGCTGCGACATCCTCGGAAAGGTCGCGCAGCGTCGCCGCGATGAGCCGGACGTCGACCTTGATCGACGCGCTGTCGCCGACGCGCCGGATCTCCGACTCCTGCAGCGCGCGCAAAAGTTTCGCCTGCAGCGGGACCGGCAGCTCGCCAACCTCGTCGAGAAACAGCGTCCCGCCGTCGGCATCCTCGAACAGCCCCGGCTTGTCGCGCACCGCATCGGTGAACGCGCCCCGCACGTGGCCGAACAGCTCGCTCTCGAGCAGCGTCGCCGGAATCGCCGCGCAGTTGATCGCGACGAACCGCTTCGCCCGCCGCGGCGACGCGTCGTGAATCGCGCGCGCGACGAGCTCCTTGCCGGTGCCGCTCTCGCCGAGGATCAGCACGGTCGTGCGCGTCGGCGCGATGACCTTGATCGTCGACTTCAGCTTCGTCATCAGCGCGCCATCGCCGATGATCTCCGGCGCCGCGATCGAGCCCTTGCCGCTGCCGTGGCCGCTCGTCTGCCCGTTCGTGCGCGGCCTCCGCGCGACGACAACGCGACGAAGCGCGAGCGTGATCGCGAGATCGTCGACGGGCTCGGTGAGCACGTCGATGGCGCCTGCGTCGAGCATCGTCGTCGCCGTCGCGAGCTCGCGCGTGCGCACGACGGCGATCACCTGCGGTGCATCCGCGAGCGCCGCGACCTCTGCAACCAGGTCGCTCGCCGCGATCACGACATCGCACTCCGCGGACGCGAGGTGCTTGCGCGCCATCTCCAGATCGCCGGCGGCCGCGACGCTGAGACCGCGCTGCGCGAGCAATACCTGCAGCCCTCGTCGGGGCTCGTCGTCGGCCGCGAGCACGAGGACGCGTGCTGCACCCCCCGGTGAAGCTGTGCTCGTCACTTGGAAAAATCGTAGCACGCGCGCTTCGTCCCGAAGCGTTGGCGAATCGCCAACCCGGTTGGCGACGGGGTAGCGGCAATCACGTGAAAGCACGCGCCCCGCGCTGGCCGCGTGTTTGCTGTTCAGCTCTACGAATGTTTCGCGCAGTGGTCGCAATCTTCGCGCTGTCGGTCGCGACAGCATGTACCGATGACCCGACGCCGCCACTCGATGCCAACGGCAGTCACG
>JABFXX010000177.1 GCA_013368795.1 Kofleriaceae bacterium
AGCCGGCAAGAGCTATCGCGGCTGATCGTTCGGCATCCAGCGACCGAGCCCGCGATCAGTCCCGGAGTGGGAGCTCTCGCTCGATGAGGCCGGCGGCGTAGGCCTTGCGATCGTACGTGCCCGTTTCGACGGCGGTGCGATGGACGAGCGCCCACATGAATGCGTCGACGCGTGGAGTGATGACGGGCTCGAAGCTGCCCTCGTTGTTGCAGACCCGCACACGCGACGTAGTGCGCGAGGCCGTTGTCATGCGCGATCCGGATCCGGTCGTCGTCGGCCGCGTTGCGCAGGCGGTGATGGGAATGAAGAAGATCGACATCGCCGCGCTCGAGCGTTCACGGCGCGGGATTCAGCGAGTCGATCCGGATCGCCTGGAACACGCGACGGATGTACGACGGGTTGGCACCCGACGTGTGCGTCAGCGAGCATTTGAACTGGACAGTCTTTGCCGCCGGGAGCGTCAGCGTGTGCATGAACGTGAGCGTCTGCCGCGTCGCGGTCGGCGCCGGAATGAACGAGCTCAGATAGCGCTCGTTGACGACGAGGTCCGCCGTCTGGAACGTGCATTGTTCGTCGAGCGTGACGCTCGACGTGATCCACGCCTGCGCGTTGATCATGTAGGTGCCCGCCGGCAGATTCAGCGTGCCGAGAAGGTCCCACCCGCCACCGTCGTCGCCATCGGCGGCCTTCGAGGGAAAGATCGCGCCCGAATCGTCGTATGCGACGGCAAAGCCGGCTGGTCCGCGCGGTCCGGCGGTACCGGTCTCGCCGGCAGGACCGGCGCAGTCGGCGGCCTCACAGCTGCCCGATACATCGACGTCCTCCGTCGGCGAGCACTGGTGATCGCCGTCGAGGTCCCAGCAGTTGACGCCGTCGACACCGGTCTCGCCCATCGGGCCGATCTGGCCCGGCTCGCCCATCGTACCGGGCGCGCCCATCGCCCCGGTTGCTCCGGTCGCTCCCTGCGGTCCTTCTTGCCCGGCCGCTCCCTCGCAGGCGGCGAGGGCGACGATGCCCGTGAACACGACGATGAATCTGAACATCGCCGGCCACTGTATCGAGTATGTCAGGTGCTGTCGTCGGCGAGATCGAGGAACGTGTAGCGACGGCGCGAACGATCTCACCAGACCTCGCAACGCTGCCGCGGGTTCATGGGCGCGCCCTCAGCGCACGAGAACGCGGCGGCGAACTCGGGCATGTTGGTGACCGCCCCGTTCACCCGGAATCGCTTCGGCGCGTGGATGCCGGTCTTGAGCAGCGCGCGCTCTCGCGGTTCGCGCCACTTCGTGCACTGCTTCTGAGCGAGCGCCAGAAAGAACTGCTGATCTTCGTCGAACCCGTCGGCGACGAGGCGCTCCGCAGCGCCGGCGCGTAACGCTCGGTACGCGTCGAACGCGAGCTCGACGCCGCCGAGGTCGGCGAGGTTCTCGCCGAGCGTCAGCTTGCCATTGACCTTCTCGCCGAGAGTCTCGTAGGCCGAGAATTGGTCGACCACGCACTGGGTCTTGGCCTCGAAGCGCTTGCGCGTCTCGGGCTCCCACCACGAGACGAGGTCGCCCTTGGCATCGTACTGCGAGCCCGCGTCGTCGAAGCCGTGCGTCAGCTCGTGGCCGATGGTCTCGCCGACCGCGCCCATGTTCACGGCAACGCTCGCGCGACGCGAGTAGAACGGTGGCTGCAGATAGCCTGCCGGAAAGCCCATCTGGTTGCGCTGTGGATCGTAGAACGCATTCACCGACGGCGCGGTCATGTACCACTCCTCGCGGTCGACCGGCTTGCCGACCCTGGACAGCTGGCGCTTGACCTCGAACGCGCGCGCGGCGAGCACGTTCGCCGCGTGCACCTTGGGGTCGAGCGGGAAGTCGTAGACGCGCCAGATGCTCGGATAGCCGATCAGCGAGCTCATCTGCATGCTCTTCTCGCGGGCGCGCTGCTTGGTCTTGGCGTCCATCCAATCGAGCTGATCGAGCCGCTTGCCGAACGCCTCGCGGATCACGGCGACCATCCCGCGCACGGCCTCGCGGTCGCCTTCCGCGAAGTGGCGGCCGACGAACAGCCGGCCGAGCGCATCGCCGAGCAGCTCGTCGGTCGTCATCACGCATCGCTTCCAGGGGTCGGGGAGCCGCTCCGTCCCGGTCACCAGGTGGCGCAGCGCGAACGCTTCGTCGTCGAACCGCTTGGGCAGCGCCGCGGCGGTGGTGCTCAGCACCTGCCACTCGAGGTAGGCGCGCCACAGCTCCGGCTTGGTCGACCCGAGCAGCCGCTCGATGCCCTGCAGGAGCGCCGGCGCGGTGACGTTGACCTCGCGCAGGCCTGCGAACCCGAGCGCCTTGAAGTACGCGTCCCAGTCCCACGTCGGCGCGAGGCGCGCGAGGCCGGCGCGGTCGAGCTTGTTGTACATCCCCACCGGATCGCGCCGCTCGACCGGCGTCTTCCACACCTTCGCGAGCTCGATCTCGAGCGCCACGATACCGGCCGCCGCCTGCTTCGCCTTGGCGGGCTTGGTGCCCGCGAGCTGCAGCATGCGCCCGACGTGCTCGACATAGAACGCGCGGATCTCCTTCGCTCGCGCATCGTCGTCGAGGTAGTGGTGCCGGTCGAGCATCCCGAAGTCGCTCTGATCGATGCTCGCGATTATCTGTGACGCGTCGCGCGCGTCTTGTTCGCTGGCGATCACGAACAGCGCGGCGACTTTGTGACGGTGGAGCTCGGCGATCGCGGCGATCAGCGACTTTCGATCGCGCACCGCGCGCACGGTCTCGAGCAGTGGATCGATGCCGGCGGTGCCTGCGGCTTCGCGAGCCGCCTCGTCGACGCACGTCGCGTAGAACGTGCCGGCGGGCTCCGATGCTGCGCTCTCGAGCAGCGCCCGCAGCTCGCTCTGGATTCGATCGGCGAGCTCGATGTTCTTGCCCCACCGCACCCGATCGGCCGGTATCTCCTGCGTGGCGAGCCAGCCACCGCACGCATACTGATAGAAGTCCTGACATGGATCGGCCGTGCGATCGAGCGTGGCCGCATCGAGTCCGACGTCGGCGAGCGTGACGCGCTTCTCGGACGGCTTCGCGCTCTCCCGCGGAGGCGGCTGGGTGACGGCGCGAGGGCGCGTCCCGTCGCAGGCGGTCGCACCCACCGCGAAGATGGCGAGCAGGAGAGGATGGAGATTGGACATCGCCGTAAAGAACCGCGATGAGGGCCGCTGTTGCTAGGGCCTGAGCCGCTCGATGAGGCACAGGCACAACAAAGCGCCACCCCGAGATCTGGGGCGGCGATGCGGACGCTGGATCTGGCCGCCCGCACCTTGTTTGCGGGTCACGCTCAGCGGTCGGCTAGCCATGCGAATAGCGCCGTGGCGCTGTTCGTGCACGGGCTCCTACTCATGCGGCCATTCGGCAGTCGACAGATCCACATGAGCACGCTGCGCGAATGCGCGCGCTGCAGATGCGTCCGTTAGGCGCTGCTGGCGATCTGCTCTTTTCGAGATCCGGCGACGGCTGCCTCCGAACGAAGGCGCAGCCCGCTGGCTGACATGAAGACCTCACCGCGCAACATCCATGAAGGCAGCTGACGACCACTTTCGACTCCTCGTCGAGTCGATCAAGGACTACGCGATCTATGTGCTCGACCCCGCCGGGATCGTGCGCTCGTGGAATGAGGGCGCCCAGCGCCTCAAGGGCTATACAGCGGACGAAGCGATCGGCATGCCCTTCGCGACGTTCTTCACGCCCGAAGACCGTGCGAGTGGGAAGCCTCAGCATCTCTTGGCCATGGCGCTGCAGAATGGCCGGCACGAGGATAATGGCTGGCGCGTTCGCAAGGACGGCTCTCAATTCTGGGCGAATGCGCTCATTACCGCGTTATTCGAGAACGGAAGACACGTCGGGTTCGCGAAGGTCACACGCGATCTGACGGATCGTGCATATCGCGCCTTCGTCGAAGCGACGCATTCGATCGTGTGGGGAACCGATGCCACCGGGCGGCCGAATGCCGACTCGCCGACGTGGCGCGAGTTCACCGGGCAGTCCGAGGAGCAATGGCGCACCGGTGACGCTTGGGACCCCATTCACGTCGACGATCGTGCGCGGCTCGCCGATGCGTGGGCCGCTGCCAAAGCCAGCGGTATGCCGCTGGATGTCGAACTTCGGCTTCGCAGACACGACGGTGAGTACGTCTGGATGGCAACGCGCGCGGTGTCGTTCCGCAATGCAGACGGAAGTGTTCGCGAGTGGTTCGGCGTCACCTTCGACATCTCGGATCGCAAGCTCGCCGAGCTCGATCGCGAGCGTGCACTCGATCTGCTGAGGACGACGCTCCGAAGCATCGGCGACGCCGTGATCTCGACCGACGCGACCGGCGCCGTGGCATTCATGAATCCAGTCGCGGAACGGCTCACGGCGTGGACGACAAATGAGGCCCGCGGCCGCCGTCTTCACGATGTCTTTCCGATCTTCAACGAAGAGACCGGTGCCACCGTGGAGAATCCGGTCGACAAAGTGCTCCGCGAAGGCGTTGTCGTCGGTCTTGCGAACCATACGGTACTCCAGCGGCGTGACGGATCGCGGGTTCCGATCGACGACAGTGCCGCACCGATTCGCAACGATGCGGGCTTGCTCGAGGGCGTTGTGCTCGTGTTTCGCGACGCGAGCGAAGAGAAGCGCAATTACTATCGGCGCATCTTCCTCGCTCGCGCCACCGAAGAGATTGCGGCCGCGCTCGACTATCGCGATGCGTTGCGCCGCGTCGCCAAGCTGGCGTGTCCGCGCATGGCGGATTGGGTGTCTGTGGAAATCCTGGATCCAGCGTCGGGCAAGCTCCAGCAGATCGCAGTCGAGCACGTAGATCCAACGAAGTTCGCGCTCGCGCAGGAGCTCGCAAGGCGCTATCCGTCTGATCTGGACGCTCCGACCGGCGCGCCAAACGTCATCCGAACAGGTCGCTCGGAGCTGTATGCCGAGATTCCGCGCGCGTTGCTCGAAGCCATTGCGAAGGACGCCGAGCATCTGCGCCTGATCGGCGATCTTCACCTCCAGTCCGCGATGGTCGTCCCGCTTCGTGGCGCGCGCGAAGTGTTTGGCGCGATCACCTTCTGCTTCGCGGACGATGGACGCCGTTACACGGAAGATGACGTGCAGCTCGCGGAGGAGCTGTCGGAACGCATCTCGCTGATGATCGAGAGGCGTCGCGTGGAAGAACAGGCCGAGCTGGCGAACCGCATGAAGGACGAGTTTCTCGCGACGGTTAGCCACGAGCTTCGCACGCCTCTGCAAGCAATCCTGGGCTATGGCGCCATGCTCCAGCAGAAGGTCGCACCCGATCCCGATCGTGCGCTCGCCGTGATCATGCGAAATGCGGAAGCGCAAGCGCGTCTCATCGATGACCTGCTCGACATGTCGCGGATCCTGAGCGGGAAGCTGCGTCTCAAGCTGGCGCGCATCGAAGTGTCCAGTGCGCTCAGTGCAGCGCTCGATGCCATGGAGCCTGCAGCGACGGCGCGTGATCAGCAGCTCACCCTCGATATCGACGACGACCTCGGCTTCATCTTCGGAGACTTCGATCGCCTGCAGCAGATCGTGTGGAACCTGCTGAGTAATGCGGTGAAGTTCACCCAGCGCGGTGGCTCGATCGCCGTGCGCGCGAAGCGTCTCGGCTCGAGCGTGCGCATCGAGGTGACGGATACCGGCAGGGGCATTCCGACGGATCAGCTGTCATCTGTCTTTGATCGTTTCCGCCAAGCTGATGGTTCGAGCACGCGGGCGCACGGCGGCCTCGGCCTGGGCCTCGCGATCGTCAAGTACCTCGTCGAAGCGCACGGCGGAACGGTAGCGGCTGAAAGCCCAGGACCGGATCGCGGCGCGACGTTCGTCGTCAGCCTACCGACGCATCTCGATGCGCTCGCGCAGCCTCCGTCTCCGCGCCAGGCACCCGGAATGCTGTCTGGGAACGCACTGAAAGGCGTTCGCGTGCTTCTCGTCGACGACGATGACGACACGAGACAGTACGTGGCCGATGCACTTGCCGCGGTCGGCGCGAGGGTCGAGCAATCCGGTACAGCCGCCGTGGCTCTCCAGCTCTTGCAGCAACAGCGTCCCGACGTCCTGATCAGCGACATCGGCATGCCGCACGAGGATGGGTACGTCCTCATTCGAAGCGTTCGTGCGCTGCCGCCCGATCGCGGCGGCGACGTTCCCGCTATCGCGCTGACGGCATACGCCCGTCGCGAGGACATCGTGAAGGCGCAAGAGGCAGGGTTTCAACGCCACCTCGCGAAGCCCGCGACGGTCGAGCAACTGCTCGAGGCGATCAAGAGCTGTATCTCATAGTCGCGCGACGTCAATCCCGCGCGTGCAGGACCACCCAAGCGCCGGCTCGAGGAGCTGCTTGCCGGGCCCGTGGGCGCGCTCGAGCTGATGCCTAGCTCGCTTTGTATTTGCGCACCCCGGCGACTGCCATCGCGCCGCCGCAGCAGCCGAGCACGGCGGCGGCGAGTAAGCGGTAGCTCGGAGCGACGGAGAGCACCCAATCGAACACGACCTTCGTCGGCCACGGCGTCCATGTGGTGTCGGGATGTCCGAAGCTGAACGAGATGAGCCCGATCGCGAGCGCCAACAGCACGAACGCACCGATCCCGCATGCAATCGCCGAACGAACACTCGCCATG
>JABFXX010000407.1 GCA_013368795.1 Kofleriaceae bacterium
CCGTCGCCGCGAAGCGTGACGCGGAGGCGAGCGTCGCCGATCTGACCGCGAAGCGCGCCGCCGCCGAGCGCGCCGCCGCGGAGCTCGCGACCCGCACCAAGGCCGAGGCGAAGGCACAGGCCGACATGATCGCCGCGCAGGGCCGCAAGGCCGGCGACGACGAGATCGCCGCCGCGAAGAAGGAAGTCGCGCGGCTCGCCGAGGAGCGCAAGCGCGCCGAGTCCGAGCTCGCCGATCGCCGCAAGGCGGTCGCGCAGCAGCAGGCCGAGTCCACACGCCTCGCGACCACGGCCGCCCAGGCTCGCGATGCGGCCGCGCGCGAGGATGCGCGCCGCACGCAGCTCGCCGACGCGCGGGCGAAGGAAGAGCAGGAGCTCGCGCGCATCCAGGCGCAGAAGGTCGCCGCGCAGTCGCAGGCCGATGCCGCCGCGAAGGCAGCCGCGCTCGCCCAGCAGAAGCAGGTTGCCGCCGAGGCGCAGGCCAAGCAGGTCACCGCCGATGCGCAGGCGAAGCAGGCGGCGGCCGATGCGCGCGCGAAGCAGCTCGCCGTCGAGGAGGCGCAGGCCAAGCAGGTCACCGCCGACGCGCAGGCGAAGCAGGCGGCGGCCGATGCGCGTGCGAAGCAGCTCGCCGAAGCGGAGGCCAAGGCGCAGGCCAAGCAGGTCCAGGCGCAGGTCGCGCAGACGCAGACGCGCTCGATGCAGCCGGTCGCGACGAAGCCCGGCAAGATCAACAACGTCACGTTCAAGGGCAACGACGCGGCCGGTGTCGTCGAGATCGTGGTCGCCGGCGACGCGAACGTCGCGCTCGGCGAAGTCTCGGCCTCGCAGGTCGAGCTCGTCGTCGATAACGCGGAGCTCGCGCAGAAGCTCGAGCGCACGCTCGACGTCAGCCGGTTCGGCAGCCCGGTGAAGAAGGTCAGCTCGTTCCGCGATCGCCGCACGCACAACCGCGTTCGTCTCGTCGCCGAGCTGGCGTCGCCGGCGATCCCGACGGTCGTCCGCGACAAGGGCATCGTCCGCTGGCGGTTTGCGGCGAACGATACGGGCAAGCGCACGGCGGCCCGCACGCAGAACACCGCGCCCGCCGTCGGTGGCTTCGGCGCGGCGTCGACGCCGGTCACGCAGCAGTCGGTCTCGCAGGTCCCGCCGGCCGGTCAGCAGGGCGCGCGCGGCCGCCGCGTCTATCACGGCGCGACCGTCGACCTGCACTTCAAGGACGCGCCGATCCATGACCTGCTGCGCATCCTGTCGGATACCGGCAACGTCAGCATCGTCGTCCCCGATACGATCGACGCCAAGGTCACGCTCGACCTCAAGCGCGTCCCGTGGGATCAGGCGCTCGACATCATCCTCGAGTCGCACGGCCTCTGGTACCGCCGCAGCGGCAACATCTACCGCATCGATTCGCGCAAGATCCTCGACGCCGAGGACGAGGCCGAGGCCGCACGCCGCGCCGCCGCGGTCGCCGCCGAGATGCCGCGCCCCGAGGTCGTCACGCTCAACTACGCGTCGGCCGACGAGCTGCGCCAGAAGCTCGAGGGCATGCTGTCGCCGAAGGGCCGGATCGAGGTCGACGGCCGCACGAACGCGCTGATCATCAACGACGTCGGCGCGAACCGCGAGCAGATCGCTCGCCTCGCGCTCCAGCTCGACACGCAGACGCCGCAGATCACGATCGAGGCGCGCATCGTCGAAGCGCGGTCGACGTTCGTCCGCCAGTTCGGCATCCAGTGGGGCGGTCGCGCGCTCGCCGGTGCCGCGGGTGGCAACGCGACCGGCCTCGTGTTCCCGTCGTCGATCGGCGTCGTCGGTGGTAACTCCGACGCGCAGACGAACGCGAACGGCATCACGGCGCTGCCGTCGGACTTCGCGATCAACCTGCCGGCCGCGACCGGTACGGGCGAAGGTGGTGCGATCGGTCTGTCGCTCGGCTCCGTCGGCGGCAACTTCAACATCAACCTCCGCCTGTCGGCGCTCGAGGACACCGGTACGGTGCGCATCATCTCGGCTCCGAAGATCACGGTGCTCAACAACAAGGGCGCGCTGATCCGCCAGGGCGTGTCGATCCCGATCTCGGTCGTGTCGGCCGCCGGTACGCAGACGCAGTTCGTCCAGGCCGACCTCAAGCTCGAGGTGACGCCGTACGTGTCGCAGCGCGACTGCGCGATCGCGATGAGCCTCGATGTCACGAAGAACGAACCCGACTTCGTCAACGTCGGTGCTCGCGGTGACCCGACGATCCTCCGCAAGGAAGCGAAGACGACGATGCTCGTCAACGACGGCGAGACGACGGTCCTCGGCGGCATCTACACCCGCAACACCGGCCTCGCGTACAAGAAGGTGCCGTTCTTCGGCGATCTGCCCGTGATCGGCTGGTTCTTCAAGAACCGCCGCGAGAATGACGACCGTACAGAGATCCTGGTATTCATCACGCCGAAGATCACGAACAAGGCGTACCTGCGCTGCGCTCAGTAGCTCGCGAACGCTAGACTGAGGGCATGCGCGAGCCGCTCTTCCTCGTCGGCTTCATGGCCGCTGGAAAGACGTCGATCGGGCGCGCGATCGCGCTCTCGACGAACCGGCGGTTCGTCGATCTCGATGACGTGATCCCCGCGCAGCTCCCGCCGGGCGAGACGGTCGCGTCGCTCGTCGCGCGCAACGAACCCGAGTTCCGGCGCTGCGAGTCGGCCGCACTGCAGAGCCTGATCGCCGACGCAGGCGACGCGGTGATCGCGACCGGCGGCGGTGCAGCCGCGCATCACGACAACATGACGCGCATGCGCGCTGCCGGGTTCGTCGTCGCACTCGGCGTCGATGTCGGGGTGGCGAAGAGCCGCGCCGCCGGCGGTCCCGAACGGCCACTGCTCGCGTCGGCCGACGAGCTCGCCGCGCGCCGCGCACCGAGCTATCGCCGCGCTCACGTCACGATCGAGACGACGAACCGCACGCTCGCCGATGTCGCCGCGCTCGTCCTCGATGCCGAGGCCGCGTGGGAGCGCCTGCCACCGGCGCGCCGGGATGCGACGCTGCTCGCGCTCGACGGCGGACGCACGTATCCGATCGCGGTCCACGACCGCGCCGTCGACGGTGACCTCGTCGGCCGTTACCTCGAAGGTGCGAGCAAGGTCGCGCTCGTCACCGATCGCGAGGTCGCGCGTCACTGGCAGGCGAGCGCGCTCGCCGCGCTGCCGGCAAATACGGAAGTGATCGAGATCGATGCAGGCGAGGCGAGCAAGTCGATCGAGGTCTACGGCCGCATCTGCGAGGAGCTGATCGCGCGCGGGCTCGATCGCAGCTCGGCGCTCGTCGCACTCGGCGGCGGGGTCGTCGGCGATATCACCGGCTTTGTCGCGGCGACGCTGTTCCGCGGCATCCCGTTCGTCCAGCTGCCGACGACGATTGTCGCGATGACCGACGCCGCGATCGGCGGCAAGACGGCGGTCGACCTCGGTGCAGGCAAGAACCTCGTCGGCGCATTCTGGCAGCCCCGGCTGGTCGCCTGCGGGCTGGAGACGCTGTCGACGCTACCCGCTCGCGAGCGGCGCGCCGGATTCGGCGAGCTATGGAAGTACGCGCTGCTCGACGGCGCCGCGCTGTGGCAACTCGTCGACGCCTGCACCGGCTGGGCGGCCGGCGACGCGCGGGAGCTGCCGCCGGCACTTCATGAAGTGATCGCGCGCTCGATCGCGTACAAGGCGGCGATCGTCAGCCGCGACGAGCGCGAGCTCACCGGTCACCGCGCGCTCTTGAACCTCGGCCATACCGTTGGCCACGCGATCGAGTCGGCGACCGGGCTTCATCACGGCGAGGCGGTCGGCCTGGGCCTCATCGCGGCGTGCCGGGTCTCGGCGGCGCTCGTAGGCGCGCGCGCTTCGCTCGAGGCCGAGGTCACGGAGGCGCTGCGCCGTACGGGCCTCCCGGCAGACCTCGACCCGCACTTGACCGATGACGTCCTCGGTCGACTCAAAGTCGACAAGAAGCGGATGGGCGACAAGCTGCGTTTCATCGCGATCCGCGAGGTGGGCGCGTGTGTTCCCGTCGAGATCGCGGTCACCGAGCTGCGAAGAATTTTGCGCCCCTCTTCCGCGCCTTGATACGATTTTCTTTGGAGGAAGCCATGTCTCGCCTTGTGCTCGTGACTCTGTTGCTCGCCGGCTGTGTCGACGGAGGTGATGAAGGCATGACCGTCATCAGCAACTCCGCGTCGGATACATGCTCGTTCACCGGCGAAAAGAGTCAGCCGTTCCGCGCGCACGGCACGATCTGGACCGGGTCGCCGTCGGGGTACGTGTTCACGCCGCTCATCGAGAGTCGCATCACGCCGATCGAGGGCGGCGACGACGCACAGCGGTCGATCGCGATCACCGGCGCGAACGTCGGCCTCGAGGTGAAGGCCGCGACGATCGAGAGCAACGGCACGTTCACGTCGACGACGGTCAGCCTCACGACGGAGCAATCGCAGTTTTCGCAGCTGTTCTCGGCGCCGCTGCCGCCCTCGGGCACGGTGAACGTCCTGTTCGAGCTCAGTCCCCGGCAGACGCTCGTCGCGATCGCGAATGCAGCCGGCACGAACAACCTCGAGGCCGAGGTGCTCGCCACGGTCCGGGTCATCGGCAGGTTCAATGGCAACGACATCCAGTCGGCGCCGTTCCAGTTCCCGGTGACGGTGTGCACCGATTGCGTCGTGAATAACCTCGGCTCCTGTGTCGACCTCACGGTTACCCCGCGGGCTACCGGCAATGCGTGCAACCCGTTCCAGGACGGCGTGATCGACTGCTGCGAGTCCGAGACGCGCGGCCTCGTCTGCCCGGCCGTGGCCGAAGAGCCGCCGCAGGTTCCGTAATCAGGCGCCCCGTGCGCTGGCGCGGGGCTTCGGGATCGCGATACCCTGATCTTCGAGGGAACCTTTGTTCACGGATACGCTCAGGAAAGTCGTCGATAATGTCGACGGTGGCATTGCCGCGGTGATCATGGGTCTCGACGGCATCCCCGTCGATTCGTACATCCGGCAGAACAGCGTCGACGTAACAACCATCGGGATGGAGTTCTCCTTCATCCTCGGCCAGGTCCGCAAAGCAGGCGAGAGCCTCCAGGTCGGTGGGCTCGAAGAGCTCTCGGTCAAGGCGCAGCGCCTCCTGCTGATCTGCCGGATGATCTCGCCGCAGTACTTCGTGGCGATCGCGCTGTCGCCCGAGGGCAACTTCGGCAAGGCGCGCTATCTCACGCGAATGGCGCAGCCCGCGCTCGTTGCCGCGCTCTGAGCGGATGCTGAAGGTTCAGGTCCTCCACGGCCCGAACCTCAACTTGCTCGGCACCCGCGATCCGGCCGTCTACGGCACGACGACGCTCGCCGAGATCGACGCCGAGCTCGCGCGTCGCGCGAAGGAGCGTGGTGCCCAGGTTCGTTCGGCGCAGTCGAACATCGAGGGCGAGCTCGTCACGTTGATCCAGAACGCGAAGGGTTGGGCCGACGCGATCGTGATCAACCCGGGCGGCTACACGCATACCTCGGTCGCGATTCGTGACGCGATCGATGCGGTTTCGATACCGACCGTCGAGGTTCACTTGTCGAACCTTCACGCGCGTGAAGAATTTCGCGCGCAGTCGCTTACCGCAGCGCGTTGCATCGGTCAGATCAGTGGTTTCGGTCCACAAAGCTACTACCTCGGACTGGACGCAGCCCTGCATCACGTGGAAAGTACGAGGCGCTCTCATGGCCAAGCAGGTAAAAAAGACCGAGGCAAACGGCGCGGCTGACGAGCACGAGCTCGTCAAGATGGCGCGTGGGTTGGCGGAGATCGTGGCGACGCACGGACTCAGCGAGCTGATCGTCGACACGAAGGACACGACGCTGACGGTGCGGCGCGGTGGCGTCGCGATGATGCCGGCGCCGATGCCGATGCAGATGCCGATGCAGATGCAGATGCCGAGCGCGGCACCTGCACTTGCGGCTCCTTCGGCGGCTCCGGCGATTGCGGCCGGCCCCGCGGCTGTCGACGAGAAGGCTCACGTCGTGACGTCGCCGTTCGTCGGCACGTTCTATCGCAAGCCGAACCCGGACTCGCCGACGTACGTGTCGCTCAACGACAAGGTCGACAAGGGTCAGGTGCTCTGCATCGTCGAAGCGATGAAGCTCATGAACGAGATCGAAGCCGACGTCGCGGGCACGGTCGTGGGAATCCTCGTCGAGGATGGCGCGCCGGTCGAGTACGGCCAGCCGCTGTTCAAGATCGCGACCTAGCAATGTTCAAGAAAGTCCTCATCGCGAACCGAGGCGAGATCGCGCTGCGCGTGATCCGCGCCTGCCGCGAGCTGGGGCTGCGCTCCGTCGCGGTGCACTCGACCGCCGACGCAGACGCCCTGCACGTGAAGTTTGCCGACGAAGCGGTGTGCATCGGCCCGCCGCCGTCGCGGCAGAGCTACCTCAACGTGCCGATGATCATCTCGGCGGCAGAGGTCACCGGCGCCGACGCCGTGCACCCCGGCTACGGCTTTCTCTCCGAGAACGCCGACTTCGCCGACGTGTGCAAAAAGTGCGGCCTGACGTGGATCGGTCCGCCGCCCGACGCGATGCGCCTCATGGGCGACAAGATCCGCGCGCGCGCTGCGATGTCCGCGGCGGGCGTGCCGATGCTGCCC
>JABFXX010000212.1 GCA_013368795.1 Kofleriaceae bacterium
GCCGGAGGGTCCCGTCGCACCGGTCGCCACCGCGCCGACCGTACCGATCGAAGTGCCGAGCGCACCGGTCGCCGCGATCGCCACCGCGCCGACCGCGCCGGTCACAACAGCGAGCACCGACGACGATCCGATCCGCGCGCACATCGCGCAGCCGCTCAACATCATCGAAGCCGGCCACACGCGCGTCGCCGTCGCGGATCTCGTGACCGTGACGACGACGGACAATACCGCGCGCGTGACGAGCGTCCCGAAGGTGCTGATCTCCGAGGAGCCCGAGGTCGCGCAGGTCGCGTCGACAACGCCAGCGATGACCGCGTCATCGTCGAGCAGCGCCTCGCCGTCGACATCGTCGAGCAACGCCGAGTCGTCGTCGAGTAGCGCAACGTCGTCGACCGCGACATCGTCGTCCGCGCCATCATCGAGCAACGCCTCGCTTTCGACCGCGTCGTCGTCGATCACCGCGTCGTCGTCGAGCACCGAGTCGCCGTCGAGCAGCGCCATCACGGCGAACGGCTCGGCGACCGAAGCGCCATCGAAGCGTCCGTCGTCGATCTCCGACGCGACGCCCGAGGAGACCGACGACGAGCCGTCCGACGGCGTCGTCCGCGCGATGATCGCGAGCGCGGATACCGCCCGTGCGCGGCTCAATGCCCGCAGGGCGAGACCGCCGGCGCCCGAGCACGATGGTCCCGCCGTGAAGGAAGCGACCGGCGAGATCCGCGAGCGCACGCCGAAGAACGACGTCAGTCTGCGGCGCTCCGAGCCGTCGATCCTCGTCGCCGATCTCGTCAACCCGCAGACCGTCGCCGATCGCGTCAACCCGCAGACCGTCGCCGATCGCGTCAATCCGCAGACCGTCGCCGATCTCGTCAACCCGCAGACCGTCGCCGAGGTCGCCGCCGCGAGCACGGCGTCGGATCTCGCGGCCGCGCGCAAGGCGATCGCCGCGGTCGCCGACAAGCCGACGCCGACGCCGACGGCCGATGCCGCGACATCCAAGCGCGAGGCCGAGGTAGGCGAGGTGCGGAAGGACGCCGTCGCGTTCAGCGATGCCGAGGAGGCGTTCTTCAATCGCGCCGAGTCCGGCACGAACATGGTGCCGAAGTTCGAGTCGTTCGACGACCTCGACGAGGGTTATCAGCCGGTCGGCTTCTGGGACCGCGTCTTCGGCCGCACGAAGCCGAAGAAGAAGTGAAGGCCTGATCTCTGCGCCGCCAGCTCGGCTTGCTGCCGCGCTCGGCGCACGCTCGATCGAGCGGCGCGGTCTGTCGATCTCGAACGACCTCGCAGACCTTCGCCTCGTCGAGCAGCAAGCGAACCGCGCCAGCCGCGAGCCCACCCTCGCACCAGGTTGCGCTTCGTCTATCAGCCGCACGATCGCGCGCGGGCGAACCGATCCCACGCATGCCAAGATCGTCGAGATGCGGATCTTCCTGCGCACGGAGACGCGCCGGCTGATGTGGCCGGCCGACGGCGCGCTCTCTGGGTTAATCTGCGAGATCGCGCCGCCGGGGCCACTCGGTGACCACGTCGAGGCAATCCGCGTCGGGCGCGACCATTTCGGCAGGGAGCTGGTCGAGCGCGTTCTGCCAGACGGCGCCGTTCATCTGTTCTTCGAGGTCGGCGACAAGATTTCGGCGAGCGTCGTCGGTGCCCGCTGCGCGCCGACAACGCTCCGGCTCTCCGGCACGCTCGAGCACGTCGGCGTGCAACTGCGGCCTGGCGGTATCGCCGCGGTGCTCGGCGTCCCGGCCGGCGAGCTGACCGATCACGAGCTCGCGCTCGACGAGCTGTGGGGCGCCGACGCGGACGCTCTGCTCGATCGGCTGGCGCGTACACCGCTGCACGAGCGAGCCACCGTGGTCGGTGACGCAATCGCCGAGCGGCTGCGGCGAGGAGCGACGCAAGGCAGCGATCAGCGCGCCACGGCAGCGGTCGAGCTCGTCCGCGGCGCGCGCGGCCGGCTCGCGATCGGCGCGCTCGCCGAGGCCATCGGAGTCGGCGAGCGGCGGCTCGAGCAGCTCTTCCACCGCCACGTCGGGCTGTCGCCCAAGGCGCTCGGCCGGATCGCTCGCTTCCACAATGCTATCGAGCTCGCGTACGAAACCGGCGCGCGATCGTGGGCCGCGGTGGCGCATGCGTGTGGCTTCTACGACCAGGCTCACCTCGTCCATGAGTTCCGCGCGCTGGCCGGCGCGCCTCCTGGGACGCTCTGCAATTTCGGATTCTTCCAAGACCGGCCCCCGGCGCATCGCTAGGGTGCGTGGCAAAGGAGAATCCATGCACCATCCAGATCCGGATCTCAGCCAGCTCGTCGCAGTCGTGACAGGCGCGAGCCGCGGGGCTGGCCGCGGGATTGCTGTCGAGCTCGGGGCCGCAGGTGCGACCGTCTATGTCACCGGACGAACGACCCGTGGCGCCGCGACTGGCACGTACGCAGGGTTTCTCGCCCACACCGACCTGACCGCGATGCCCGGGACGATCGATGACACCGCCGCGGAGGTGACTCGCGCCGGCGGCACCGGGATCGCAGTGCGCTGCGATCACGCCGATCCCGCGCAGGTGCGCGCGGTGTTCGAGCGCGTCGAGCGTGACCACGGCCGACTCGACCTGCTGGTCAACAACGCGTGGGGCGGCCACGAGGTGTTCACGCCCGCCGCGTTCGAGGCGCCATTCTGGGAGCAGTCGATCGACCAGTGGACCGGGATGTTCGACCGCGGTGTTCGCAACCACGTCCTTGCCTCGCAATGCGCCGCGCCGCTGCTGGTCCGCCAGCGCCGCGGCCTCATCGCTACCACGACGTTCTCCGACGGCGGCAAGTATCTGCGCGGCAACCTGTTCTACGATCTCGCGAAGGCCGCGATGAGTCGGCTCGCGTTCGGCATTGCCGAGGAGTTGCGACCGCACGGCGTCGCCTCGGTCGCGATCTCGCCGGGCTTCATGCGCACAGAGCTGGTACTCGCGCACATGCGCACCGACGAGGCCCACTTCCGAGACGTCCCGGCGCTCGCTGCCAGCGAGTCGACGCGCTACATCGGCCGCGCCGTCGCTGCACTCGCCGCCGATCCGCAGGTGCTCGCGAAGACCGGGCAGGTGCTCGTGGTCGCTGATGTGGCGCGCGCGTACGGGTTCACCGATATCGACGGCACACAGCCCGCGGCGTTCCACATCCCGGGCTAGCTTCCGCCGTGACAGAGCAGAGCTCAGTGCCGAGATCGAGCTCGCCGAACGCCTCGGGCGGGCTGCATGCCGGCCGACACTGCCTCGCGGACCGCGTGGGACAGGACGCCCGCCGCGTGCAGGAGCGCTGCGTCGGTATGGGCTCCGACGCCGAGAATGAGGCCGCGCGTCGGCGCGCGTCGCCTCGCGCCCAGGCTCAGCGGAAGTACGTCGACGCCACGCTCGGCGAGCGCGGTCGCGAGCGCTCGGTCATCGACAAACGGCGGAAGGTGGACGGTGAAGAGGGCGCCTCCCGCGGGCACGGAGGGCGGCGTTTCCTTGGGCAGGAGTCGCCGCAGCTCGGCGATCACGAGATCCCGTCGGCGACGAGTCGCCTGCTTCAGACGGCGCATGTGGCGCGCCCAATGCCCGTCCTCGATGAAGTCGGCGAGTGCCGCCTGGAGCGGATAGGGAGCCGAGCGCGTGGACGCCGCTCGCACCCGCGCGAAGGGTCGGACAAGCGCAGCGGGTACGATGGCGAACCCGAGACGGAGCGCAGGGAAGAGGCTCCGACTGAACGTCCCGATATGAATCACGCACTCGCGTGCGCCAACACGATCCAGGGCAAGGAGCGCCGGCGCCGGCGCCCCATCCGCACGTAGCTCGCCCTCGTAGTCGACCTCGACGACGGTTGCGCCGTTGGTCACGGCCCAGTCGAGAAGTTGGAGGCGCCGCGCCAGTGAGAGCTGCACGCCGGAAGGGAAGGCATAGGCCGGCGAGACGAACGCGACCCGCGCGCCCGCAGCGCGGCGAATCGCGACGTCGACGCGGACACCATCTGGGTCGACGGGGATGGAGAGCAGCTTCGCGCCCGTCATCCCGACCGCCGCGCGAAGCGCGACCGAGCCCGGGGCCTCCGTCCAGGTCATGTGCTTCGCGTCGAGCAGGGCACGGCAGCAGAGGTCGATTCCAGATTGCGAGCCCTCGGTAATGAACACCTGCTCGACCGTCGCGCGGATCCCACGAGCGGGGGCGACATGTCGAAGGATCGCGCGCCGGAGTGAGATCTCTCCGCGCGGGTCGTCATGGAGCGCGTCTGCGCTCGTCATCGCTCGCCAACGACGGACGAGACAGCGCTCGAGCTGACGCATGGGAAGGAGTCCGAGGTCGGGGATCCCGGGTCCAAACGGGCGCGAGCGAGCACGCCGTGTCATGAGCTCGGAGAGCCGCTCTTCGGGCACAGCCATCGCGAGACGGCGAGCGGCCTGGGATAGCGCCCCGGCAACGACGGGTGATGACGAGACCGCCGTCCTCTGTTCGGGCAGCGCCGCGATGAACGGACGTCTTCGCGCGCGGAGCACGATCGTGCCCTCGGAGGATAGTGCCTGGTACGCGGCGCTCACCGTGTTACGCGCGACTCCAAGCTGTTGCGCGAGCTCGCGTGTCGACGGGATTGGCTCCCCAGCGGAGAGGTGGCCTTCGAGCACCGCCTCTCGGATCTGCCGGACGAGCTGGACCGTTAGCGGGCGCGACGCGTCGCTCAGCCGGATGAAGGATAGAGAAACTGGCACCATCGCTGTGGCCGGATCTGGCACTTTGCATGGTGCCAGATACGGCCCACGATGCACGAGTGTCCGGCGAACCTGGAGAGCTCGATGACAGGACCACGGCGCTCGCAGCGCGCATCAGCGCGCGACTCGCAGGCGGCGACTCGCAGCGTATCGACCAACTACTCGCCGCAGATCTCTCAGGGAGCGAGCTAACGACGCTCCTCCTTCACGGCATGAGGCAACGCGCGTTCGCCCGTCGTCCGACGGACATCCTCGCACATGCGCAGCGGAGCGCGATGTTCGAGGCCTCGAGCGCGGACGTTCGGCGGCTCCGTACCTTCGAGTCCTGCGCCTTCGAGGCGGCGGCCACGTTCAACGCGGTCGAACTGTCACCCGTGGTCCCTCTCGGCGCGACCGCTTGTGGGGGCGTGGATCCAAACAATGTCCTCGCCGCAGTGCGCTTCGCCGAAGCTGCGGCTGATCCTGCGGTCGGCCTCACCGTGCACGCCGCACTCGATCGACTCCGTCATCGCGCGGCGACGACGGATACCAGACGATGGTGCACGAGCCAGCGAGTGCTGCGCCTCCAGCCAACGAACGTGCCTGGGTTCACGCCCCATTTTCGGCTGTTCGCACTCCTGACCGCGACCCGCTCGGCAGCGCGTGCGGTGGACGCGAGTTGCGAGCACGCCGCCCTCGTCGAGCAACTCGCGGTCTGGGCGCAGGCGATCGATACGCTCGCCGACCATGGGTTCCGCTTCTCCGGACTTCGTGTCGTGCTCTCGGAGACGTCCCTTGTCCATGCCGCGCTCCGCGCGCAGAACGCCGATGGCGGCCAGCTCTCGCGCCAAGCGCGCGCCCACGTCCCAGGCTCGACCGAGGCTGCGCTCGCGCGAGCGAACGTGTCGGTCCCGCGCGAAGCTGAGGACCTCGTGGGCGCCGTCGATGCGCTGCAACTCGATGGGCAGGCACGCCGTCGCGCACGCACCCTCGTCGACGAGGTAGGGCTTCCGCTGCAGCGGGCGTGGCCTGGGCTTCAGGTGGTCTACGATCTCGGTCGTCTTCAAGGGCTCGAATACTACGAAGGGCCGTTCATCCAGCTCGTCGCTCGACGCGACGACGGTTTCGAGATGCCGATCGGCGACGGCGGCGCACTCCCCTGGCTTGGCGAGATGCTGTCCGATCGCCGGGAACGATTGGTCGTCACCGGCGTTGGCGCAGAGGCCTGCGTCAAGATGTTCGATGCCGTTTCACCCTCACCCGCGAGGACGCAATGACGGTTCTCACGACGCACTCGCTGACGCTTCGACCTTGGCGTGCGAGCGATGTCGACGCGCTCATCGTTCACGCTGACGACCGCCGGATCGCTCAGAATCTTCGCGATCGCTTCCCGCACCCCTATGGTCGCGCCGACGCAGAGTCGTGGATCGAGTTTGCGTCCTCACGCCCATCGCCCAATCCCTACTTCGCCATCTGCGTCGGGGACGAGGCCATCGGGAGCATCGGCATCGACGCATTCGACGACGTCCATCGCCGCACCGGCGAGCTCGGCTATTGGCTCGGCGCCGCCCACTGGGGACGCGGATACGCAACCGAAGCCGTCGTGGCGATGACGTCCTACGGCTTCGATCAGCTCGGCCTCGCGCGCATGCAGGCCGGTGTCTTCGCATGGAACCCGGCATCCACGAGGGTGCTCGCGAAGGCGGGGTATCAGTTCGAAGGGACGCTTCGATCACACGTCGTGAAGGACGGACGCTTGGGCGATGTCCTGCTCTATGCTGTCATTCGCGCCGATCTCACCTAGGCTCCTGTGGCCTATGTCCCGCCACGTACGCCTTCGCGAATTGTTGATCGGTGTCGAGGGTCTCGCTCTCCTGCGACACATGTACGACGGAACCGACGAGGACGCGGAGAAGCGCGTCGTCGAGGTGCGCCGCATTGTCGAGGACGAAAGCTTCGCCGCTGGCGAACGAATCGACGAGGCGGAGCCGCGCCTGGGCTATCGCGTGTGGTCCGAGCGCTACGATGAACCGGGCAATCCGATCATTGCCATCGAAGAGCCCGTCGTCCGCTCGCTGATCGATGCCACACCGCCCGGTCGTGCGCTCGACGCCGGCTGCGGCACGGGGCGGCACAGCCGGTACCTCGTAGATCGTGGCCACGACGTCCTCGGGATCGATCTCACGCCGGAGATGCTCGCGTACGCCAGCGCCAACGTTCGTGGCGCAATCTTTCGCGAAGGTGACCTCTGCGCCATCCCATCACCCGACGCCTCCTTCGATCTCGTCGTCTCGGGCTTGGCCATCGCGCATGTCGCCGATCTCGATAGAGCGGTCGCCGAGATGGCGCGCGTCCTCCGCCCGTCCGGCCGCGTGATCCTCTCGGTGCTCCACCCCTTCCAAGCGCTCCTCGGGTGGCATGCACCGTTCGAGGACGAAACGGGCCAGCGGCGGTTCGTGCGAGAGCACGCTCACACCCACGCGGACTACCTGAGGGCCTTCCGCGCTGCGGGGCTGACTGTCATCGATTGTGTCGAACCGAAGCTCGGCGCCGACGAAGTGCGCCAGAAGCGCCGCGCGTTTCGACACGTCGCGGAGGCGACCGTCGCCGCGTACGTCGGCCTCCCCGGTGTGCTCGTCCTCGCCGCGATCAAAGGCTGAGGCCATTCACTGGCGGCATTGACTCCGTATTCCCGGATACACCCCGCGTGCGAACGACCGTGGAGACACACCTCTGTCTCCGGCAGACGCGTATCGTCCTCGCATGCGCAGGATCGTCGTCGCGCTCGCCGCTGTGATCGCTTGTTCGTCGCCGTCGAAGCCGGGCCCCTCGCCGGCGGTGCCTGCTGGGCCGACGCCCTCCCCCGCCGTGCAAACGGCCGAACGAGATCCGGCGCCGCCCGCGTTGCGGGTCCCCGGCGACGTGCGGCCGAGCAAGTACGCGCTCGATCTCACGATCGTCCCGGAGCGCGATGCGGTGCCCGGCGTCGTGAAGATCGACGCGTCGATCGTGCGGCCGACGCGCGTCGTTTGGCTGAACGCGACCGATCTGAAGATCGGCGAGGCGAAGCTGAACGCGCAGCCCGCGCGCGTGATCGCCGGCGGTCCGGACTTCATCGGGCTCACGCTCGATCGCGAGCTAAAGGCCGGCCCACTCGCGATCGAGATCGCGTTCACCGCCACGATCGAGCGCACGAAGAGCCAGGGCATCTACGCCGAGCGCGAAGGCAACGACACGTACGCGTACACGTTCTTCGAGGCGATCGACGCGCGGCGCGCGTTCCCGTGCTTCGACGAGCCCGAGTACAAGGTGCCCTGGCAGCTGACGTTCCACGTCCAGAAGGGCCACGTCGCGCTCGGCAATGCCGCGGTCACCCGCGAGGCGGACGAGCCAGACGGCATGAAGCGCGTCGAGCTCGCCGTGTCGAAGCCGCTGCCGAGCTACCTCGTCGCGTTCGTCGTCGGACCATTCGAGCTCGTCGACGGCGGCCTCGCCGGCCGGGTCAAGACGCCGATCCGCTTCATCATCCCGAAGGGCCGCGCCGGCGAGCTCCACTGGGCGAAGGAGATCACGCCGCGTGTGGTGGCGGCGCTCGAGGACTACTTCGACATGGACTATCCGTTCGGCAAGCTCGATGTCGCGGTGGTGCCTCGCTACTGGGGCACGATGGAGCACCCCGGCATCGTCGCGATGGGCCAACCGCTGACGCTGATCCGTCCCGATCAGGAGACGCGGTCGCGCAAGAAGCACTACGCCAACATCCTCGCGCACGAGCTCGCGCACTACTGGTTCGGCGACGTCGTGACGATGAAGTGGTGGGACGACACCTGGCTGAACGAGTCGCTGGGTACGTGGATGGACATGATCATCACCGACGCCGTCGAGCCGTCGTGGCGTCACCGCGACGAGCGAGTCGGGCTCGCGACGCAGGCGATGGAGAGCGACGAGGCGCTCGCGACACGAGCGATCCGCCAACCGGTCACGACGCGCGATGGCATCGGCGCCTCGTTCGACAACGGCATCACCTACTTCAAGGGCGCCACGGTGATGCGCATGTTCGAGGCCTACGTCGGCACGACGAAGTGGCGCGACGCGATCCGCGCGTACATCCGCGCATTCGAGTTCCGGAACGCGACCGCCGACGATCTCCTGAGCACGATCCGCGACCGCCTCGATCCGACGATCGAGACCGCGATGCGGACGTTCCTCGAGCAGCCGGGCGTGCCGCACATTCGCGCCGAGCTCGCATGCAAGGCGGGCGATACGCCCAAGCTCGTCCTGCACCAGACGCGCGCGTTGCCGGCCGGCGTGCAGGACGCGACCCAGGCGCGGACGTGGCACGTCCCGGTGTGTGTCCGCTACGGCGACAAGCAGGCGGCCAGGACCTGCATGCTGCTCGACCGCCCCGACGCGGAGCTCGCGCTCGACGGCGTCAAGACCTGTCCGACCTGGTGGCTGCTCAACGCCGACGCGAACGGCTACTACCGCTCGAGCGCCGATCCGGCGATCGCGAAGGCGCTCCTGACTCCGACGTCCGCGATCGCGAAGGTCGCAAAGCCGACCACCGCCGAGAAGTCGATGCTGATCGCCGACCTGCGCGCGATGGTCGATCGCGACGAGCTCGCGTTCGACCAGCTGCTCGCGCTGACGCCGCTGATCGCCGCCGATCCCGACGAGAAGACCGCGATCGCCGCGTTCGAGGCCGCGAGCTTTCGCACGGACGTGCTCGACGATGCGCTCTATGCCAAGGCCCGCAAGTTCGTCGTTCGTACGTTCGGCCCGACCGCGCGCAAGCTCGGCTGGGCGCGCGCCAGGACCGACAGCGACGAGCGCCACCAGCTACGGCGCGCGTTCGTGCCCGCAGTCGCCGACAAGGACCCGACGCTGGCGAAGCAGGCCGCAACGCTCGCCGACCGCTGGCTCCGCGATCGCACCGGCGTCGACGACGAGATGGTCGATGCGGTCCTGCGCACCGCTGCACGCGATGGCAACCAGGCGCGGTTCGACAAGATGGTCGAGGCGGTCAAGCACGCGCGTGACCGGACCGAGAAGCAACGCCTGCTTCGCGCGCTCGGCTACTTCAAGGACCCGGCGATCGCGACGCGCGCGCTCGAGCTCGTCAGCGGGACCGAGCTCGATCTCCGCGACACGCTCACCATCCTCTACACGGTCGCATTCAACCGCGAGACCCAGAAGCTCGCGCTCGCGTTCATCACCCAGCACATCGACGAGCTCCTGGGCCGGATGCGCGACGACGAGGCGGCCGGGTTCCTCGGCGCGCTCGCGAGCGGCTTCTGCACCACCGAGCAGCGCCAGGCGATCGCCGAGCTCGTGCCCCCGCGTGCCGCGAAGTTCAGCGGCGCCGAGGCCGTGGTGAAGCGCGGGCTCGAGCAGAGCGAGCAGTGCATCAAGAGCGCCGAGCGCCAGCTGCCGGCGATCAAGCGATTCCTCGACCGGTACTGACCCCGATCGCCTGGCTCGCCGCGTCGGAGTCGGTCTTGCATCACCGCGGAGCGATGGCGGACGGAGACAACCGGGCGGCCCTTGATCGGCATTGGACCGCTTCAGAAGCTGGAGACTACGAAGCCGAGCACGACCTCTATCAGGAGGACGCCGTGCTGGAATATCCCCAATCCGGCGAGCGGATCCTCGGCCGGCGTAATATCCAGGCCGCTCGTGCAGGCCACCCAGCCAAGCGTCACTTCAAGATCGAGCGGATTCTCGGGACAGGCGACCTCTGGGTCACCGAGTACGTGATCACCTATGACGGAGAGCCGATGTACACGGCCAGCATCATGGAGTTCCGCGACGGAAAGGTGCAGCGCGAGACCCAGTACTTCGGAGAGCCGTTCGACCCGCCTGCCTGGCGCGCCTCGCTCGCCGAGCGCACGCGAGAACGAACCGGTGAGACGGATGCGCCGGCTGCGGTTCTGACATAACGTCGTACCGTGATCATCATTTGGGGTACGCGAAGCGCTGGGAAGGTCGATCAGCGTGACGGCCAGTACGCAGTGACCCGGTTTGCACACGTCTACTACGTGCCGTTGTTCCCCGTGGCAGCGATGTGGATCACTCGCGAGGGCTTCGGCCACTCGATGAAGCTCTCGGGGCGCAGTGTGCTCGCCGGTTACGCGCGGACCTGGGGCCCGCTGGCGGCGCTCGCGGGTCTCATGACGGGCGGCGTCGGCGGCGTCGGCATCGCTGCGGCCTCGCTCGCGCTCACGGCGTGGTCGTGGATGTGGAAGGACGTGCGAACCCCGACGGCGCAGCGCCGGAGCGATCTCAATGCCCGCGCATTCGGCACGCGTTGCGAGCCCAAGCTCCTGCCCTCGGACGTCGCGACGGCACTCGAGGCCGAGCTCAAGCAGCGCTGGGCCGTGGTCTCCGACGGTCAGTCGCCGAGTGACGTCGCGCGCTTCGGCACCGACGATGTTCACAAGGCCGCAGCGGCCTACGGCGTGCTCCGGTTGTCGGCGCGCCAGCTGCGTGGCGCACAAGCCGCCGAGGCCGAGCGCGACGCCAGCCGCATCGCGGAGGGCATCCGCGACCTCCAGATCAGCGAGGGCCCATATCGCAGCTCGGCGATCGCCGGGCTCCTCGCGCCCGAACAGAGCCCCAAGCAGTAGTTAGTTCGACCACCCGCGCTGCAGAAGCAGCTTCCTCAGCTCGCCGCGCGCGCGATGGAGGCGACTCTTCATCGCGGCTTCGGAGAGGCCCAAGGCGACGCACGCCTCGTCGCCGGTGAGCCCTTCGAGGTCGCGCATGACGATCACTTCGCGAGACGCTGGATCGAGCGCCGCGATCGCGTCGTGGACCGCGTGCACGAGACGCCACCGCTCCAGCGCATGTTGGGGATCGCCGCCCGCGGCAGGGAGCTCGGCGGCGTCGGTGTCGGCGATTCGCTCCCCCAGGGAGCGTCGCTCGCGCGCGAACGGCCGCATCAATCGCAAGCACGCGTTCTTCACCACCGTCATGAGCCACGAGAGCACGCCGGGGTCACGCGCGACGTCGGGCCTACGCGCGAGCTTGGTGAACGCCTCTTGCACGGCATCGTCGGCGTCATACGGATCTCGGCAGACGCGGATGCCGAAGCGGTAAACGCGATCGTGATACGCGCGCACCAGCGCACTCAGCGCCACGTCATCACCTGCGGCCGCAGCGCGGAGAACTTGCAGGCGATTGCGTTCGGTCACGCGTTACGTCCCTTCGAACAGGTGGACCTTCCCATCAACTTGTAACCCAGACAGGTGCCGGCCACGGATGTGAAGAGCATGTAGGCGCCGAGCCCGCCGAAGGCGGGTACGCGGGCCAAGAACGGCAAGGGTGCCAGGAGAGCGCACAGGATCATCACGATTCCAAACGCCGCACGAACAACTCGCTCCGGGTCTCCGATGTTTCGCGTCATGACCGTAGAAGCCAGGTAGCGAACCAAAGGATTCAAAGAAAACGCTGCACGGGCGACGGATGGCATTCCGCTACGCATATGAACGGTCGCGCGCGAGCTGCGGTGTCCGCGGTACGCGCCGATGCGACAGACATCTTCCAAGCGACGTTCACGGAGAGGCTTCGTGTTTGCACCTGCTCGGAGCAATCAGTCAGTGAGGCGCCGATGCGGAATCAATTGTTCGCGACGACCACCATCGTGCTCTGCGCCAGTGCAGCACTAGCGCACGCCGAGACTCCGGCGACCGAGGAGGTTCGGACTCTGGGCTTCGTGGAGGTGTTCGGCAACTGGGGCGTCAACTTCGGTCAGACAGAGTTCATCCCGGACGGCGCGCCAGGACACAGCAAGTACCCGTTTGCGAGCGGGTTCGGTGGCGGCGCTGCCGTCGGCATCGTGGTGCTGCCGAGCTGGCTCAGCATCTTCGTCGATTACCGCTACGGCTCGACCCGTACGGTCACCGGCGAGCTCACAGGCGCGCTCTCCGACGTCCACGGCGAGCTCAGCTACCACTCGTTCACTGCGGGCGTACGGATCGAACGACCCGCATGGCGCGGCGCCGCCTATGCGCAGATGGCGGCAGGCGCCCTGTTGCCGTTTCATCAGACCATCGAATTCGAATACGCCCCCATGCTCGCGGCGGTCGGCATCACCGGCGAGGGCACGAGAAGAGACCACTTCGGCGCCGCCCGCGGTGTCGAGGCCGAGATGGGCTATCACTTCGATTTGCCGTCGAGGTTTTACGTCGGCACGGGCATCCGGGTCGCGACGTTTCAGGCCAGCAACAACGGCAGGGATACGAAGCTCGACAACTTCGTGCTCGACTTCACCGCACTGCCTCCGGTTGCCGTGACCAGAAACATCCACTTCAGCAAGCACGGCGGGCCCAACATGCCGACGACGTATTCCGTCCAGGACATCCGGCTCAACGTCTCGGTCGGCTATCGGTTCTAAGAAGCGGGCCCTCGCCGCCCGCCGCGTGCGCGGCGCCCGTTCATCAGCGCTGCGAGTAGATGAACGTGACGGTGCTGCACACCGGAACCGCCACACCGTCGACGACGTACGGCTGGTAGACCCACTGCATCATCGTTCGCGCGATCTTCGCGTCGTAACCAGGCACGCCGGTCGACTGCAGCAGCAGCCCGCGCTCGTAGTGTCCGGTCTCGTCGAGACAGAGCTTGAACGAGCCGACGACACGCTTGCCGTGCAGGTGCATCCTGTCCTCGTCGTCGGGCACCACGAGGCTATCGCCGACAACGCGCCGCGGCCCCAGGTCGCGGGGATTGACGTAATAGATGAAGTGCCCAGCCTTCGAGAGCTCCGGCGGTCGAGGCAATCGATCGCGACTTGCAGCGCGAGGTCCAGCCGGATACTGGAAGCCCACGACCGCGCACGCAGCGATCGGCTTCTCCGCCACGACGAACGGCCGGAACTTCCAGGTGCGCGCAACCGCCGCGAACGCAGCAGCCGACGCAGGCACGGTCGTCTGTGCAGGTGTGACCGTGCTCAGCTGTCCGTCTTCGCCGAGGCAAAGCCGGAGATGCTCGACCAGATTCGGGACCGGCTGTCCCGGCAAGAAGATGCGGCTCGCCTCGTCCGCGCTGATCGTGGCGTCGGGGTCACCGCCGACGCGCAGCGACTCGAGTGACTGCGGCGTGATCGAAGGCAGATCGGGTACGCCGGGTGCGCGCCCCGAGAAGCCGATGAACTTGAGCCCACCGTCGACGACCTGCGCTTCGATCTCGAATCCAGCATCGTCGGTCAACACGCTCGTGTCGTCGAGCGATTCAGTCCGCCCCGTCGGTCGCAGGTGCAACGTCGCGACACAGCGCGCGAACGCATCGAACGCGTCGGGCTTGACAGGCCCCGCCTGCTGGAACCGAGCCTGACAGTCGGCATCGGTGAACCACAGGCCGCCGTTCACGACCTCACCGGAGAGCAGCTTGCGAAAGCCCGCCTCGTCGCCCGGTGGCGGTACGCCAGCGCGTACCGCGGGTGCCGTCGGGGTCGTGGGCTGCGGTGTCGCCGCAGATCCGCACGCGCCGAGATGCCAGAGTCCAATCGCCATCCCGAACGACAACAAGCGACGCATCGACGGGGAGCATACGCCAGCTCGCCGAACGACTGCTCGTCGCAGACTTCAGGTGCGCTCGTGACGGCGATGTCGCAGATGCGGCACTGTCATCGCTGGCGCTTCGGGTCGTGTTTCGCGCGCTGGCGCTGCGCCACGTTGATCGCCTTCCAGCGTCGCTTGTTGCGCGTGGCCAGAACGGGGTCGCGGCGTGCCTCGGCAGCGGCCGCTTCACGCGCGAGCTTCTCGAACGCGGCCACACGCGCGACATCGAGCGTGCCGTCCTCGAGGGCGGCGTCGACCGCGCAACCCGGTTCGCCCTCGTGTCGGCAGTCGCCGAAGCGGCAGTGCGCGGCGATGTCGAGTACGTCGGTGAAGCCGGCGGCCAGTCCGCCGTCGTCCTCGGTCAGGCCGAAGCTCCTCATGCCAGGCGTGTCGATCAGGATGCCGCCACCGGGCAGGACCATCAGCTCGCGTCGCGTGGTCGCGTGCCGCCCACGAGCGTTCTCGTCGATCGGCAGTACGACCTGGCGCTCGGTCTCGAGCAGCGCGTTGACGATCGATGATTTGCCAACACCCGACATGCCGACGAATGCGACCGTCTGGCCTGGCAGAACCCGCGCCCGGATCGCATCGATCCCCTCGCCGGTCGCGGCGCTCGCAGCGTGGATCGGACCGCCGCGCACCGACGGCGTCAAACGAGCGATCAACGCTGCGAGCTCGTCGCGCGCGCACAAGTCGATCTTGTTGATCACGATCGCCGCAGCCGCGCCGCTGTCGGCGATCGCTGCAAGGTAACGCTCGAGGCGCCTGGGGTTGGCGTCGCGATTGGCCGAGGTCACGACAAAGAACGTCTCGACATTTGCGGCGATCACTTGCGGCTCGCCTCGTGTGCCGGCAGCCCGCCGGACCAGCGCGGTTCGCCGCGGCAGTACGGCATGCACGATCGCGAGGTCGTCGGGATGCGGTCCGGGCGCAAGGGCCACCCAGTCGCCCACGGTGGGTCGGTCACCGGGCGCGAGCTCGTGAAGCAAGCGACCGCTTAGCTCGGCGCGGTGAGCCGGGGCGCCGGCGACTTCGAATTGCGCACCGAGGTCAGTGACGATGCGCGCCGGGACGAGGTCGGCGCGCGAGAGAGAGCGAAAAGCGTCGGAGAACGGGCCGTAGCCCAAAGAATCGAGATGCACGGAAACACTCCAGGCGGAGGGTCGATGGACACGTGGACCACCTCCGACAGAGCGAAATCGCGTGCGTTATCGCGCGACGCCGGAGGCGACGATGAAGAAATGGGTTCGAGCATCCATAGGTCGCCTCCTTTCCAGAAGTACGGTGACTGTACGCGATCCGCGGAGGGGCGGCAATCGCAGCCGGAACGCGGTCACCGCACACGTCCGTCGGCGTCGAACATCGACTGAATCACGGCACGAGGAGCCGGACGTCGTGCGTGCCGCCAGCCACCTTCAGGTCATCTTCACCTTCGTAATCGTCGTCTTCGTCGCGCTTCACGCTGAGCACGAAGTCGCCGCGCGGCGTGTCGAACGAAAACCTGCCGGTCGCATCGGTCGTGATGCGCTTGCCTTCGACGAGATTCGGGTTCGATTCGCAGCAGAAATTCAGCCATACCTCTGCGCCCTCGACGGGCGAGCCATCGTGTTCGACGGCGACGCCGGAGATCCCAGTCGCGCCAACTTGAAGTACGACCTCCGCTCGATCACCGGGCTTTAGCTGCACGTGGTGAAACGCGGACGCATCGGCGCCACGGTTCGCGATGAGATCGATCGCGCCGTCGACATGCGCGATCACGAAGCGCCCTTGCGCGTCGGCCACGACAGGGGGAATCGTCCCGTCTGCCAGGCTTACCCGTGCCCCGGCAACCGGTCTGGCGCTGAGGTCGACGACGGTGCCGTGGATCTCGCCACGCGGCACGACGTGCGCGATGAGGTTCGCGCGGCCTTCGGCGGGGATGTCGACCACAACGGCGCCGTTGGTCGTCAGATCGCGACGATCGGCAGACAGTGCATAGCGCCCTGCCGTCGGAACCTTCGTCTCGAAGTTACCGCTCGCGTCGGTCTTGGCGGGCCATTCGACGATCCTGCCGACACCGAGGGGACCGGAGATCGACACGCTCGCGTCCGCGATGGCTTTGCCGTCGGGACCGAGGACGATGCCGCTCACCGCGATGCTGCGGCTCAGCCGAATGTCGAGGCTGAGCTGCGCCGGGGTCTCGAATGGACCCGGTCGGAGAAGAATTGCCGTGCGGTCCCTCAATCCGCCTCTGAGGTTCGGATTGTCGAGCACCTCCTCGGCGTACGCGTAGTGGTCTGCGTCCACCAGGATGCGGGATGGCACCTGCACGTTCACGCGCGCGATGCCATCGGGGCCCGTCACGGCTGACACGCCATCATCGAAGTACCATCGGCTCGAGATCTTGGCGTTGGCGATCGGCCCGCCCGTGTCGGCATCGACGACGCGGATCACGGCCAGCGACAACCGCCGCAGCTGGACCGTCGTGCGGTAGCGCTCGATCGCGAGCGGGCCACCCAAGGCGTCAACCTCGGCCTTCGTGCTAGGTCCAAACAGGAGGCCCGTTGGGCCGGACCAGCGCTGCTCTCCTCGCGCATCGCCCTTTGTCGCGGTGACGACGTAGTGGCAGTGCGGATCGATCTCGAACGCAAACGCACCGCCGACGCCCGTGCGCTGCTTCAGCTTGGCGCCGCCGGCGTAGCCGCAGTCGAGCTCGACGTCGGCGTCCGCGACGCCTTGCCCGCTGCCGTCGATCACGAGCCCTCCGAGCGAGCGCTGCTCGGCGCTGAACACCGGGCCCGATCCGAGCGCCGCGCTCGCGTGCCCCGGCGACGACGTGTCGGCCAGCATCGGCAACGCGGCCGGCCGTGCCGGCGCATGCGTCGCTGCTCGACCGGGCGCCGCCCGCTGCGCCTCGCTGAGTTGCGCGCGCAATGCGAGGGCTCCGATCGCGAGCAGGACGAAGGCGGCGAACAGCAGCTTCGGCAGCAGCGCCAGTTTCGCGCTCGGCGCGGTGCGCGCGAACGTCGCGAGCGATGCCACCCATGCGCGATTCGGCGAGCGCTGGTCGAGGCGGTCGCGGAGCTCGTCGATCGCTTGCTTGAGCCGCCAGCGCACGGTGCCCGGCGAGATCGCCAACCGCTGCCCGATCTGGCTCGAGGTCAGGCCTTCGAAGTAGTGGAGCAAGAGCACGTCGCGTTGCGGGGCGGCGAGCTCGAGCACCAGGCCGGCCAGCGTGCGCTGGAGCTCGATGCGATCCACGATCTCGTCGGGACGCGCGGGTGGCGCGGCGAGCTCGCCGAACGCCTGCTCGCGCGCACGTCGTCGGCGAGCGGTGCGACTCGCCATCCGTACCCGATTCCACAGGACACGCGCGAGCCACGGCCGAAGCGGCCGCCCGTCTGTCGGCGCCTGCGTCGCAGCGATGCTGTACGTATCCTGAACGAGATCGTCGGCAGCTGCCTCGTCCTTGACCAGCGCGACCGCGAGTCGATGCAACCAACCAGAGTCGGCAACCAGCTGTTCGAGGGTCGCCGACGCATTCACCATTCGCATGCATTAGAGTGCCGAGCGGCGGCCGACTGTTGGAAAATCGCTTCGGCCCCCTCGAGACCGGGAGCTGCGGCGCGTCGCCGTTGGGCTACTGCGCGGACCAGGCGAGCTCGACGCCGCCGCGGGTGCCGCTCATGCGCAGACGCAAGAGCTTCGCGTTCGGGCCGAGCAGCGGCGTCGACCGCGGGAACCGCGCGATGTACGCGGTCGCGAAATCACCGTAGGCCGGGAAGTCCGCGCGAATCGTGAACGTCGGGCGCTTGTCCTTGACGATCTCGAGCGGCTCGATCTCGTTGCCCTGCTCGTCGACGAGCACGACGCGCCACACGCTCTTCTTGCCGCGATCGAGATCGTTCTCGCGGCGATCCCAGGTGGTCACCAGGAGCTCGATCTCGTAGGGGCCAGACATCTCGGCGTGCGCCATCGAGAAAACCTGATCGCGGGCCGCGCCGTTCAGCTTGCGATATTCGATGTCGCGAGCCGCGTGAACGGCGCGCCACTCGGGCGACTTGAACGTCGCCGCGAGCTCGAGCACTTCCTGGTACTGGCCGGCGAGCGACTGGCGGCGCGTCCACGTGTCGGTGACGTCGCCGTAGTCATCGGGATCGGGGAGCTGCGACGGCCACGTATCGCTGAGGCTCACGAGCGGCGGCTTCGAGCCGCAGCCCGCGAGCGCTGCAACCGCGACGAAGACGAGGCAGAGACCGAAATGCGACCGCATCGTCACTTCACTTGTCTGGGAGGAAGTCGCGCCGCGTGAAGAGGGTGGTGAGAGGCGCGTGGGCCTCGACGGCCTCGCGGCCTCCTTCGAGGCGATCGACGAGGCCGATCGCGCGAAGCACCGTCAGGCCGGCCGACCGGGCACGCTCGATCGCGCGCAGCGTGGAGGCTCCCGTGGTGACGACGTCCTCGAGGATGACGACCGGGGCGCTGGCCGGGAGCTTGGTGCTCTCGACCCACTGGCCGGTGCCGTGGCCCTTGGGCTCCTTGCGAACGATGAATGCCTGTCGGGGCCGGCCCTTCTGGAAGCTGACGAGGCTGGTGGCGGTGGCGAGGGGATCTGCACCGAGGGTGAGACCACCGACGGCGACCGCCTCGGGGGCTAGCTCGTTGATGGCCTCGTGGAATAGCTCGCCGATCAGGCAGGCTCCCTCGGCGTCGAGGGAGACTTGTTTGCAGTCGATGTAGAAGTTCGACTTGAGGCCGCTCGAGAGCGTGACCTCGCGCTCCTGGAATGCGTGCGTACGCAGCAGCTCGAGGAGGCGTGCGCGGCTGGGATTCACAGTCCGACGCTACCACACGGTCAATCCGTTGACGCCCAAGGGATCACCCCCTAGAGTCCCCCAACCCGGGTGCATCTCGTCGACGAGCAGAAAGCAGTTCCCGTCCGCTCGACGGCCGACCTGCTGGCGTATTTCACGGACGCGGGGAAACCTCGCGACCACTGGCGTATTGGCACCGAGCACGAGCTGATAGGCGTCGTGAAGGCGACGAGTCAGGCGCCGACCTACGAGGGACCGCACGGCATCGGCGCGCTTCTGAAGGAGTTCGCGGCCGGACGCGGAACGCCGGTGCTCGAGCACGGTCATATGATCGCGCTCCAGCGCGACGACGCGCAGATCACGATCGAGCCCGGTGGTCAGTTCGAGCTCGCGGCACGGCCGGTGGTGAAGGACGGCGAGCTCGGGGCGGACCTTCGCGCGTATCTCGCAGAGCTCGGTGCGGCTTCGCAGAAGCTCGGCATCGCGTGGCTCTCGATGGGTTTGCGGCCGTTCGGCAGGCGGGAGGACATCCCGTGGATGCCGAAGGAGCGCTACGACGTGATGCGCGCGTACATGCCGACGGTCGGCACGCGCGGCCTCGACATGATGCAGCGCACGGCGACGGTCCAGGTGAACCTCGACTTCGCCGACGAAGCGGATGCCGCGGCGAAGATGCGCGCGATCTACTCGGTGACATCGATCCTGACGGCGCTGTGGGCGGCGTCGCCGATCGTCGAGGATCGGATCAGCGGATTCCAGACGTACCGCGCGTGGATCTGGCGCGACACCGATAACGCGCGCGCCGGCCTCGTGCCGTTCGTGTTCGATCGCGACGACGTGTTCACCGCGTACACGGAGTGGGCACTCGACGTGCCGATGTACTTCGTCTACCGCGGCGGCTACATCCCGGTGCCCGCGGATCTGACGTTCCGCAGGTTCATGCACGAGGGCTTCCGCGGCCACACGGCGACGGACGCCGACTGGGCGCTTCATCTATCGACGCTGTTCCCCGAGGGCCGGCTCAAGAAGTTCATCGAGGTGCGCGGCGCCGACTGCGGATCGATGCCGATGATCGAGGCACTCGCGCCGATGATGCGCGGCCTGCTCTACGACACGACCTCGCGGATGGCGGCGATCGCGCTGACCGCGAAGCTCGGGTACGCCGAACGACAGAAGATCGCCGAGGAGGTGCCGAAGTCGGGCCTCGCGACGCGCGTCGGTCATCACACGATCGGCGACCTCGCGAAGGAGCTCGTCGCGATCGCGCGCGACGGCCTCACCCGCGTCGCCCCCGACTCGCTGCCGCTGCTCGCGCCCGTCGAGGAGATCGCGGCGACCGGCCGCACGCAGTCCGACAAGATCATCGAGCTGTGGCAGCGCCACGCCGGCGACCGCGCGGCGCTGCTCGAGGCGCTCGCGCATCCGGGCCTCGCGTAGCGCTACTCGTCGAGATCGTCGTCGAAGTCGATGATGATGCCGTCGTCGTTCGTCGACGCACGCTTGGGCGCAGGCGCCGGCTTGATCGCCTTCTTCGTCGGCAACAGCGTGTCGTGCCCGGTCGCCGGGCGCTTCAGCACGTACTGCGTGGACGGCGGATCCTCGAGATCACGCGCGTTCGGCGGCCGGAGCGCCGGCTGCTGGCCCGTCGGCGTCCGCGGCACCGTGTGCGCGATCGGCCGCGACTGGTCCGACGGGCGATGGATCGGCAGACCCGGCAGCGGACGCTGGCTCGTCGCCCCCGGGCGCTGGCTCGGCGCGGCCACGCGGCGCGAGCGCTGCTGATCGAGCGAGATGTCGTCGAGGTCGACGTCGAGCGCGGCGAGCGCGTCCTCGAGATCGTCGGGGTTGCGCAGGTACTGCGGCTCCGAGATCGGGCGCTTCGGGTCTGCGGGCGCGTGACGCTGCGGCTGCGCGGGCGCGGGTGCGTGGCGTTGCGGCTGCGACGGCTGGTGCACCGGCGCCTGGCGCTGCGCGTAGCTGTGCGGCTCGTCGAACTCGTCGGCGGCGTCCTCGTCGAGCGCGCTGCCGAGCGCCTCGTCGAGGCTCGGCCCGGGCGCCTGCGGGAAGCTCTCCGCAAACGTGTAGCTGTTGCTCGGCGCATCGAAGTCGCCCGCCGAGCTGCGCCGCTTCGGCCGCATCGGTGCGTGCGAGCCGTGCAGGTCGTCGAGCGAGTGCTGCGCGGAGTCGTCGCCGAGATCGAGCGCGTTCGCGAAGTCGAACGACGGCCGATCCTGCGGCGCGATCGCGTCCGGATCCTGCTTCTCGTACTCGGGCGTCTGATACGGCGGCTCGGCGTAGGCGGGCGCGCGATCGAGGCTGTCCTGTTCGCCGCTCGCGCCGAGCAGATCGGCGTCGTCCTCGTCGGCCTCGGCGAGCACGTCGAGATCGGAGATCTCCTCGCCCTCGTCCTCGGCGGCCTGGGCGTACGCGCCATCCTGGTCACCGCCCTGTTGGTCACCGCCCTGCTGGTAACCGCCCGGCTGGTAACCGCTCTGTTCGTAACCGCCCTGCTGGTAACCGCTCTGTTCGTAACCGCTCTGTTCGTAACCGCCCTGCTGGTAACCGCCCTGCTCGTCCGCGCTGTCCTGGTAACCGCCCTGTTCGTAACCGCCCTGCTGGTAACCATCCTGGCCGTAGGCGGCAGGATCGACCGGCTGACCGTACGTCGCAGGATCGACCGGTTGACCGTACGCCGCAGCGTCGACCGGCTGGCCGTAAACGGCAGGGGCGACCGGCTGGCCATACACATCGTAGGCCTGCTGCTGCATACCGAGCTGGAGCTCCGCGTCGGCTTCCTGCTCGGCCTGTGCAAGCTGCTGGTCGAGCTGATCGGCGAGCGAGTCCTGCGTCGCCGGATCGCCGTTCGGATCGACGGGCATCGCGCCGATCTGGGTGCTGTCGGCGAGCTCGCTCTCGTTGCTGTTCAGGTGCTCCGGCGCATCGTCGAGTGCGCGCTGGAACTCGGCGACGTCGGCGTCGTCGCTGATCATCATGTGCGCGACAGGGCTCATCGCGCGGTAGTCCTCGTCGCCCGACGGCACGCGCGTGCGCAGGTCGCGATCGAACTCGCGCGCGGCCTCGTCGTCGTCGGCGCCGCGATCGAACTCGCGCATCACCTCGGCGGCAGACTCGGGGCTGAGGCGCGCGTACAGGTTGTACGACTCGTCGCCCGACGGCACGCGCGTGCGCTGATCCTGCTCGTACTCCGCGGCTGCGGCGTCGTCGTCCTCGGGCACGAGGTCGGCCTCGTCGAGCTCCATCGGCTCTTCTTCGTCGGTACCGACCGCGAGTGCAGCTGCCACGACGGCCGCCAGTTCCGCGCTCGGTTGCGACGCGTCGCGCTCGTAGCCTTCGCGCCGATGAGCGTCGCGATCGATCATCTCGGGCTCGAGCGCAGCCGGCTCGACGCGATCGACCGGTACCGACTCGAGCACGTTCGCCTCGTCGATCGGCTCCGACGACGGCGCGCGCATCGAGATCGGCGCCTCGTCGGTGACGAGCGGCGCCTCGACCGGCACGCCCTCCTGCACCGCAGCCGTCGTCACGTCCGCGATCACCGCCGACGGAGCAATCTCGGTCTCCGCGCGCGTCTTCGCCGCGAACTGGGCCTCCGTCGTCGCGGGCTCGTTCGCCGCGCTCGTCGCGGGCTCGGAAATCAAGGCGTTCGCGGCGCTCGTCTCGGCGACCGACTCGCTCGAAATGCTCGTCGCGAGCTCGGCATCCGACGCCGACTCCTCGAGCGCCACGTTCGACGGGCTCGTCGCGGGCTCGTCGAGCTCGTGCTTCGTCTCGATCGCCGGCGGTCGCGCCCAGCCGGCGCTGCGATCGCGCTTGATGATCGGCTTGCCGCCGAGCTGACGCGCGAGCTCGGCCGATGCTGCCTCGATCCCGATCTCGATCGGCGCTGCCGCGAGCTCGCGTACCGCCGCCAGCTCCGCATCGAGGTCACCGGTGGCGAGTGCACGGGCGCGTGAGAGTGCGCGCTGGACGTCGACCTGCTCGTCGAGCCCAGGCATCGGCGCCGCGGCGAGCGGACCCGATAGCTCGCTCGCCTTCGCGATCAGATCGGCGACGCGCGGCCGCTTCACCCGCGCGGGCTCGGGCGGCAGCGCGACGATCGCCTTGTGCTCCGCCGTCGACCGGCTCGGCCTCGGCGAGGTCATGAGCGGCGCCGACGGCCTCTCGACCGGTTTCTCGATCGGCTTCTCGACCGGCACCGACGGCTCCTTCGCGACCGCGACCGGGCCGGTCAGCGTCGGCGAACCGGTCAGGACCTGCTCGGCGACGGGTGCCGACGCGAACTGCGACATCGCCTCGCGCACGACGCCGGTCGTCTCGGCGCGCGGCTGCGACTCGTCGCGGCGCGCAGCATCGATGTCCTCGGGGATCGGAATCGCGACGTCGGCCAGGCCCATCGCGCGACGCCGCTCGATCATGCGGATGATGACCTCGCGACCCTCGCGCGAGACGCGCGTGAGCTCGATCGCCATGCCGAACGCAGCGCGTGGCTGCTTCGGATCCGGAGGCTTGACGTGCTTGACCTTGCCCATGCCGACGAGGACCGGCGTGTCGTTCGCGAGGCGCAGCTCGAACTTCACCTCGGTGCCGATCGGCTGGATCGACTTGGTCGGCAGGAACAAGCCCGACTTGCCGACGTTCGGCGCGAAGCGCTGAACCATCGCATCGACGTCGTCGTACCGGAGCTTGATCCGGAGCACGACCGGGCCCGCCGGCCGCGCCCCGCTATGATCGTCGGGCGCCATCTGTAAGGGCCGCAAAGATTATCCCGCCCCGCGAGCCGCCGCGTCAAACTCGCTGGAGCCTGACCGTGGTCGGGAAAACCCGCGTGTCCGGAAATGGGATCGGCGGTCTCGATACCGAACGCTGCACCGGCCAACCGCCACATGATCTCGCGAGGTTGAGCTGGCACCGATGGTGCTCTAGGCCGGGACAATGGGCTCGCTCTGGCTCGACATCCGGTACGCGCTGCGAATGATGGTCAAGACGCCCGGCCTGACCGCGGTCCTGGCGATCACGCTGGCGCTCGGCATCGGGGCGAGCACCACGATCTTCAGCGTCGTGAATTCGGTGGTCCTGCGTCCACTGCCCTACGAGCAGCCGGATCGTCTGGTGCGCGTGTACACCGAGTTCACCCGAGGGCTCGGTCTCAAGCGCTTCTGGGTCTCGGCGCCCGAGTTCGACGACCTCCGCCGCGGCTGCCGCACGTGCAAGTCGGTCGGCGCGTGGTCGCGCGGCACCGCGTCGTTCTCGGGCGGCGATCGCCCCGTCCGCGTCGAGGCCGCGTACGTCACGCACGAGCTCCTGCCGCTCATCGGCGTCAAGCCGCTGCTCGGCCGGTGGATCGACGCGAGCGAGGATCGCCCCGGTGACCCGACGGTCGTCGTCCTCGGCTACGACGTGTGGAAGCGCGCGTTCGGCGGCGACAAGCGGATCGTCGGCCGCACGATCCACATGGACGCGATGCCGGT
>JABFXX010000249.1 GCA_013368795.1 Kofleriaceae bacterium
GGCGTCGCGCTCTACCGCGAGTCGCGTGTGGTCCTCGCGCCGGCCGTGCAGCGCGTGCTCGACGAGCTGCCGCCGTCGACGGGCACGCTCGTCGGCATCCCGAGCATCTGCTCGTTGATCGGTCCCTGCACGATCGTCGCGCACGGCCCGCTCGCGATCGTCGCGGAGGCCTGCAGCTCGTCGATCGGCGGCGCGATCCTCGCCGCGCACGACGGCGCGGATCCCACCGAGCTCGTCCGCGAGGCGCGCGCATTCGGTGCCGCGCCGATGCTTCGCGTGCATCCAAGCGACCTCGCGCGCGTGTCGACCGACGATCCGATCATCCTCGTTGTCGACGACGATCACACGGCGGAGGCGCTCGGTGTCCCGCGGCTGAGATAGGGGGCAGACATCACTGTATGACACGCCGATCTGGCACGTCATACAGTCATGTCTGACCTACCGCGCGCCATACCGCATCCGGGAGAACGGCGATCGCATCGTCGAACGAGTAGCCCGATGCACCGCCGAGGATCCGGCGCGACGCCTCGGCGGCGGGGCCGATGAGGACGACCTCGAGGAGGCCCGGCTGAAGATCGATGACGCTACCCGCAGCGACATGCGGCGCGAACCAGGCCGCGAGTGGTGCGGTGACTCGCGCACCGAGTGCCGCGAGGTCGGCGCGTCGGGTCTCGAGTAGCTCGGTCTCGGCGATCGCGTAGATCACGCGCGCCTCGTCGGGGTGGCGCTCGACCCAACGCAGGTAGGCCTCGACCAGCGCACGCACCCCGGCGCGCGCGCTGCGCCGGCCGAGCACCGAGCCGGCGATCGCCTCGAGCATTCGTTCGAGGCAGCGGCGGTACAGCGCGAAGATGACGCCGCTGCGATCGCCGAAGTGATGGTAGATGCTGCCGACGCTCATCTCCGCACGCGCCGAGAGGTGCTGGATCGTGACCTCGTGGATGCCGTGCTCGACCACGCATTCGAGCGCGGCGTCGAGGAGCCGCTCCATCGCGTCTTCGCCGCGGGCTTGCTTGGTCATCGTGCGTCGAGGATCGCGCGAGTCTTCGCGGCGACGGCGCTGGCCAGCGCGCGATCGTCGGCGGGCGAGGCGAGCGCCATCGGTTCGGTCTGATCGAAGAACATGCCATGCCGCGCGGCAGGATCCGGCGCGTCCGCCAAGTGTACCGGCCCGCGCGCGCCTTGCTCGGGCGTCAGCCACGAACGCTTGATGAAGCGCAGCACCAGGCCGAGCAGCCCGCCCGGGTCGCCGAGCTTGGTCCGCACGACGCCCGGATGCACGGCCGTCACCGCGATCGAGCTCGCGTCGAGCGACCGTGCGAGCTCGAGCGTCTCGAGCAGGTTCCAGAGCTTGGTGGTCGCATAGGTCCGGAACCGGTGAAAGCTGTCGCCGCCCGGGTCGCGTTCGAGGTCCACGCGGCCCTTGATGTAGAGCCCGGCGCTCACCTGGATCACGCGCGCGGGCGCGCTGGCCGCGAGGAGCGGCCGAAGTCGCTCGTTGAGGATCGCCGGCGCGAGGTGATTGACGGCGAACGCCTCCTCGAAGCCATCGACCGTGATCACCTTCCGCGTGGGCCACAGGCCGGCGCAATGGACCAGCGCGTCGAGGCGATCCAGGCGCGCGACCGCGTCGCCGACGTCGCGAATGCCTCCGACGGTCGCGAGATCGCCGATGATCGGCACGACGGCCAGCGGATCCGCGGCGGCGCCGCGCACGATATCGACGGCCGCCGCCACGCGGTCCCTACCTCGACCGACGACGACGACGCGATGCCCCGCATGTGCGAGGCCGCGCGCGATCTCGAGCCCGATGCCGGCCGTCGCGCCGGTGACCACCGCCGTTTTCATCGGAGTAAATTAGAATATTGTTCTAGTATGAGGCAAGCGCTCCTGGTCATGGCGATGCTCGCGATGGCGGCGTGTTCGAAGACATCGAAGTCCCGGCGGCGATCACCAAGGCGCAATGCCTCGAGATGGTCCGGCACATCGCCGAGGTCTCGGGCGTACCCGCGACCCAGCCCGATCTCGAGTGGCTGCAGCAAGACGCTGTCGGCGACGAAGGCGAACTACGACTGCGTGATGGCGGCGAAGGACATGCAGACGATCGCGAACGACTGCTCGCCGTAGCTACGACGCTGCGCCGACGACTTCGTCGCGCAGGTAATCCTTCTTCTTGCCCGCGAGTGCGCACACGATCTTCGCGGTGCTCCAGCCCGCGGTCAGCGCGCCCTCGGTCCCGAGCGACGGCAGGATCTGCTCGCCGGTCAGCGTCAGGTTCTTGAGCCCGGTGACGTAGCCGACGGCGCCGGTGTCGGCCGACGCCGCGAGCAGCTCGCTCGACGTGCCAGTCCACACCGGCGACATCGGCAGCGGCAGGTTCTTCGGCACGTCGTAGCTGCCTCGACCGCCCGGCACGTGCGGCTGCGTCGCCTCGAACGGCGAGTGCGCGAGCACGAGGTGCTTCTCGAAGAACGGCATCACCTCGCCGAGGCGCTTCCACAGACCCGTGCGGAGTGCGGCGAGCTTGGGCGCGAGCTTGTCGGCGTCGAGCGGACCCTCGCTCGGGAGCACGGCGGCGATCGTCGCGACGACGCGGCCCGCGTCATCGGTCTCGCCGAGGTGGATCGAGAACGCGTTGTCGCCGGCCGGATCGCCGTCGGGATCCGAGATGACCGCGACCGTCGGCGCCATGTGCTCGGGGATGCCGGCCTCGGCCATCACGATGTTGAGCGTGTAGCGGTAGCCGACGATCTTCGCGCCCTCGGCGAGCTCGCCGAGCTTCTTCGGCGCCTTCTTGCCGAGCAGCTCGACGAGGCGCTCGGGCGGCATGCTCGCGACGACCTGACCGGCGCCGATGTCGTCGCCGCTGGCGAGCGTGATCCCGGAGAGCTTGCCCCACGAGACGCTGGCCTCGGTGACCTTGCCGGCGCGGACCTCGCCGCCGGCGGTCGTGAGCTTCTCGACGAGGAGCTCGCGGATCGCGTCGCCATCGCCGCGCAGCGACGGCGGACCGTTGCGCCACGAATCGATCGCGCGCGCGATCGCCGCGGGCGGCGCCGACGGATGGCGCAGCGCGATCGCCGAGAGGTGGCGCCAAAGCTTCGCGTGCGGATCGGTCTGGGCGTCCTGCCACCACGCCGATGTCGCCGCGGCCGCAGCCTCGGCGAGCTTGGCGACCTCGCGCCGCTCGAAGAAGCCGACGCCGGGGAACGCGTGCTCGCCGGCGAGCAGCGCGTCGAGCGTACGGGCGAGGTCGCTGCCGCGCTGCCAGCGCGCGAGCCACGGCTCGGCCGCGTCGCCAACTTCGCGCGCGAGCTCCGCCGCGAGGCGATCGCCGCCGAGGTCGACGCGCATGTCGGGCGCGACCCACTGCGCGGCGATGCGCGGCTCGCGCAGCTTGCGGCGCAGCGCCATCTCGGCGTGCAGCTCCTTCAGCACGCGGTCGCCCGGCGAGCCGGAGCCGATCGGCCACATCGCGGGCTCGATCGGCAGCTTGTGCGGACCGAGCGTGTAGCGGGCGGGGCGATCGCTGCCGAGTACGAGCGTCCGCATGCCGCGGCGCTGACACAGGGTCGCGCACACGAGCGCGGCGAGATCATCCCCCAGGACGATCAGATCGTACGTGTTACTCGGCACGATCCACCACGAGCCGACCTTGGCACGACACGAGACCCGCCGCCAAGCGCCGAACTACTTCGGGCAGCAGACGATGCTCTTCGCGCTGGATCCGCGCGTGCAGTGCCGCGGCGTCATCGCCGGGTAGGACCGGCACCGCCACCTGGGCGATGATCGGTCCACCGTCGAGGCTCGCGTCGACGAAATGAACGGTGACACCGGAGACCTTCACGCCGTGCGCGATCGCCTGCGCCGGCGCATCGGAACCGACGAACGCGGGCAGAAGCGACGGGTGCGTGTTGACGATCCGCAGCGGATAGCGGTCGAGGAATCGATCGGTCAGCACGCGCATGAACCCGGCGAGCACGACCAGCTCGACGCCGTGCTTCTCGAGCTCGGTGATCATCTCCGCCTCGAATGCGGCGCGCTCGAGGAAGATCTTGTGATCCACGACGAGCGCGGGCTTGCCGGCCTTCTCCGCGCGCGCGAGGGCAGGGACTCCCGGGCGGTTGCTGACCACGACCACGATCTCGGCCGGCGCGAGCTTGCCCGCCGCTTCGGCATCGAGGAGCGCCTGGAGGTTCGTACCGGCGCCCGAAACGAGGACGCCGATCTTCATGCGAGCCGCGACGCCTCGCCGCCGGCGCGGGGGACGAGCTTGCCGACGACGCGCGCGTGCGATCCGGCGAGCGCGGCGACCGCGGTCTGCGCCTGATCCGCGGGGACGACGATGATCATGCCGAGGCCCATGTTGAACGTGCGCCGCATCTCGTCCTCGGCGATGCCGGCGGTCGCGATGAGCTTGAAGATCGCGGGGACCTCCCACGTCGTCGGGTCGAGCTCGACGGCGAGCGAGTCGTCGGCGAAGATCCGCGGCGGGTTCTCGACGAGGCCGCCGCCGGTGATGTGCGCGGCCGCCTTCCACGGGATGTTGGCGAGCGCCTTGAACGCGCTCGCATAGATGATCGTCGGGCGGAGCAGCTCGTCCGCGACCGTCGAGCCGCCGAGGATCTCGGGCCTGGCGTCGAGCGGCAGCGCGAGCGTCTCGAGCACGACCTTGCGCGCCAGCGAGTGGCCGTTCGAGTGCAGGCCCGCCGACGGCAGGCCGATCACGACGTCGCCCGCGACGAGGTCGCGCGTCGGTCGGATCAGCGAGCGCTCGACGACGCCGACGCAGAACCCGGCGAGGTCGTAGTCCTTGCCGTGATACAGGCCGGGCAGCTCCGCGGTCTCGCCGCCGACGAGCGCACAGCCCGCCTGCTTGCAGCCTTCGGCGATGCCGGAGATCACCGCGGCGCCGGTCTCGACGTCGAGCGAGCCGCTGGCGAAATAATCGAGGAAGAACAGCGGCTCGGCGCCGGTGACGAGCACGTCGTTCACGCACATCGCGACGAGGTCGATGCCGATCGTGTCGTGCTTGTTGGCCGCAAACGCGGTCTTGAGCTTCGTTCCGACGCCGTCGGTGCCGCTGACCAGGATGGGCTCCTTGTAAGCCTGCGGGATCCGGGTCAGCGCGGCGAAGCCGCCGATGCCGCCGAGCACCTCGGGGCGCATCGTCGCCTTCGCGAGCGGCTTGATACGCTCGACCAGTGCATTGCCGGCGTCGATGTCGACCCCTGCGTCCTTGTACGTGAGCGCCATCGCGGCTCGTGTACCATAACCGCGTGGCAAGTACTCCGCTCATCGACGTCGTCGTGCCCGTGCGCGACCACGCGGCGAGCTTAGGTCCCGTCCTGCGCGAGCTTCCGCATCGCGCGATCCGCTCCGTCGTCGTTGTCGATCGCGCATCACGCGATCGCAGCGCCGAGATCGCCCGAGATGCCGGCGCGCTCGTCCTCCGCGAGCCAAGCGGCGGCTATGGCGCCGCGTGCCTGCGCGCGCAAGCACATTTCGGAGCGCTACCGCGCGTGCCCGACGTCGTCGTGTTCGTGCCCGGCGATCGACCGGCGGCCGCGGCCTCGATGCTCGACGTCGTCGAGCCGATCGCCGAGCGAGGTGTCGAGCTCGTGCTCGGCGCCGAGACCGGCCGGCCGCGCGTGCGCGAGAAGCTCGTGATCGGCCTCATCGACACGGTCTATCGCCAGCGCTGGTCGAGCGTCGGCCCGGTGCGCGCGATGAAGTTTCCTGCGCTCGTCGCGCTGGGAATGCGCGATCGCGGCGATGGCTGGGACGTCGAGATGCTCGTGCGCGCGGTGAAGCTCGGCCTCAACTGCGAGGAGGTCGCGCTTCCCGCCGATGCGCGTCGCGAGCCCAAGGTCGGGAGCCGCGCGCTGCTGCACATTCTTCGTCACGCAACCATGCGATAGTTGGAGACGTGAACGACGGACTCGATCGGTTCGCCCGCGACTTCAAGGCGGGCACGGTGCTGTTCGAGGAGGGGCAGCCCGGCGATTACATGTACGTGGTCACGTCGGGCGAGGTCGAGATCCGGCGCAAGGTCGGCGAGACCGAGCGCGTGCTCGCGGTCCTGCCGGCCGGCGAGTTCTTCGGCGAGATGGCGATCCTGAACGCGCGGCCGCGATCGGCGACCGCCGTCGTGCGCGTCGACTCGCGCCTGCTCGTGATCGAGGGCAGCACGTTCGAGGCGATGCTGCGCGCCCGGCCCGAGATCGCGCTGCGCATCATCAAGGCGCTCGCGCTGCGCCTGGAGAACGCGAACCAGCACGTCGAGCTCTTGCTCCTGCCGACGCCGAACCATCGCGTCGTCCAGTGTTTGCGGCACATGGCAGACGAGCAGGTGATGCTCGCAGGCGGAACGATGACGCCGGGCACGGCGATCCTCGTGCCCAAGCGCGTCGAGGACATCGCGGTTCGCGTCGGCCTTCCAGTTCACGAGGTGATCGACGTCGTCGATCGCCTGCGCGCCGCTCGCCTGGTCCTCATGGCCGAGGACGCAGGAATCTCGGGAGACGGCTTTATCGTCCCCGAAGTCGGGCGACTACTCGAGTTCCTCGAGTTCCTGAACTTGAAAGATCGATTCGGCGTCTAGCGGACACACC
>JABFXX010000631.1 GCA_013368795.1 Kofleriaceae bacterium
CGTGGTGGTCGCCGCCTGCGGGAACGACAACAAGGATGGAGTGCTACCCAAGGTCGATGCGTCGGCCGACTCGTTCATCGACCCGTACCGCGATGCCCCACCGACCTCGACGATCGAGGTGACGGTCTCGGGCAGGGCAAGCGAGCAGTCCGTAAGCGGTTCGATGCCGCTGACCGGCGTCGTGATCACGGCATACCGCAACGCCGACGATGCCACGCCGCTCGCGATGACGACGACCAACGGCAACGGCGACTACACGATCACGATCCAGACGATGGGTGAGTCGATCGACGGCTACCTCAAGGCGACGCGCACGGGCTATGTCGACACGTATCTTTACCCTCCCTACGCACTAACGATGGATTTCAGCAACGCATCGATCATCATGGTGAAACCGGGGACCTTCGATGCGCTCAGTACGCTCGCGCAGGGCAATCAACAGGCGGGAAATGGTCTGGTAGCGCTCGTCGTGACAGACGGTACGGCGCCGATCAGCGGCGCTGTCGTCACGAGTACTCCGACCGCAACACCGGTTCGATATAATCAACAGTCAGGCACCGTCTCGTTTCCAAGCTCGACCGCAACCTCGACATACACCGACGGCATCGCATACCTATTCAACGCACCGCCGGGTCTGCTCACCGTGAGTGCCACGCATCCATCGATGACCCTCGCGTCGCACGGCCTCAAGGTTCGCGCGGACGTCCTGACGACGACGGTGATCGTTCCCTGATCGAGATCAAGGTCTAAACTCGAAGGCACCGCTGTCACGTACTCCACCCTGCGGTCGCGGCGTGCCTTCAAAGTCGATGGAGAGTGTAGAGGCAGGATTGCCCCGGTCGACAGCTGGACTGCTCGATTCGAGATGATAGTCGCCCGCAGCAACGTCCCTGAGATGAGGCTGAAGACCCGTGACGTTCGTCGGCCCGACCTGGCCGAACTGTGGAAACACCACCGAGTAGTGTATGTCGCAGGTACCGGTGATCGTACTACTCGGAGCATCGCTGCGACTGTTATAGAACACCAAGCTGTCGAACTTGGATGAGGTGGTTGTTCCCGGGCTGCCGCAGGTCAGTGTCGAGTCGACGAGTGTCGAGAAGGAGATATCGAATGGTCCGCCCTCGAAGCCGTCGTTCACACCTCTTAGCCCCGTCAGCGTGCTGTTCGTGATCTGAACCATCGAGCTCGAAGCGGAGAGCGAACTGCCGGACTGGCTCGTGCCTTGAAAAGCCGACCGGTCAACGACTGCCGTGCTGCTCACCAGATAGAGCAGGAATCCCTGATTTCGTCCGACGATCACGCTTCGTTCGATCGTCATGTCGCACACGAGTCCGAGCACGCCCGCTCCCATCGCGTCCGTCTTCATCGAATACAGCTCTAGCCTCGGAGTCGCTGTGGTGGCGTTCTCGCATCGAATGGGGCTTTGATTGCTGACGAGGCTAACGACGGTCAACCCCTCAAGACGAAGGCGACCGGCATTCTCGACCCTGAATGCATAGCTCGATGTGGGGGCCGTGACGGTCGCGCCAACGCCGTGAATGACGAGCGGTTTGTCAATCACCGAGACCGTGGCTGTGTACGCTCCAGATGCCAACTTCACAGTGTTGCGTCCCGGGCCGGATACCGCCACTGCATGAATAAGGGCACATGGATTGGAACGCTCGCACAGACCTGCTTCGGGTCCGCCAGTGGACACGTAGAGCACGTCGCTCTCGGGCAGACACGTACCGGCAGTCGAGTCGCAGACACTGCTCGCGCATTCGTCGTCGGCCGAACAGGTCGTGCAGAGATTTGACGAAAGATCGCAGACGGGCCGATCCGCCGGACATTGGCCAGATTGCAGGCACTCCACACAGCCATGGCCGGGATCGCAAAACGGCGTCGGCTCCGCGCAATCGGCGTCTTGCAAGCACGTCGTTGGAAGCTCGCACTCGTTCTTGATGCAGACCAGCCCATCTCCACATTCTCGAACGGCGTCGAGTCCGATGGCATTGCAATCGTCCTCGGAAACGCAACACACCGCAGGATTGGGCTTTGTGCAGCTGGCCACCACGAACAGCAACAGCATCCACAACACGCCGACCTTCATCGCGTGACCTCCGCTGCCATGATGCCAGGAAGTTGTCTCTACATGCATTCACCGCGTATCGATCGGACCAACAGGCGGTTGCGTGCGACGGTCGAGAATTTGATAACCACGCAAGAACGCAGGCCGTCTGCCTGACCTATGCCTTCTCAGTCAGCGCACGGCGATCACCGCCGAGCCTTCGAAGCGACCGGCGCGCAGATCGTCGAGCGCGCGGTTCGCGTCGACCAGCGGATAGACGTGGGTCTCCGGCCGTAGCTCCGCGCGCGGTGCGAGCGCGAGCAGCTCCTCGCCATCGCGCAGCGTGAGATTCGCTACCGAGAGCACCACACTCTCCTCCCACAGGAGCTGATACGGGAACGCCGGGATGTCGCTCATGTGGATGCCGCCGCACACGACGGTGCCACCGGGCGCGACCGCGGCGAGCGCGAGCGGGACGAGTGCGCCGACCGGCGCGAAGATGATCGCCGCATCGAGCATCGCGAGCGGACGCTCGTCGGAGCCGCCCGCCCACACGGCGCCGAGCGCGCGCGCGAACCCCTGGCCGGCCGCATCGCCTGGTTTCGTGAACGCATAGATCTCCCAGCCGAGATAGCGCGCGAACTGGGTCACGAGGCTCGCCGCCGAGCCGAAGCCGTAGAGGCCGAGCCGCTTGCCGTCGCCGGCGAGCCTGAGCGAGCGATAGCCGATCAGCGCGGCGCACAGAAGCGGCGCCGCTTCGAGCAGCGTGTAGCCCTCGGGCAGGCGGAACACGTAGCGCGCGTCGGCGACGCACTCCTCGGCGTAGCCACCGTCGATCGTGTAGCCGGTGAAGCGCGCGGCGCGGCACAGGTTCTCGCGGCCGGTCATGCAGAACTGGCACGTGCCGTCGGTCCAGCCGAGCCACGGCACGCCGACGCGATCGCCGATCGCGAAGCCCTGCACGCCTTCGCCGAGCTCGGCGACGACGCCCGCGATCTGGTGGCCGATCACGAGCGGCAGCTTCGGCTCGGTCAGCTCGCCGTCGACGACGTGCAGGTCGGTGCGGCACACTCCGCACGCGTGGACCTCGATCCGGATCTGGCCGTGCGCGGGCTGAGGCATCGGCAGGTCGCGCACCACCAGCGGAGTTCGGGGTCGGTCGAGCACCATCGCGCGCATCGTCACCTCTCGCGCAGGAAGTCCTGGATCATCCGCACCGCGACAGCGCCCTCGCCGACTGCGGACGCGAGCCGCTTCGTCGAGCCCCACCGCACGTCGCCGGCCGCGAACACGCCCGGCAGGCTCGTCTCGTGGAGTCGCGCCGGGTGCTCGACGAGGTCCGAGCCGGTGAGGATGAAGCCGCTGCGATCGCGTGCGACGACGCCCTCGAGCCACTGGGTGTGCGGGCGCGCGCCGATCATCACGAACAGCGCGTGGGTCTCGATCGTGCGGGTCGCGCCGGCGGCGTCGCGCAGCGTGACCCTCTGGAGCGCGGGCTCGCCGTCGGCGTCGACGACCTCGGTCGAGAAGTGGGTCTCGACGTTGGCCAGGCGCGCGATGTGGTCGACGAGGTACGCCGACATGTTCGCGGCCAGCGTCGAGCCGCGAACGATGTGATAGACGCGGCGCGCGGTCTTTGCGAGGTGGACGACGGCCTGACCGGCGGAGTTGCCGCCGCCGTAGACGACGACATCCTCGCCGCGCAGCGCGATCGCGTGGTCGATTCCCGCCGTGTAGAACACGCCGGCACCGTCGAACCGCTCGATCCTCGGCACGCCGAGGCGGCGGTACTCGGCGCCCGTCGTGATCAGGACGGCCTTCGCGGTGAGCTCTCGACCGTCGTCGAGGCGAACGATGCGAGCGTCGCCATCGGCGTAGAGCCCGATCGCGGTGCGCGCGAGCCGGTACTTCGCGCCGAACAGCCAGGCCTGCTGGTAGGCGCGCTGCGCGAGGTCGGCGCCGCTGATGCCGCGCGGAAAGCCGAGGAAGTTGCGGATGAGCGAGCTCGTGCCCGCCTGACCGCCGGGAGCCTCGCGCTCGACGACGATCGTACGAAGACCTTCGGACGACGCGTAGACGGCGGATGCCAGGCCGCACGGTCCGGCGCCGACGATCACGAGGTCGGCCTCGGTCTCCTCGACGACCGGGGCGCCGAGCGCGTCGGCGACCTCGGGGTTCGTCGGGTTGTGGAGGACGCGGCCATCGAACGTGACGATCGCGGGGAGCCGATCGCGATCGATGCCGGCATCGGCGGCGAGCTTGGTGCCGCGCTCGGAGCCGACGTCGTAGTAGCCGTGCGGGATGCCGTTGCGCTCGAGCAGGTCGCGCAACTCGACGCCACGTGGCGACGGATCGCGCACGACGACACGCACCAGCTCGAGCGCCGGCGCGTGCGTGCGAGCCCACTGCGCGAGGAACTCGCCGACGACCGGATAGAGGTACACCTCCGGCGGCGCCCACGGCTTGAGGATGTAGTTATCGAGGGCGCCGCGCGCGCAGCCCTGGAGGATCGTCTCGTTTGCCGCGGTGTCGCCCCAGCCGACGATCAGCGCGCGCTGCGCTTCGGGATGCAGCTCGTGCGCGCGCAACAGCAGCTCGCTGCCGGTCATCTCCGGCATCCACTGGTCGGCGATCACGAGTGCGACGTCCTCGTCGCTCGCCTTCGCGCGGGCAAGGTCCTCGAGCGCCGCGTGCGCGGAGACGTGTCCGACGACGCGATAGTCGCTGCCGTAGCGCCGGCCGAGTACGTCGAGAAGCTTCGCGACGCCATGCGGCCGATCGTCGACGATCAAGATGATCGGGCGGTTCTCCATTGTCTCGCCTCGTCGAGCAGGCGGATGACCTGGTTGTCGGGCACCTGGCGGAAGTCCTCGTACCAGAGCCCGATCGCGTAGAGGTTGTCAGGCGTGTGGAGCGCGACGATCTCGTCGACGTCGTCGGTCAGCGACTCGATCGTCGACGGCGTGGCGACCGGCACGGCGACGACGAGGCGCTCCGGGTGCTGCTTCTTCACGGCGCGGATCGCGGCGCGCATCGTTCCGCCGGTCGCGATGCCATCGTCGACGATGATCACGGTGTGACCGCGCAGGTCGGGCACCGGCCGAGCCCCGCGATAGCGCTCGACGCGGCGATGGATCTCGTCCATCTCGCGATGCGCGACCTCGACGAGCTGCTGCTGCGAAATATCGAGCGCGCTCATGATCGTGCGATCGAGGACCGCGGACGGGCCTTCGGCGATCGCGCCCATGCCGAGCTCCGGCTGAAACGGTACGCCGAGCTTGCGGACGACCCAGACGTCGAGGCTCGCGTCGAGAACGTGTGCCACCTCGGCGGCGACAGGAACGCCGCCGCGAGGCAGCCCGAGCACGATCGCGTTCGTGCCCGCGTGATGGATGAGTGCTCGCCCGAGCTGACGACCGGCCTCTCGCCGATCGGCGAACATCCGATGACCGACAGTGACCTCGCGGTGCGACACGTGCGCCATGTCGGATCGCGGTTGCAAGGCGGAGACCGCTCAGGCGCGAAACGATTGCGTGTGAGCGACTTCGCGCGCTCCGGCGAAGTGGCGCACGAACCAATCGCCGGCCAGGCGGGCGACGGCGTCGAGTGCGCCTTCTTCCTCGAACAGGTGGGTCGCGCCTTCGATCACCTCGATGCGTTGGGGCCCGGCGACAAGCGGTGCGACCTCGCGATTCGTGCGGAGTACCCACGTATCCTCGCCGCCGACGATCATCAGCGTCGGCGCGCGGACCGAGGGAAGCGCGGAGGCGGCGAGATCGCAGCGGCCACCTCGGGACACGACGGCGGCGACGGTCCCCGGTCGGTTCGCAGCGGCGATCAGCGCGGCGGCCGCGCCGGTGCTGCTGCCGAAGTAGCCGATCGGCAATCCCCGGATCGCCGGCATCGCGGCGATCCGATCGGTGGCCTCGGTCAGGCGGTCTGCGAGCAGGTCGATGTCGAACCGCAGCGTGCCGGTGACCGCGTCGATTTCCTCTTCGGCGACGGTGAGCAGATCGAACAGCAGCGTCGCGAGCCCGCGCTGGTTCAGGAGCGCGGCGACGTAGCGGTTGCGAGGGCTGTGACGGCTGCTGCCGCTGCCGTGCGCGAACATGACGAGGCCGGCGGCATTTTCAGGTACGGCCAGCGTGCCGTCGATCGACACTTCTCCGAGGGGAATCTCGATCTCCGTCGCCGTGCGTGCCATGCGGAACGAACGCTGCAATCAGGAGGCCCGAGTGCCACGATCCGATCACGACAGCGACGTGCTGGGGAGCGATTGCACACGCCAGATTCGCCTCGCCGTGACAGCCGCGCGCTGCGCGTGAACACGCAGCGAGCGCTACGCAGCTAGCAGCTCGACGAGCTCGCGCAGGTTCGAGCATCCTCGACGGTGCCCGGGCCGCCCGCGGTGCCCGCGTTGCCGTCACGCTCGGGGACGGGCGCATTCGGCGCCGACGCACCACCGCCGCCGCCGCTGCCCGCGGTGCCCTGGGTCTGCGTGCACGTTCCGGTGATCGTCGAGTCGCTCGTGCGAAGCAGACCGACCGAGCTACCGCCCTGCCCGCC
>JABFXX010000037.1 GCA_013368795.1 Kofleriaceae bacterium
ATCCGGACCGGGGTAAGTTGGCCCGATCGGGCCCGATCCGGACCGGGCCCGATCCGGACCGGGCCCGATCCGGACCGGGGTAAGTTGCACGCGACGGGCCCGATCCGGACCGGGGTAAGTTGCACGCGACGAATCCCCAGATTGATCGCGGAGTTGCAGCTCGGCCCTGTTCCGGACCGGGGGCCCTGTTCCGGACCGGGGTAAGTTTCGCCAGCCGAGCGCGGGCCGAAAACTGGGATCGGAGACGGCCGCGAGCACCCGCTCTCGGGCGCCCAAACTTACCCCGGTCCGGATCGGAGACGGCTGCGCCGACTCGAGCGAGACCACCCGCTCTCGGGCGCCCAAAACTTACCCCGGTCCGGATCGGAGACGGCTGCGCCGAGTCGAGCCCAGCGCAGCGGCGGTCTCACCGAGGTTTGTCCGGCGCCGAGCCCGAGGATGGGCCGACCGAGCGCCAAGACAGTGATGTCCGGTGTCCGAGCACCGGCGGCGATCAGACGCGGATCGGCTTGTACTTGATGCGGTGCGGCTGGTCCGCGTCGGTGCCGAGGCGGCGACGACGGTCGGCTTCGTAGTCCTGGAAGTTGCCCTCGAAGAACTCGACGTGGCTATCACCCTCGAACGCGAGGATGTGCGTCGCGATGCGGTCGAGGAACCAGCGATCGTGCGAGATCACGACCGCGCAGCCCGGGAACTTCTCGAGGCCGTCCTCGAGCGCGCGCAGGGTGTCGACGTCGAGGTCGTTCGACGGCTCGTCGAGGAGCAGGACGTTGCCGGCACGCTTGATCATCTTCGCGAGGTGGACGCGGTTGCGCTCACCACCGGAGAGGACGCCGACCTTTTTCTGCTGGTCCTGGCCCTTGAAGTTGAAGCTCGAGACGTAGGCGCGCGAGTTGATCTGGCGCTCGCCGAGCGTGAGCGTCTCCGCGCCCTCGGAGATCTCGTCGTAGAGCGTCTTGTTGTCGTCGAGTGCGTCACGCGACTGGTCGACGTAGCCGAGCTGGACGGTCTCGCCGATCTTGATCGTGCCGCTGTCGGGCTTCTCGACGCCCATGATCATGCGGAACAGCGTCGTCTTGCCGGCGCCGTTGGGACCGATCACGCCGACGATGCCGCCACGCGGGAGCTTGAACGTCAGGTTCTCGACGAGCATGCGATCGCCGAACGCCTTGTTCACCTTGTCGAAGATCACGACCTCGCCACCGAGGCGCTTGCCCGGCGGGATCACGATCTCGAGCGATGGATCGCGCGCTTCCTTCTGCGCCTCGGCCATCATCTCCTCGTAGCGGTTGAGGCGGGCCTTGCTCTTGGCCTGGCGGGCCTTCGGCGAGAGGCGCACCCACTCGAGCTCGCGGGCGAGCATCTTGGCGCGCGCGTCGGCCTGGCGCTCTTCGTCCTTGAGGCGCTTCGCCTTGAGCTCGAGCCAGCCGGAGTAGTTGCCCTCGAACGGGTGACCCTCGCCGCGATCGAGCTCGAGGATCCACTTGGCGACGTTGTCGAGGAAGTAGCGATCGTGCGTGATCGCGACGACCGTGCCCTTGAAGTCCTCGAGCATCTTCTCGAGCCACGCGACGCTCTCGGCATCGAGGTGGTTCGTCGGCTCGTCGAGGAGCAGCATGTCGGGCTGCGAGAGCAGGAGGCGGCACAGCGCCACGCGGCGCTTCTCACCACCGGAGATCTTCGTGACGTCGGCGTCGCCGGGCGGGCAGCGGAGCGCGTCCATCGCCATGTCGACCTGGTGGTCGAGCTCCCACGCGTTGACCGCGTCGATCTGATCCTGCAGACGGCCCTGCTCCTCGAGCAGCTTCTCCATCTTCTCCGGCGACATGTCCTCGCCGAGCTTCATCGAGATCTCTTCGAAGCGAGTGAGCAGCTTGCGCGTCTCGGAAACACCCTCGTCGACGTTCTCCTTGACGGTCTTCGTCGGATCGAGCTGCGGCTCCTGCGGCAGGTAGCCGATCTTGAGACCCGGAGCCGGCCACGCCTCTCCGAGGAAGTCCTTGTCGACGCCCGCCATGATGCGGAGGAGCGTGCTCTTGCCCGCACCGTTGTTGCCGAGGACGCCGATCTTGGCGCCCGGGTAGAACGACAACCAGATCCCCTTCAGGATCTCGCGCTTCGGCGGGACCAGCTTGCGGAGATCCTTCATCACATACGTGTACTGGGCGGTCATGGGCGGCGGTTATACCCTACGCTCTCGCGATGGCCTATCGAGGAGAGGACGCTGGTGATGCCCTCGAGGCACCTACCGCCGAAGGTGTCCTCAAGGTCGTCCTGGGTCCCAATCGCGTCGATCTATCCGTCGGTCCACGTAGCCTCCACATCGCCGACCGGATCGCGACCGTCGTCGAGCAGAAGCGCCAGAAGCAGGAGCGTCGCGCCTCGGTGAAGCTCTCGGGGACGCTGGTCGTCGCCCGCGGTTGGCCCCGGGAGGCATTCGGTCTGTGGGTCGAGCTACCCGACACCGGCGCCACTCGCGCACCGATGCAGCGCATGTTCGGCGTCGAGCCCGCGGACCTGCTCGAGGGCGACGGCCTGACGGCACTCGCGAAGCTCGATGGCCTGGTCCAGCGGCTGCGCGCCCATCTCGATCAGCTCGCCGGCGAGGTCCGGCGCGGCGGCGAGATCGGCTCCGGCCACGCGCTCGACAAGGTGCTGCTCGCCGACCACGGCGATCGTTACGCGATCTACGCACGCCGGCTGTTCCGCGATCGCGCGCGCTTCGCGATGGAGGTCTTCCGCGACGGCCGCGTGATCGTCGCGGAGGGCAAGACGATGCAGGAAGTGAAAGTGACATCCAGGTTCGGCGTCACCGTTCGCGGCGACTACATCCGGTTCGCCGATCGTCACGGCACCGATCTCGCGAGGGTCTCGGTGCCGTGGATCGGTCCGGAGGATCGCGACGAGCTCGCGCGCCGCATCGGCAATCTCGTCCATCAGGGTTGATTCGTGGTGCGCGCCGGAGATCACGACGAGCCCTCGCGCCGCATCTGCAACCTCGTCCACCAGAGCTCATGGCGTTCGCGCGGGAGATCACGACGAGCTCGCCCGCCGCACCGGCAAAGGCATCCATCAGGGCTGATGTGCCCTGCGGTTCGCGCGGCCACGCGGTGCCGACGGACCGCGGCTCCGCACCTGCGGGATCGAGTGACGGCTCCACATGACGACGTTCGCGTGACGGCGCGACGCGAGCATCTGCTCGACGGTGTTGTGCGTCCCCCACACGGCGACGCGCGCGCGCCGTCCCTGCTCGGGACCGAATGCGCTGATCATGATCTGATCTGGATCGACGCCGAGCGCGAGCAGCTGATCGCGCACGAGCCGCGCGCGACGCCACGACATGCGGATGTCGCCGTTCCGGTCGGAGTGACCGTCGAGGACGACGACGCCGTCGAAGTTCTCCTCCGCCCACGCGGCGACGCGACCGAGCTGGCTGCCTGCAGCGGCGGGCAAACGTGTCGAGCCCTCGGAGAACTCGAGCTCTGCGAGCAGTCCTACGCGGGAATTCTGGGTACTTCGCGGCTCGGCGGTTGCGACCGTCGTCGTCGCAGCCAGGAGCAGCAGGGTTAGAACCTTCATCGTCGACCTCCTGATTCCCAGTTCAGCAACGCTCGTGCCTCGCCGATCGGGGAGGAGATGGCGGTCTTGCGTCGACGGTAAGCCGACGCACATTTAGGCCATGAACAAATCCTGGCGACTAGGGAGCATTCTTGGCTTCCCGGTCCAACTCAACGCGAGCTTCCTGTTGCTGCTCGCGGTGGTGCTGTTCGCATTCGGTGGCATCGCAGGCGTCGCGCTGACGCTGCTCGTGTTCGGCTCGGTGCTGCTGCACGAGCTCGGTCACGCGCTCGTCGCGCGCAACCTCGGCGTGTACATCGATTCGATCGAGCTGTCGTTCCTCGGCGGTGCGGCCAGGATGGCCAACATGCCGCGGCGCTCGAGCCACGAGATCATGATCGCGGCGGCCGGCCCTGCGGTGTCGCTCATCCTCGGCGGCCTCGGCCTCGGTCTCGGCACGATGCTCCACTCGTCGCTGTTCGCCTGGATCGGCTACACGAACTTCATCATCGCCGCGTTCAACCTGATCCCGGCGCTGCCGATGGACGGTGGTCGGATCCTGCGTGCCGCGCTCGCCAGCCGGATGGAATACGTCCGCGCGACCGACCTGTCGGTGACGATCGCGCGTGGCGTCGCGATCGCGTTCGGCGTCATCGGCATCACGACGGGCCCGTTCCAGCTCCTGATCCTCGCGCCGTTCCTGTGGATGATGGGCACGCAGGAGCGGCTCGTCGCGCGGATGACGACGTCAGCGCGGCGCTACCAGCGCGGCGACGTCATCGACGTCTGACGACGCGCGACGCTAGCGACGTCCAGGAACGTCGAGCGAGCTGGCTACTTCTTCGCGGGTGCCGCGGCCGGGAACTGCGCGCCCGCACCGATCTGCAGGATGACGTCGAGCTGCAGATCGCCGTACTTCTTCTTCATCTTGTCCTGGACCTCGGTGGCCGACTTCGACGACGCGACCGCGGCATCGAACGTCTCGAGGTAGTCGCGCGTCGCCTTGATGCTCGCGACGTCGTCCTTCGCCTTGGGATCCTTGTGACCGGCGATGACGGTCTCGGGCCCGAGCGCGCTCAGCTCGTCGAGCGTCTTCATCCAGGCCTTGCGCGTCTCGCCGTTCGTCTCTGCGGTCCACGGATGGACGCCGCGATAGACGATGTCACCGGCGATCACCGTCTTGATCGACGGGATCCACACGTACGAGTTGTCGGGCGAGTCGCCCTGGACGTTCGGATGGATCTCGAGCGTCTGGCCCTCGAGCGTGAGCGTGTTGGTCTTGAGCGCGGTCGGCAGGATCGGATTCTTCGGCACGAGGTCGCCGAACACCGGGCTCCACTGCTTCACCTTCGCGGCCCACGTCTTCTTGATCTCCTTGATCGACTCGGGCGTCGCGACGAACTTGGCCTTCGGGAACGCCTGCTTGATCACGACGAGCCCGAAGTAGTGGTCCGGATGCCAGTGCGTGACGTAGACGGTCGTCAGCGTCTTCTTGCTCTCGAGGATCATCGCGACCAGGCGATGCGCATCGGCGAGCGAGAACTGGCCGTCGATGAGGACCGCTTCCTTCTCCCCGGCGACGAGCGTCGAGCTCACGTGGAAGCCGTTGGGCGAGGCCGTGTAGACGGACGTGGTGAGCTTGGTCTCGGCGGCGGCGGGCACCGCCATGGCAGCAAGAGCGATGGCAGAGGCGAGGAGAGTGTTGCGCTTCGTCATGTCCGCAAGCTAGGTCGACTCGCGTCGTCCCGCGAGGTCAGGACCGGCGCGCGGATGGTAAATTTTTCCGGAACTCGAGCGGCGTCACGCCGACGTGGTGGCGAAAAAACTTCACGAGGTTCGTGGGCTCGTCGAACCCCGTGCGCGCCGCGAGCTCCTTCACCGAGACATCCGTGTGCGCCAGTAGCCGCTTCTGTTCGAGGACAACGCGGTCGTCGATGACCTTCTTCGGTGACTTGCCGGCATGGGCAACCACCAGCTCCGCCAGTCGCCGTGCCGACAACCCAGAGCGCTTCGCGTAGTGCGCGACCGATCGCGTCCGCATGAAGTCGGCCTCCAGCGTGGTAAAAAATCGCGCCAGCTCGGCGGGCGGTGCAGGCCGCGCGTCGCGCGCGAGTCGCTCGGCGCGAAGCAGCACGGCGTCGAACAGGGCCGCGAGCAGCGGCGGCTGCACGCTATCGAGTGGCCGCGCCTGCTCCGCCGCGATCTGCTCGGCGAGCGCGCGCAGGTCGCGTGAGTCCTCCGCGCCGAGCGCGACCGATGGCCTCTCCCACGTCGTGTCGAGCACGCCGTGCTGACGGGTCAGCAGCTCGGGCCGCGCCAGCACGAGCCACGCGTCGAGCCCCTTCTGCCGCGTGAACTGCTGGACGCGCCCGCGCGCGACGATCGTCAGCGTCCCGGCGCCAAGCGGCACCGCGGTGAAGTCGACGAGCAGCGAGCCCTTGCCGGTCAGCCCGATGTAGACGGTATGAAAATCCGGACGCTGTGGCGTCTCGAGCGAGTCGTCGCGAACGCGGTCGAACAGCTCGGTGAGGCGAAAGATCTCGAGGCCGAGATTCGGCTTCAGGTTGTGGCGGAACGGCAGGTCCCGGATCGCCGCGCGAGGCATGCGTGCACCCACGTTAGCGGATCGCCCGACCGGGGTAAGTTATCTGGCCGAGATCACGGTCGGAGTCAGCGCCGCAGGCTCGCCCGACCGGGGTAAGTTGTCCGCCGAGATCACGGCCGGTGCATCGAGCGGTTCGACCGACCGGGGTAACTCATCTGTCCGAGATCACAGGCGGCGCCGCGAGTCCGTGCGGGCACAGTGACCGGGCGAGGATCGCCTGACCGGGGTAAGTTATCTCGCCGAGATCACAACCGGTGCAGCGAGTCCGGGCGGGCGCAGTGACCGGGCGAGCTCCTTGAAGCCGCGGTTCACCAGGTGACGTGCGCCGCGTCGGAGTGCGCGCGAGGATCGCCTGACAGGGGTAAGTTGTCTGGCCGAGAGCACAACCGGTGCAGCGAGTCCGAGCGGGCGCAGTGACCGGACGAGCTCGGGCGCAGTGACCGGACGA
>JABFXX010000543.1 GCA_013368795.1 Kofleriaceae bacterium
AGGCGACCGGCACCGAGCGTGCGATCCGCATCGAGGCCTCGAGTGGTCTCACCGACGCGGACATCAAGCGCGCGGTCGAGGACGCCGCGAAGCACGAGGCGGAGGACAAGCAGCGCAAGGATGCGATCGAGGCTCGTAACCAGCTCGACACGCTCGTCTACAGCACGAAGAAGCTCGTCAGCGAGAACGCCGGCAAGCTGAACGAGGCGGACAAGCTCATGATCGAGGAGGCCGTGAAGGACGCCGAGCAGTCGCTCGAGTCCAACAAGGACAACCCCGACGAGCTGCGCGCTTCGTTCGAGAAGCTGCAGTCCGCGGCGCACAAGCTGGCCGAGGCCATGTACAAGGGCGCCGGCGGACCGGAGGCGGGTGCCGAGGGTGCCCCCGAGCCCGAGCCGGCCAAGAGCGACGACGTCATCGACGCCGAGTTTGAAGACAAGTCGTAGTCGCCCGTAGCTGCCTGAATTACGATGCCGGCCATGAAGACATGGTCGGCATTCGTCGTTTCGGTGGTGCTCGTCGCAGGCTGCGACAAGGGTGACAAGAACAAGGGTGGTGAGTCGGGCGGCGGTGCCCCCGCGATCGCTCAGAAGGACGGTAGCGACGGCCTAAAGGACCTGTTCGCCGCGACCCATGCGGCGTGCACGGGCAAGGACTTCGCGAAGGGCAAGGCGATCGTCATGGGCATGCTGCCGACGACGGCGCAGCTGAAGAAGGTCTTCAAGGACGACGTGCCGGCGGCCAAGCTCGACGAGGTCGCCGCCCAGTACAAGGAGCTTCCGCCGAGCGACGAGAAGGTCGCGTGCATCTTCTATCCGGGGCAGGGCCGTACGGAGATCAGCGTTCACAAGTCGTCTGTTGCGGATCTCGTCGCGTACAAGGAGGGCACGCCGGCGTTCGAGGAGTTCCCCGGTGGTGCAAAGAAGCTCGCCGAGACTGTGTTGCGCCCCGAAGGCACGTTCTACGAAGTAGAAGTCACGGAGCCCGGCAAGGACATGGGGACGAAGTTCCACATGTTTTATTGGGACGGCTCGCAGTGGAAGATGCTCGGCCCGGTGTGGCGTAACTTCCGCGACTGACGAGTCGGTAATGCAGCGCGCCAAAAACGCGCGTCTCGTTTTTTTCGCGCGCATCCTTCATAGTTGAAGACGTGCGCGCTGTCCTCGCTGTCCTCGCGCTCGCATCCCTCGGCGGTTGCGTCGAGCTTGGCGTCGTCACCGACGGAAGTAGCATCTCGTACGGCAAGCCCAGTCGCGGGCGCCTGATCGACGGTGTGAAGCTGCCCGATAACGGGCCCGGCTTCACGACGCGCGACGTGTGGTCCAAGCGTGGCAACCGCTACGGCACCAACGAGCTCGTTCACATGCTCAAGGGCGTCGCCAAGCGGCTGCGCGGCAAGGCCAAGGACACGCGGCTCGTCGTCGCGGATCTCTCGGCGAACAACGGCGGCGAGGCGCATCTGTTTCACCGCTCGCACCAGAGCGGCCGCGACGTCGACCTCCTCTATTACATGCGCGATGCCCAAGGAAACCCGTTCGAGGCGGACGCGATGCGCGTGTTCGATCGGTCGGGCAGGGCGAAGGACGGCAGCGGCATCTCCGTCGATATCCCGCGCACGTGGGCGCTCGTGAAGGAGCTGCTCACCGCCGACGAGGCGTACGTCCAGTACATCTTCATGTACCAGCCGATCGCCGACAAGGTGATCGACTACGCGCGGTCCAAGCACGAGGACGCGGTCGTCATCGCGCGCGCGGTTCGCGCGTGCAAGCAGCCGGGCGACAGCGCGCCGCACAACGATCACATGCACGTCCGCATCTACTGCCCGGTCGAGGACCGGCAGTTCGGCTGCGTCGACATCGGTCCGCTCGAGCTACTCGCCGAGCGAGAGGCCGAGGCGCAGCAGATCGTCGCCGCGATCGCGCAGTCGCTGCCGCCGGACGCGGTCGACGGCGATCCGCTTACCGAGACCCAGCCCGCGCAGTCCGCGGCCGATGTGTGGGCGGCGACGCCGCCGCAGCCGCCCGTCGAGCTGTCGACGGAGGCGCCGTCATTGACGCTCGCGCCGCCGGCGGAGTCGACGCTTGCCCCGACCGTGTCAGCGCCTGCGCCGTCGGCCGCGACGAGCGCCGCGGCATCGGCCGGCACGCTCGGCTCGTTCAATTCACTGTTTCGCGCACGGCCCGACCGGATCGATCTTCGCAGCTGGCGCTAGCGCGAACGTCGCGGGACCGGCGACGCCGGCGTCGCTCGCGGCTGCATCCGGCGGAACGCCACCGTCGGTGACGAGCTGCATGACGACGCTCTCGGGCGCCGGCAGCGGCTGACCGAGCTCCTCGGGCGTGAGCGGCCGCAGCGTGCGGAGCGCTTGCTCGAACGCGCGCTCGTGCGTGCCGCGCGCCTCGACCGAGCCGGCGCTGAGCACGAGGCTCACGAGTCGATCCTCGCGCACGGCGACGGCCTGGCGAGCGAACCGCTTGCCGTCGTCGACCTCGAACCACACCGACGGCATGCCGCTCTGCTCGTTCTCCTTCGGCCCGGCCTGGATCGGTCCGGTGTGAATGCGCTGGGCGGTCAGCTTGCTGCGAAGCGCGCACGCGAACTTGCTGGGTAGCGACTCGGCGCTCGCGCGGCACTCGGGCGGCCAGCTGCAATAGACCTTGCGCGTGAACGGCTCGGCGGAGAGCACGATCTTGCCGTCCTTGCCGTCGGGCATCGTGCGCAGCATCCACAAGATCAGGCCGGGATAGGTCGGCTGGTCGGTCGCGCGCCAGCCGCGCGGCACGACGACGCGAAGCCGGTGCTCGCGCGACGTGAACACCTGGTTGTCGAGCTCGGCGTTCACCGACGAGGACGCGATCGCAATCGCGATCGCGACGCATACGCCGAGTGCGACGAAGAGCCTCCGCATCGACGCTCACGCTAGCGCGCTCGCGGCGCTCTGCGCGAGTCGCTGGCGGCCTCGTCGACCTGAACAGAGACCCAGTTAAAAAGTTGATTCCGCTGGGACCGTTATCGTTGACGGAATCCATTCACACGAATATTGTGACGATACCTCGTCGAACACTGGTCCTTCCAAGGTTGGGCAGAGGTGGAGGGCAGCAGAGCTGCTGTGCCCATGCGTGCGCCGTCAGCGACTGTGCAGAGGGGGACTCGTTTGTTTTCTCGTGATCGAAGCTTCGACTCGGATACGCCGCTCGCGACGAACGTCGTCCCGTTCCGCGCGCATCGTCGAGCTGCTCACGCGACCGTCGCAGCGCGCCGCGATGACGACGCGCCGAGCGGCGGTGCCGGCGCGTCTCGCCCGGGCATCCTGCGCGAGGAAGAGCTGCGAGCGATCGAAACGACCTATCCCGATGGGCTTACCGCGGTGCAGGTCGTCGACGCGTTCACGAGCCGCCACATCAAGTTCTCCGAGGCGAGCTTCCGCAAGTACGTCCAGCAGGGCCTCTTGCCGCGCAGCAAGCGCGTCGGTCGCAAGGGCAAGCACAAGGGCTCGCTCGGCGTGTATCCGGCCAAGACGGTTCGCCGGATCAACGACGTGAAGCGCCTCATGGAGGACGGCTACACGATCGAAGAGATCCAGGGGCAGTTCCTCCAGTACACGGATCTCGTCGAGGGCGTCGGCGAGCACATCACCGAGCTCTGCACGCGCCTCTCGCGCGACGCCGAAGACCTCGAGGCGACCGCTCGCCGCGAGGTGATGAAAGAACTGACCGAGGTGCGCAAGGACGGCGACGAGCTCGTCCAGCGCCTCAGCACGCTCGCGCGCCGGGTTGCGGCGCCGCGTACCGACAACCTTCGTCTCGCCGGCGCTGCAGGGGGCGCCGAGGACTTGCTCTAGCGACGGTGACCCGCGCCGTCCACCACCACCGAGGAGATTCTAAAATGAGCGCCGATGATCGTGATGATGAGGATGAGGGCTTCGAGCTGGAGGCCGAAGAAGAGCTGAGCGACGCCGACGAGGGCGATGCCGACGCCATTTCCGGCGAGGTCCCGGAGGTCAGTCGCAAGATTCGCCGCCGCCGCCGCCGCACGCGGCCGCGGAGCAAGACGATCGCGATGAAGCGCCTCACCCGCGAGGAGCTGCGCGTCGGCGCGATGATGTATCCGCCCGTCGACATCCCGCGTCCGTCGACGCGCGAGGAGTGCCGCGGTGAGCAGCGCCCGTGCCCGTGGGTCGCGTGCAAGCACCACCTCTATCTCGACATCAACCCGGAGACCGGGTCGATCAAGATCAACTTCCCCGACCTCGAGCCGTGGGACCTCCAGCACACGTGCGCGCTCGACGTCGCCGAGCGCGGCGGCATCACGCTCGAAGAGGTCGGCGAGATCATGAACCTGACGCGCGAGCGCATCCGTCAGGTCGAAGTCCGAGGCCTGCTCAAGCTCAAGATGGGCTCGCCGTCTCCCGACGAGCTCGGCGCGGAGCTGCTCGCGCAGGCTGCGCTCGCCGGCAAAGAGCGCGACCGCAACTGAGAGACTCCCGGGTGGTTTAGATTGACTCGTCGGCTCGTGGCGCTCGCGGGGTGTGGGCGCTACGAGCTCGGCGGGAGCGCGGGGAACGAGATCCCCTACGCCTGGTGATACCTCGACGCGATCGTGGTACGCACCGCGCATGATTCGCCGCGCACTGGTTTCTGTATCGGACAAGCGAGGCGTCGTCGAGCTGGCCAAGGTGCTGCACGAGCTCGGCGTCGAGATCCTCTCGACGGGCGGCACCGCCTCGGCGCTGTCGACTGCGGGCATCCCTGTCACGCAGGTCTCCGCCTACACGGGCGCGCCCGAGATCCTCGATGGCCGCGTGAAGACGCTCCATCCGAAGATCCACGGCGGCCTGCTCGGCCGTGCGACCGACGCACATCGCGCCGAGATGGCGAAGAACCAGATCGAGCCGATCGATCTCGTCGTCGTGAACCTGTATCCGTTCGAGGCGACGATCGCGAAGTCGGGCGTGTCGTTCGACGAGGCGATCGAGAACATCGACATCGGTGGACCGTCGATGCTGCGCTCGGCCGCGAAGAACCACGAGCGCGTCGCCGTCGTCGTCGATCCGGCCGACTACGATGCGGTGATCGCCGAGCTGCGCGCGGAAAAGCAGGTCTCGGCCGCGCGCCGCTTCCAGCTCGCGCGCAAGGCGTTCGCTCACACCGCCGCCTATGACGCGTCGATCGCGGCGTACCTGTCCTCGCTCGAGGACACCGTCGCCGACGCGCGCGACAAGGAGCCCGCGCGCCGCGAGCTGCCCGACACGCTCGGCGTGCAGTGGCACCGGCTCTACGAGCTTCGCTACGGTGAGAACCCGCACCAGCGCGCGGCGTTCTACGCCGATGCGAAGTCGCCGCTGCCGCGCACCGCCGCCGGGTCCGGCCAGGAGCCCGGACCCGGCTCGTCGATGACACGGGGGCGCCCGACGATCGCGACCGCCGAGGTGCTCGGCGGCAAGCAGCTCTCGTACAACAACATCCTCGATCTCGACGCCGCGCTCGGCCTCTGCCTCGAATTCGCCGAGCCGGCGGCGATCGTCGTCAAGCACAACAATCCGTGCGGCGTGTCGACCGCCGACAACATCGCGGTCGCGTACCAGCGTGCGCGCGATGCCGACGCGACGAGCGCGTTCGGCGGCATCGTCGCGATCAACCGCGAGGTCGACGAGGCGCTCGCGAAGCTGCTCGTCGAGACGTTCCTCGAGTGCGTCGTCGCGCCGAGCTACTCGTCCGCGGCGCGCGACATCCTGTCGGGCAAGAAGAACCTGCGCCTGGTCGCCGCGCACGGCACGTGGGCCGCTCCGACGAACGAAACGGCGTGGTCGATCCGGACGATCGCCGGCGGCGCGCTCGTCCAGAACGTCGACAACGGCATGGTCGACCTCGCGAGCGCGAAGGTCGCGACGAAGCGCGCGCCGACCGACCGGGAGCGCGCGGACCTCGCATTCGCGTGGCGCGTCGCGAAGCACGTGAAGTCGAACGCGATCGTGTTCGCGAAGGACGGCACGACGGTCGCGATCGGCGCCGGTCAGATGAGTCGCGTCGACTCGGTCCGCATCTGCGAGCGCAAGGCGGGCGACAAGCTGAAGGGCGCCGCGGTCGCGTCGGATGCGTTCTTCCCGTTCCGCGACGGCGTCGACGTGCTCGCCGAGGCGGGCGCGGTTGCAGTCGTCCAGCCGGGCGGCTCGGTCCGCGACGAAGAGGTCATCACGGCCGCCGACGAGCATGGCCTGGCGATGCTGTTCACCGGCATGCGCCATTTCAGGCACTAGTCGCAAACGCAAACGCAAACGCAAACGAGATCCGAGCTCCGGCACCCACGAACGCCGCATCACCGCCTGCCCAGAGTTGGTTCCGAGCCTCGACCGCGCGGGGCGATCTGGGCCTCGCGACGCCTTGTCGGACGCTGACTACTCTCGAGGCCGATCGTCGAGACGCCGGGTTCGGCACAGCACGAACGCCGCATCACCGCCTTCCCAGAGCTGGTTTCGAGCCTCGACCGCCCCAGGCGATCCGGGCCTCGCGACACCTTGTCGGACGCTGACTCCTCTCGAGGCCGGTCGTCGAGACGCCGGGTTCGGCACAGCACGAACGCCGCATCACCGCCTGCCCAGAGC
>JABFXX010000289.1 GCA_013368795.1 Kofleriaceae bacterium
CCCGCCGCGTGGACCGGCGCGTAGCCGGTCTTGTACCAGAGGCCGTCGTTGCCCTGGAACGTGACCGAGCTCGCCTTCGCATCGCGATCGAACACGCGCGCGAGCTCGGCGCGATCGAGCTGTGCGCGATGGTTCGGCGTGCCGATCGGTGGCGTGCCCGCGCTGTCGCCGCGCGTGCCGTACTGGCGATCGATCAGGAACAGACGCGCGCCGGTCGCGTTGCCGAGCGCGCCGAGCCGGGCGACGGCCTGGGTGAACAGCTCGCGCTCCTCGTCGCCCTCGGTCAGCTCGGAGATGTACTTCGGATCGCGGATCTGCGTCGCAGCAGATGCGGCGATCGCCTCGAGCCGGTGGCCCAGCTCGGCGTCGAGGTCCCGCCGGCTGAGGTCGTACGCGACGAACGCGAACAGCGTGAACAGCGCGACGACCGGCAAGACGAGCGCGACGAGTAGCTTGACGAGGATCGTCGCGCGGAGACGCACCGCCGTGAGCCTACCGCAACGGCGCGCGTGTTTAGTGCGACGCGAACGCCGGGTGAGCGCGGCCGGGCAGGGCGGAGCCGCGCACGGCCTTCGGATCGTCGCAGCCGCGGATCGAGAGCATGATCACGAGCAGGAGGATCGTCCCGACCGAGATGCCGATCGCGACCTGGCGAGGGTGGGCATCGATGAAGTCGCGGGCGCGCGTCAGCCGGCTCGGCGCCGGAGGGCCGACGTAGATGTTCGTGCGCGGCCGCTGCGGCTCGATGGGATCGGCGAACTGCGGCGGCGCGGCATCTGCGACGACGTCGTCGAACAGCGGCGGTGCGACGAGCGTCGCGCTCTCGTCCTCGTCGTCGGGGCCGCGCGCGGGCCGCGCAGTCGGCCGGGGCGTCGGCCGCACCGGGGGACCGGCGACCGTGCTCGCCTCGTCGTCGTCAGAGGGCTCGGTCATCGCCTGCGCGAACGCGAGCGGCGACTCGGTCGTCGGGGCCTGGCGGCGAACCACCTCCTCGTCGGTCCCCGACGGCGGCACGACGATGCCCGGATCCTGCGGCGTGTCGAAGTCGTTCGCGTCGGTGATCAGCGACACCTCGTCGGTCAGCCACGGCTCCGGGCGCTGGCCGAACAGGCCGAGCAGGTAGTCGGCGAGCGCCTTGTTCGACGCGCGCAGCTGGTGCTCGCGGGCGAACTCCTCGAGCGCCGCACGCATGTCCTCCGCGGTCTGGAACCGCTGCGACGGCTCCTTCGCGAGCGACTTGAGGATGATCGCGTCGAGCGCGGGCGGCACGTCGTCGCGAAACTGCGACGGCGTCGGCACCTTGCCCTCGACGATCGCGGCCATCGTCGTGAACTCGTTCGCGCCCTTGAACAGCCGGCGCGCGGTGACGAGCTCGTACAGCACGATGCCGAGCGAGAACGTATCCGTTCGCCGATCGACGGTGCGGCCGCAGCACTGCTCGGGAGACATGTACGAGGCCTGCCCGCGCAGCGTGCCGGTCACCGTCTTCGTCGAGCGCAGCGCGGCCCGCGCGAGCCCGAAATCGACGAGCTTCACGCTGCCGTCGTAGCCGATCAGGATGTTCGTCGGCGACACGTCGCGGTGCACGACGCCGAGCGGCTCGCCCGTCGGACCGTGCTGCTCGTGCGCGTGATGCAGCCCCGCCGCGGTCGCGCTGATGATCGACACCACGTGATCGAGCGGCACGAGCTGGCCTCGTTCGCGCACGCGGAGCAGCAGCTTGCGTACGTCCTCGCCGTGCACGTACTCCATCGCGAAGAACACGGTGCCCTCGTGCTCGCCGATGTCGTTGACCGTGACGATGTTCTGGTGGTGCAGCGCCGCCGCGATCCGCGCCTCCTCGAGGAACGACGCGACGAACCTCTCCTCGTTCGCGTACTCCGGTCGGATCCGCTTGAGCACGACGTGGCGCGCGAAGCCTTCGACGCCACCGGTCGCACGGGCGAGCAACACATCTGCCACCCCGCCCGTCGCCAGCTGCTTCAGGATCTGATACCGGCCCAGTTGCAACGCTGTATCACCCTCACCCCGGCCCCCGAACGGGTCAAGAAGTCGGCTGTGATTGTCAGCCGGTACAAGAAGAACTCAGGGCTCGCACTCGCAAACCGCTGGATATGTCCGATCGCAGCGGTCGTCGGCGATCCGGTTCGCGCTCACCGCGACGACGCAGTCGCCCATCCCTGCGCCGGTGAGCGCGCTGTTGTCGGGCTCGCCCGCCGTCCAGAGCGGGCTGTTCACGGCGACCGTGCCCCCACGTACCGTGGCATACGTACCTTCGGTCGTCTGGTCGTCGATGCCGACCCAGACCCTCGCCACGCCGCCGGTCATCACGATGCTGGTCAGCTCCGCCTGGTCGTCGGGCACGGCGAGATACGCGTTCGCGCCGTCGGCCGCGCATGCCGTGCGGTGCGCCTGCCACGTCGCCGTCGTCGTGATCTTGCGGTAGTAGTGCGTGCCGATCATCGTCGTGTAGCTCGCCGGGCAGGTGGCCGCGGGCGCATCGGGCTGCCCATCGACCCCGCCGTCGACATCGACGCCGGCATCGCCGCCGGCGCCATCGACGCACTGGTTCGCGTACGAGCCCGACAGCTCGCCGTACCGCTGACCGCTCGCGCACGACGTGTCGGCGAAGCTGCAGTAACCGGTCGGCTCGCAGATCGATCCGCCGGTGGCGCAGTCGCCGTTCGCGGCGCACTTGTACTCGGTCTTCGGCAGACACCCGGTCGCGAGCAACGCGACGAACATCAGCGTGCGCATCAGAAGGTCCCCATCCAGGTGACGGCGCCGCCCGTCGAGGTCGGCGTGACGACGACGGTCGATTCGCTCGAGACGCTCAGCCAGCGCCAGATCCCGACGCCGACCACCGCCGCACCCGCCGCGCCCAGCGCGATCGAGTACGTGCGCCGCCTGTGCGCGTCGTCGACGAGCCGCTGCTGCTCGGCGTACGTCGGTGCCGTCTTTGCGTCGTCGATCGTCCCGCGCGCGCCGACGTACATCACGATGCCGGCGACGCCCGAGCCGACGCCGACGGCGACCAGCGCGTCGCCGAGGATGTCCTTGTAGAACGGTTTCGCCTCGTGCGCGGGTGGCGGCGGTGGAGGCGCTACCGGCGCGACGGGCTCCGTCGGCTCCGGCGGCGGCAGCTTCGCCTTGCATGCCGCGATCGCCTCGTTGGCGGGGCCGACGTAGTCATCGCCGGGATTGCTCGCGAGCAGCTTCTCGTACGACGCGATCGCGTCGGGGCATCGATCGAGCTTCGCCTGCACCTGGCCGATCGCGTAGAGGTAGTCGGGCTGCGGATCGAGCGAGTAGGCCGTCTCGAGCTCGCCGAGCGCGGTGATGAAGTCGCCCTTGCCGTGGGCCTCGGTCGCCTTCGCGACGTGCTCTTTCGCTTCGGCTTGCGGCGCCTTCTTGCCGCCCGCGTAGGCGGAGAGCGGCAGACATACGAGCGCGGCGAGGAGGAACTTGGTCATGTCGCTTGGACTTCGTGGAGGTTGTGTTCGCCGCGTGATGTTCGAACGATCAGGCGGAGCAGGTCTTCGATGAGCGAGTCTTGGGCTGCGTGGTCGTGCCGACTCACTTCTTCTTGAGGAAGAGCGAGTTCGGATCCCACGTGGGTTTCTTCGTTGGCTTGGTCTTGGTTGCGGGCTTGGTTGCCGGCTTCGTGGCGGCGGGTTTGGTCGCGGGCTTCGTGATCGCCGCGGGCCTGGTCGCCGGCTTCGTGTCGGTCTGCGGTTTCGTCGCCGGCTTGGCGATCGCCGCGGGTTTGGTTGCCGGCTTCGTTTCGGCCTGCGGTTTCGTCGCGGGCTTGGTGATCGCCGCGGGCTTCGTCGCAGGGTTGTCCGTCGCGTGCTTCGTCGCGCTGTCGGCCGCGTGCTTCATCGCACCATCGGTGCTCGCGCTATCAGGCGCGGGCTTGGTCGCGGTGTCGGTCGCCGCGTTGTCGCTCGCGGTGTCGGTCGCGGGCTTCGTCACGTTGTCGGTCGCTGCTTTGTTCGGCCCGGCGTGGTCGGTCGGCTCACCAGAGGCGGGCAGGCGCTCGGTTGGCGTTGCCGCCGGATCGGTCGCGGCTGGAGACGCCTTCTTCGCATCGCCGCCGCCGCCGAGTGCCATCACGAATCCGACGACGATCGCGGCGACCACCGCGAGCGCGATCGCGATCTTCGTCGGCGACAGCTGCGAGAAGACGCTCGGCGCCTTCAGCGACGGGCCATCAGTCCAGTCGGCAGCGTGAGCGTTCGACGCACGACCGAAGCCCGGGCGCGGGGTCTGCGGATACGCCGACGGATACGCCACGCCGGTGCTCTGCGGCACGGCGGGCGGCGGAGGCAGTGCAGGCGCACTCTCGCGCTGGGGCGCGGTCGTCGGCTGCGCGTCGGCCTGCGCATCGGCGAGCGCGAGCGGATTGCTTCCGTCGAGCGCGGCGCGACTGGCCATCGAATAGCCGGCGCGAAGCGCGTTATCGCCGGCGCTCGGCGACGTCGGCGGGCGCCCAGCGCGTGGCGCGCTCGCCGGCTGATCGGCGGGCGCAACATAGGCGTGCGCGTCGACCGTCGTGTTCGCTCCGTCGATCGCCGTCGGATTCGTCGGCTCCGGGAGGACCTGGGTGATCGCCGAGTGAAGCTCGAAGCCCGAAGACGGCACGTGCGCACCCGGCCCGCTCGACGAATCTGCCGCGAGCGCGGCCTGCGCGATCGCCGTCGACGACTGCGCGATCGTGCTCGGTGGCTCCGGCACCGACGACGGCACGATCGCAGGCACCACCGGCGGCAGCGGAATCTTCGCCTCGTGCGAGAGCGCGCTGATGTCGACCGCCAGTCCTTGCGGAGGCGTCTGCCGCGATGCAGGCGTGCGCGAGCCGTGCGACGGCGTCTGTGCTGCCAGCGAGCCGTGCGACGGCGTCTGGCGCGATGTCGCGGCGACCGAGCCGTGCGACGGCGTCTGGCGCGATGTCGCGGCGACCGAGCCGTGCGACGGCGTCTGGCGCGATGTCGCGGCAACCGAGCCGTGCGACGGCGTCTGGCGGGATGTAGCCGCGGCTGAGCCGTGCGATGGCGTCTGGCGCGATGTCGCCGCCAGCGTTCCCTGAGAGGGCGTCTGGCGCGATGTCGCCGCCAGCGTTCCCTGAGAGGGCGCCTGGCGCGATGTCGCGAAGCCGTGCGGTGGCGTGTGCGCGCGCGCCGAGTTCCGCGGCGACATCACCGCGCTCGGCATCGCGGGCGGCGGCGGCGTCGGGAACGGCAGCTCCGCCGGCGCGGCGTCGGGGCTCACCGTGGTCACGGGCTCGTTCGGGTCGTCATCGTCGTCGGCGATCCGATGCGGCAGCGGCGCCGCCGGCGGTGGCGACAGCACCGCATGCGGGATCTCGAGATCGTCCTCGGCAGCCAACGCATTCGCGCGCGCGAGTGCCTCGAGTGCGTCACGCGCACGCGAGTCGGGGACCATCGTGACGGTCGCTTCATCGATCGGCATCGGCGCCGACTCCTCGGCACCGATCGAGAGCTCGTTCGGGACAGACAGATGCGCCTGGCTTGTCTTCGAGCCGAGCGCGGGCGTCGTGCGCCCGGGGACGAATGGACGCTCGCGTCGCTGCGGAATGGCGCCGGAGCCGGTGGGCTTCGTGACGTACGGAACCGATGACGGAATCGATAGCGAATCATCGGCAGGTGCCAGTCGATCGATCGTGCCATCGCCGATCTCCGCCGCTGCATCGACGAGCTTTGCCGGTCCCGATGCTTCCGCCTTCGCGATCGTACCGGGCGCGGGCGAAGACAGTGCCTCGATGCCGGTCCTCGGCGTCGAGCCGGGCTTGGCTGCCGTCGGCGAGGGCATCGCTTCGATGCCGGTCCTCGGCGTCGAGCCCGGCTTCGTGGGCGCCACCTGTCCCGGCAACGGCATCTGTTCGACGCCTGACCTCGGCGTCGAGCCGGGCTTCGAAGACACCGACGAAGAAGTTGTTTCGATGCCGGACCTCGGCGTCGAGCCGGGCTTGGCTGCCGTCGGCGAGGGCATCGCTTCGATGCCGGTCCGCGGCGTCGAGCCCGGCCTCACGACCGACGGAATCGCGGCCTTCGGAACAGCGACCCTCGAGCTCCCACTCTTCGAGCTCGGCTGCATCGCGTCGATCGGCCGGCCCATCGGCGGCGTCGACTTCGCGCTCGGCGTTGTCTGCTTCGCGCTCGACGTCGTCGGCGCGCTCGGCTTGGCGATCGACGACGAGCCTGCTGGTTCGACGCGCGTCGGTGCGGACTCGTCCTTCGTTGTCGTACCGGGATGCGTGATCGGTCGCTCGCTGCCGCGCGCGATCTGTTTCGCGGGCATGTCCGTGACGGCGTTCGGCAGGCTCGACTCCCAGCCATCATCGACGTCGACGGACACCGGTACGACGCCGGGAGGCATCGCAGGGGACGCCACCGACATCGCAACCGCCGAAGGAGGCGACGCAGCTGACGACGAGCCAGCTGACGAGGCTGTCGACGGCACCGACGTGGCTGACGACGGTATCGACGCGGCTGACGACGAACCCGCTGACGAAGCCGACGACGAACCCGCTGACGAAGCCGACGACGAACCCGCTGACGAAGCCGACGACGAACCCGCT
>JABFXX010000192.1 GCA_013368795.1 Kofleriaceae bacterium
AGGCGATTGGCAAGCTCCGCGCGGCGAAGGTCGAGGCGATCGGCTTTGGTCACGTGCCGGCGGCTCTCGCGGCGCGCGGCGAGCAAGGTCCGCGCGTGCTCGCGTGGGACTTCCAGCAGCAAGGGCAGGGGGACGCCGCGGGGATTCGCGCGGCGTTCGATGCGACGCTCGAACCGATGCGTGCGTGCTACGGCAAGGCGCTCGCAAAGAAGGCGGGCCTCGCGGGCACCGCGCAGCTGCAGCTGTTCGTCACCGAGGCGGGCGCCGTCGACAAGGTCGCGGTCGTCGATGTCGCGCCTGCGCTCGTGCAGTGCGCGACGACAGCGCTCAAGGCGACGAAGTTTCCGACGACGAACGCTGCCGGCGTGATGCTGAATGCCCGGCTCGGGTTCGTTGCTCCGCGCTAGGCCGGGTCGCGTGCAGCTTCGAGACGCTCGCGTGCAGCGCCTCTAGATCGGCGGTGTTCATCGCGAGCAGCTCGGGCGGCGGCTCGTAGAGCGCGCGCGCCAGGTGCTGCTTCAGCTTCGCGCCCTCGCGCGTGAGCGTGACGAGCTTGACGCGGCGATCGCCGGTCTGAGCGGAGCGCATCGCGAGCCCGCGCTTCTCGAGCCGGTCGACGACCGACGTCGCGTACGACGCGTCGGTGCCCCACTCGTCGGCGAGCGAGCCCATCGTGCGCGGGTTCTTCGCGTCGAGTGCGAACAGGGCGCGCGAATCGTTCGGTGACAGGGCGTGTGCGCCGAGGACACGGTTGCGATGCGAGGCGGTGTCGATGATGAAGTCGAACAGGCAGCGCCATGCCTCGCGCGCCAGCTCCGTCTTGTTCCTCGCCATTTCGGAAGCTTAGCCGATGATACATTACTTCACATCACTCAACTATCGATGGAGTTAAACCATCGACATGACCATCTACACCAACTACGCGCTCGGCCTTCAGCTGAGCCACCGCGTCCTGACCCGCAACCTCCACCGCTTCGCCGCATTCGACCAGGCCGACTCGCTGCCGGCCGACTTCGGCGACTATCTGCGCCTGTTCCTCGAGTTCCTCGAGGTCCATCACGACGGCGAGGAGCGCTCGCTGTTTCCCGCGCTGCGCCGGAACGCCGCCGGCCGCTCGACCGACGCAGCGCACCTCGATCGGTGGACGTCCGATCATCGCGAGATCGGGCGCCTGCACGACGAGCTCGCGAAGATCAGCAGCGCGCTGACGAGCGCAGACGCGCGCGGCGCGGTCGTCGTACGCAGCCGCGATCTGCTCGCGGTCCTGCAGCCGCACGTCGACGACGAGGAGGCGGTCCTGACGCCGCAGCGCCTCGCGGAGATGATCCCCGAGCGCGAGCTGGCCGCGGCGACCGACGAGGTCGCGCGTGCGAACCGGTCGCGCGCGCTGACGATGGCGAGCTTCCTCGCGACGTCGCTCGATCCGAAGGAACAGGCGTCCCTGTTCGGCAACGCGCCATGGCTGTTCCGCCGCGTCCTCCTGCCGATCTCGAAGCGCCGCATGCGCCGGTTCCACGACATCGTCCAGGGAGGTGTCGCGTGATCGCGGGTCGGGTTTGCCTCGTCACCGGAAGCTCGCGCGGCATCGGCGCGGGGATCGCCAGGCTGTTCGCTGCACGCGGCGCACGGGTCGCGGTCCACGGTCGCGACACCGACGCAGCCTCGCGCGTTCGCGACGAGATCATCGCCGCGGGCGGCCAGGCGATCGCGGTCACCGGCGACATCACCAGCGCCGCCGCGCTCGACGAGATGCGCGCGCAGATCGAGCGCGAGCTCGGCCCCGTCGACATCCTCGTCGCGAACGCCGGCGGCAATCCCGTCCCGCCGATGCCGGTCGACGAGATGAGCGAGGAGGTCTGGCGAACGACGGTCGACATGAACCTCACCGCGACGTTCCTGACGCTGCGCTGCTTTCTGCCCGGCATGAAGGCGCGGCGCTCGGGCTCGATCATCACGATCTCGTCCGCCGCCGCGCGCCGGCCGCACGCTCGTTCGCCGATCGCATACGCGTGTGCGAAGGCGGGAATCGAGCTCCTGACCCAGGACGTCGCCATGCAGCTCGGCGCGTTCGGCATCCGCGCGAACTGCATCGCGCCGGAGACGATCCTGACGGAGCGCTCGAGTCGCCAGATTCCCCAGGAGATGCAAGCGCGCATGGCGAGCGAGCACCCGATCGCGCGGCTCGGTACCGTCGACGACGTCGCGCACGCCGCGCTCTACCTGGCCTCGGCCGAGGCCGGCTGGATCACGGGCATCGTGCTCGATGTCGCGGGCGGCGCCGTGATGCCGCGCTAGCCATCTGCGCGGAACCCCGAGCTCCGCGAAGGCTTCGTACGAGGCGTGGCGCGATCGGATTTGTTGACGCGCCCGCGGCTGTCTATGTTTGGGCGCATGACTCGCGACACGATCCCGATGTCGCCGCAGGTGCGAGAGCGGCTCCCGGCGCTCGGCATCTCGATCGAGAAGGTCGCTGTGCGCGCCGGCCTCGCACCGTCGCTGCGCGACGAGCTGACGACCGACGAGTACTTCGCATTCTGGCGCGCGCTGGCGCGCGAGTCCGACCGCCCCGACCTCGGGCTCGCGATCGGCGCGCAGGCGTCGATCGGCGCGTCCAGCATCTCGTCGGTGGCGGCACTGCAGGCGCCGACGTTCGGCGACGCACTGCGCACGGTCGCCCGCTACAAGCGGCTGTGTTGCCCCGAGGTCGTCGACATCGAGGTCACCGGCGGCGAGGCGCGCGTGCGGTGCCACTGGCTGTTCGCGCGCGAAGAGGTTCCGCCGCTCCTCGTCGATGGCCTGTTCGCGTCGTTCGCCTCGCTCGCGAAGCGCGGCAGCGGCGGCCAGGTCGCGCCGATCCGCGTCGAGCTTGCGCGTCGCTCGCGCCACGCGCAGCTCCTGCGGGCTCACTTCGGCTGTCCGATCGTGTTCGGTGCGACGGCAGACCGCATCGTGTTCGCCGAGCGCACGCTCGCGGTGCCGTTCATCACGAGCAGCGCGGAGGCGTTCGCGCAGATCGTGCCACGGCTCGAGGCAGAGCTCGTCGCACGCCGTCGCAATCGCACGCTCGTCGACGACGCGCGGCTCGCGATCGCGCGCACGATCAGCGCGGGCATGCGGCCGAGCATCGACGAGGTCGCGCGGCGGCTGCGCATCAGCGCTCGCACGTTGCAGCGCCGGCTCGGCGAGGCCGATACCACGTTTCAGGCCGAGCTCGACGATGTACGCCGCGTGTCGGCGCGCCGCCTGCTCGCACAGACCGAGCTCCAGCCGACCGACATCGCATTTCTTCTCGGCTTCGAAGAGCCGAATTCGTTCGCGCGTGCGTTCCGGACGTGGGAACGCACGACACCGCTGCGCTGGCGAGCCGCCCGCACCTGAACCGTGCCGGCCGATGCTTCCGAGCCGCGCGGCGTCAGACCGTGGGCGCGCGCTGAGGCATATGTTCTGCAGCCCATGCCTCCAGACAATCACCTGGAGGCTTCCATGACACTCGAGCCGACCACCCAGCAGTTCATCGATGCGTCGAGCGCCGGTCCGCCGCTTCACGATCTCGATCCGCAGGCCGCGCACAAGGTCCTGACCGATCTGCAGTCGCAGCCGGTCGAGCTGCAGGATGCGAAGATCGAAGACACGACGTGGCCCGTCGGCCCGACGGGCGAGACCCGGATCCGGATCGTCCGTCCTGCCGAGGCGCGCGATACGGACGTCCTGCCGCTGATCATGTATTTCCACGGCGGCGGCTGGGTGCTCGGCGACAAGATCACCCACGACCGTCTGGTGCGCGAGATCGCGAACGGCGTCGGCGCGGCGGTCGTGTTCGTCGACTACATCAACGCGCCCGAGGCGAAGTTCCCGACGCAACAGGAGCAGGCCTACGCGGCGATGGTCTACGCCTGCGAGCACGCAGACGAGCTGCACGTCGACCCGTCGCGTCTCGCGATCATGGGCGACAGCGTCGGTGGCCACATGGCGGCCTGCGTGACGCTGATGGCCAAGGAGCGCGGCGGACCCAAGGCCCGCTATCAGGTCCTGTTCTATCCGGTGTGCGACTTCGCGTCCGACAACGAGTCGTGGCGGAAGTTCGCCGACGGCCCGTGGCTCACCGCCGACAACATGCGGTGGATGTTCGAGCTCGAGGGGCTCGACGGCACCGAGAAGGACTCGTTCGCGTGGCCGGGCCGGGCGACGATCGAGCAGCTGAAGGGGCTGCCCGACGCGCTCGTGATCGTCGATGACGACGTGCTCCGCGACGATGCCGAGGCCTATGCCGACAAGCTGTCCGAGGCCGGCTGCCGCGTCACGTCGATCCGCTTCAACGAGACGTGCCACGACTTCGTCATGCTGAATCCGCTCGCGAACACGCCGGCGACCCGCGGTGCGATCGCGCACGCCATCGGCACGCTCCAGAACGTCCTGGCCTAGGTCACACGAGCTCGGTCACGGCGACGCCAGGCCCGCGCCGGACGACGCGCGCCAGGTCCGCTGCGGCAAACAGACGATCGACATCGGGGCGCGACTGCGCAGACTCGCCGAGCTCGATGACCGTGCCCCGCACGCCGAGCTCTCCCGCATACGCGTGCTCGAGGATCGCGTGGCCGAAGATCCAGGCCCGCGATGGCGTACGCAACACGGCGCCCTCGTCGACGAGCGCGAGCCGATCGTGCTCGGGCGTGCGCGTCGCGGGCAGGCGTGCGCGACCTGCAGCGCGCTCGCGCTGGAGCACGGCGAGCGAGCGCGACAGTGCGAGCTTTGCGTGGGGGAATGCGGCCCAGATGAGCGTGTTGAGCAGGTCGTGCGCGTTGCGCGCCCGCGTCGGAATCTCGCCTCGCTCGATGATGCGCACCTCGTACAGCGACGCCGGATCGATCGTGCCGTCCGTGGCGAGCGTCGCCTTCGTCTTGCCTGACTCGACGAGGTGCACGCCGACGCCCGCGAGCTCGTCGGCGAATCGCTCGTTCAGCGTCTCGATGCTCGGCCAGTCGGGTTCGTCGTCGATCCGCGCGACGAGATCCGAGATGCCCGCGAACCACGGGTGCGCGAGTCGTACCGGGTCCCAGACGGACACATCCATGCAGGCCGAGCATGCGACGACCGGACGTTGCGTGTCATGTCGGGTAGAGTCCTCCCATGAGTACGGAAAAGTCGCGGCCGAACCGGGTCGCGCTCATCGTCGTGATCGCGCCGGTCGTCGCGGTGCTCGCGATCGCCCTGCTGCTCTATCTCACCGACCCGAAGTGACCGGGATCGCAGCGTGACCGTCGCCGCCTGGCGAGGTCCGGGGCAGCGCTCTAGAGTTCGCTGCTCATGTCCGACGAGACTGACCTCAGGGTGACCGTTCCGGCGTCCGCGGCATCGATCCGGCCGGTCGGGCCGGTCCGGCTCGGGACGAGCTCGGTCGTCGACGCGTCGTTCCGCTATCGCGATGCCGACGTGCTCGGGGTCGGCGGCATGGGGCAGGTGATGCTCGCACGCGACGCGCGCATCGGCCGCGCGGTCGCACTCAAGGAGCTGCGTGCCGAACACGCGAGCGCGCCCGACGCGCGGGCGAGGTTCCTTCGCGAGGCACAGGTGCAAGGCCAGCTCGAGCATCCGTCGATCGTGCCCGTCTACGACATCGACACGACGCCCGACGGCGAGCTGTTCTTCACGATGCGCCGCGTGCTCGGCAAGACGCTCGCGACGATCATCGACGAGCTGCGTGAAGGCACCGCGCACCACACGCAACGCGAGCTGCTCCAGGCGTTCGCGACGGTGTGCTTGACGATCGACTACGCCCACAGCCGCGGCGTCGTGCATCGCGATCTCAAGCCGGCGAACATCATGCTCGGCGACTTCGGCGAGGTGTACGTGCTCGACTGGGGACTCGCGCGAATCCTCGACGACGGCACGGTCACGCCGATGCCCGCGTCGCGGCTGTCGTCGCCCGGCGAGACGTTCGGGACGCCGCTCTACATGGCGCCCGAGCAGATGGACGACTCGGACGTCGGCCCGAGCGCAGACATCTACGCGCTCGGCGCGATCCTGTTCGAGATCCTCACGCTCGAGCAGCTGCGCAACCCACGCGCGATCGCCGAGCCGGTCGACGCGCGTGCATCCGTGCGGGCACCCGAGCGCGAAGTCGCGCCCGAGCTCGAGACGATCTGCGTCAATGCGACGGCGCTCGATGCAGAGGAGCGCTATCCGTCCGCACGCGCGGTGCAGGAGGCGGTCGCGCGCTATCTCGAAGGCGATCGAGAGCTCGCGCAACGGCGGCAGCTCGCCGCAGAGCACGCGGCGCGGGCGAGGGAGGCACTCGAGCGGGCCGACAGCGCGGGCGCCGACGCGGATCTCGAGCGCGGCACCGCGATGCGCGAGCTCCAGCGCGCGCTGCTGCTCGAGCCTGACCGCGAGCACGTCGCGATGCTCGCCGAGATGATGAGCACGCCGCCGCGCGAGCCGCCGAAAGAGGTCGCCGCGTCGATCGAGCTATCGAGGCAAGCCGTGGCCCGGTCGGGGGCGAAGTACTCCGCGATGGCGACGCTGTCGTGGTTCGCGTACCTGCCCGCGATCGCGCTGCTCGGCATCCGGCGGTACGACTACATGATGTGGGTCGCGGTCCCCTCCCTGATCACGATCGCGCTCGGCTTCGTCGCGTCGCGCCAGGAGCGGATCGGACGGCCGATCCAGATGGTGATGGCCGTCGCATGGTTCGTCGCCGCGATGGGGCTGTCGCGGATGTTCGGTCCGCTGATCCTGATGCCGACGATCATCGCTTCGTTCGCGATCGTGTCGCAGGCGCATCCCGATCGCGTCATACGTGCGTTCTGTCTCGTCGGCGCCGCGTCCTCGATCATCCTGCCGACGCTGCTCGAGCTCGCTGGCCTCCTGCCGCGATCGGTGACGTTCTCGACGGACGGCTTGCGCGTGCTGCCGCAGATGACCGAGCTGCCGGAGACCGCGACGCTCTTGTTTGTCATCGTCGCGAATGCCTGTGTCGCCGTCGTGCCCGCGCTGTTCATCGGGCGACTGCGCGGAGATCTCACGCGCTCGCAGGAGCGTCAGATTCTCCATACCTGGCACTTCCGCCGGCTCGGCGAGGATCTGGTGACGTGACTCGCGCCACAACTTGGTTTGACTGCATAGGAATCCGACACGGATTGGTCGTCGATAACCTGTCGCGCCGCGAGAATCTCGGCGGTAGGCTCCCGCGCGATGTTGTTGCACAGCCGTCACCTCGCGTTTTCTCTCCTGGTGGTTGTGGGCGCTGCGTGTGGGGACAACAAGTCGGGCCAGGCGCCACCGGATGGGCAGCCGCCGGACGGTAACAACAACGTCTGCAGCCTCGATCTCGCCGCCTCCGCGGTCGCCGATGGCACGTGGGACACGCGCTTCACGGTGCCCGGCTTCACGGGCCTGGACGGTCACGCGCCGACGGTCTACGACTTCACGCGCGACACCGACGGGTCGATCCTCGCGGCCGGCGAGTTCCGCTACGTCGGCAGCGATCACGTCGCGCCGCTGATGCGGTTCAAGAACGGCGCCTGGCAGCCGGCGCGTACGAATTGGGAGCTCACGCCGCCCGGCGCGGGCTTCTCGGCGGTCGCAGTCGCGCCCGATGGCAAGCTCGCGCTCGCGACCTACGATGACTTCGGCGAGCAGCGTAGCGTCGAGATCTGGCTCGATGACGGCTCGGGCCTTCGCAAGATCGGCGGATGGAGCGGTCTGGTCCGTCGCCTCATCTGGTTCGACGGCAAGCTGTGGGCTGCAGGCTGGGGAGGGCTCGTCGTCAACAGCAACACCGCGCTGCAGGGGCTCGCGGTGTGGAATGGCACCGCGTGGTCCGCGCCACCCGGCGGCTCGCCGACTGGCTTCGTGTTCGAGCTCGTGCCCGACGGTAACGAGCTGCTCGTCGGCGGCTACTTCGATCACGTCGGCGGAATCGCCGCGAACAGCGTCGCCGCCTACAACGGCACGACGTGGCGCGCGCTGAGCATGCCCGAGATGATGGGCGTTTACGCGCTCGCGCGCGGTGCCGACAACCAGCTGTATGCCGGCGGCGCGTTCGGCATCGCCAACGGCAATACCGATAGCCCGGCGGGTGGGATGATGGTCTGGGACGGTACCGCGTGGACGCTCGCGGGCGGCGGGCTCGGCAACCGCTACAACTCGGGCGTGGTCACCGATCTCGCGCTCCACGACGGCTCGCTCTACGTGAGCGGCTGCTTCGTGACGGCGGGCGGCGGCATGGACGCGGCCGGCGCGATCGAGAGCGCCCAGATCGCGCGGTTCGACGGCACGTGGCACGCGCTCAACAACACCACGCCGGTGCTCGGCAACTGGTACGAGGAGAGGAAGTGCGGCGACGAGGGCGTCGAGTCGGTCTGGGATGTCTCCGCGCAGACCGTGTTCAGCACCGGCGACAGGGTGCTGTTCGGCGGCTCGTTCCCCGGCATCGCGGGCGTGAGCTCGCAGGCGATCGTCTCGCATGACGGCACGGCCTGGCATCCCGAAGCAGGCACCGGTGGGCTCGGCCTCAATGGCTCGCTGGACAAGATCGGTGCATCGTCGAGCTGCGACGTGTGGGGCATGGGCCAGCAGATCACGCACGTGGCCGGCGAGTCGACGCGCGCGCGGCTGTTCCACTTCACCGGCGACCGCTGGACGGCGATCTCGGACTCGCTGCCCGGCGACGCGTACTGCACCGGATTTGCCGTGTCGCCGGCGGGCGACGTCGCGATCGGTTGCTTCGTCACCGCCGACTCCGGCGACACCGTGGGACGCGTCTACCGCGTCAGCGGTACGCAGCTCGTGCAGCTCGGCGGTGACGCGCCGCCGATCATGACGCTCGCGTACGACGCCGACAACAAGCTGTGGATCGGCGGCAGCGATCCGAAGGGCGCCGGCTACCTCGCCCGCATGGACGGCGAGACGATCACCATGATCGAGCAGGGCTTCGATTCCGCCGTCAACTTGATCGAGCCGATCAGCGCCAACGATGTTGTCGTTGCGGGCTCGTTCTCGAAGGTCGGCAGCGTCGACGTCTCGCGGATCGCGCGGTGGAATGGTTCGACCTGGAGCGCGCTCGGCGCTGGTCTGCCGGCGACGCCAACCGCGCTCGCGCACGACGCGAACACCGTGTACGCCAGCACGATCAACGAGGGTGCGCAGTACCTGCTCGGCGCGTTCGACGGCACGAGCTGGAAGGAGCTCGCGACCCCGGGCTCCGGCCTGACGCCGGAGGAGTTCTTCAACTTCAACGAGATCAAGGCGATCGACGGCGGCGTCGTTGCCGTCGGCACGGCGTGGCTCGACAACGACACCACCAAGCGCGGTGCGATCGTCTATCGCAACGGCAAGTTCGAAGCGCTCGGCGGAGCCGGCGTCCACGCGATCACCCTCAGCGGCCTCGCCGTGACAAGCGACTCGATCTGGGTCGGCGGATCGATTGCCGAAGCCGGCACCGCCACGACCACGACGCCGACGGTCGGCGTCGCGCGCTACATCATCGCGCACTAGGTGTTAGCGTTGGGGGCGTGAGAGTCGTCGTGTTGGTCCTCGTCGCCGCTTGCAGTACCCCGCAAAACTGCCCGTCCGCCGACAAGCTCGGTGGCCGCGACGAGCTCGCGCGAAGCGAGGCGAAGATCATCGCCGAGCGCTGCCGGGCCGATCGGTGGTCCAAGCAGGTCACCGACTGCCTGGCGCGCGCGGTTGGCGAGGATGCCCAGGAGGCATGTCTGCACGCGCTCACGCCGGCGCAGAAGGCGAGCCTCGACAAGGCGTTCGAGCCGCTGATGGGCGAGCTCGATGCCGACGAGAAGGCGAGCACGCTGGCGAAGCTCGAGCAGGATGTCGCCGGCTTCGCGCTCGACGAGCTCGTCACGCGTGCACCCGGATGCGCCGACTACCGCGCCGCGGTGCTCGCGGCGAAGGACGCGATGACGAAGTGCCCGCGCGTCGACGCGCTCGAGGTGTTCGGTCTGACCGAAGTCGTTCGCGCCGAGATGAAGGCCCTGCGCGCGATCAGCGACCCGGCGCAGCTGGCCGCCGAGTGCGCGACGCGGGCAAAGGCGCGGCGCGACTCGCCGCTCACCTGCAATTAGCCGAGCGCTTGCACGCGCGCGACCAGCTCGTCGAGCGACATCGAGCCGGGCTTCGCGCCCGTGCGTGCGGCCTCTGCCGCGAGCCGCTGGAGTAGCTCGTTGACCGGTGTCGGCACCCCGTGAAGCCGGCCGAGCATCGCGATCTCGCCGTTCAGATAGTCGGTCTCGAGCGTCGACGCGCCGCGCGCGAGGCTCTGCCACGTCGAGCCGCCATCGCGGCGCGCATCTCCGATCGGCTTCGATTCGAACCCGGTGCGGCGCGACGCATCTTCCGCCTCGGTCGTGACCGATAGCCCCGCCGCCGCGAAGCACGCGCGTGCCTCGGCGCGGGCGCGCTCGGCGACGATCGACCTTCGTGCGGCCGGCCCGCACAGCGCTTCGGCGCCGTTCGCGAGGTTGGACAGGAGCTTGCCGCGCTTCCACTTCATGATGTGCGTGCGGACCTCGCTCGCGAATCCGGCGACCGTCAGCTCGCCGGCGACCTCGTCGGCAACGTCGCCGAGCCCGTCGGGATAGCGGCCGACGTCGATCGCGCCGGGGATGGGCGATGCCCAGACCTGGACGATCCCAGGGGACATGTACGTCGCCGGCATCATCACGCATCCGCCGTAGACGTCGCGCGCGTGACGAAGGGCGATGCGCTCGGCCTCGACGCCGTTCGTGAGGCACACGATCGGCACGTCCGGCGGTGCCGCGAGCTCGCGCAGCGCCGCGGCGGCGTCCTGCGTCTTGACGGCGAGCAGCACGACGTCACCGGTGCGCCAGTCGGTGAAGCGGTCCGTGACCGCGGGCTTCACCACGAACGTCTCGTCGGGAGATTCGACGCGAAGGCCTCGCTCGCGAATGGCGTCGAGGTGCGCGCCGCGTGCGATCAGCACGACATCGCGCTTGGCGCGTGCGAGTCGGCCGCAAACAACACCGCCGATGGCACCGGCTCCGAGGATGACGAGTCGCATGCGTGCAGGCTACCTCGCTCGTGTGTGGCACGCCGCTTTGTGCGAAGGTCGGCTCGTGCGGAATTGGCTGGCCATGGTGTTCCCTCTCGTCCTGCTCCTCGCTGCAACGGGGCGGGCCTCGGGCGGGTCGTCCGCCGTCGAGGCGGCGCCGGAATCGCGCGCCGTCAGCGACGAGCGCGGCATCTACATCGTGCTCGACGGGCTCGGCGGCCACGCGTCGCCCGGCACTGCTGCGACGGTGGCGGTCGAGACGAGTCAGGCGTCGCTCGCCAGCGAGAAGAAGGCGAGCAAGGTTGCACTGCAGGCTGCACTGGCGGCCGCCGGCGACGCGATCTTCAAGCGCGCCCAGGCCGACACGTCGCTGAAGGGCATGGGTGCGACGGGCGCGGCACTGTGGATCAGCGGCAAGAAGGCGTACGTCGCGCATGTCGGTGACGTCCGCGTCTACGTGTTCCGCGGCGGCAAGCTGACACAGCTCACGAAGGACCACTCGCTGCTGAACGACTACCTGAAGACGCACCCGCTCACGAAGCAGGAGATCGAGGACTTCCCCATGAAGAACGTCGTGATCCGCGCGCTCGGCATGAAGGCGAGCGTCGAGGTCGACGCCGCGGAGCATCCGGTCAAGGCCAAGGACCTGTGGCTCGTCACCTCCGCCGCGCTCACGCGACGCCTCGACGACGCGCAGCTCGCGAAGATCCTCGCCGGTGCGAAGGGCAAGGCGGACGACGCCACGGCCGCGCTATCCGACGCGGCGAGCAAGGCGACGAGCACGTCGAAGTCGTCGCCGGCGTTTGTCGTCGTCGCCGTTCCCTGAGGCTACGGCCGAAGCTCTCGCAGAAGCGACGCCGGATCGTCGACGGAGACGAGCACGCGCGTTGCCGCCGCGCCTTCGCCGAGCACGCCGATCGGCCGGACGGCGTCGTGGAGGCGCAGCTCGAGGACGGGCGGACCGGCGACGTCGATCCGGATCGCGCCACGCGTGTACGCGCGCTTCTTCCAGTCGTCGGCAAAGCTCGGCAGTGGCTCGATCGACGCGATCAGCGGGACCGGGACGTCGACGCGCCGGAGTAGTCCGCGGTGGAGCGTCAAGCGGCCGTCTACGAGCTGATGCGGCCGTGCGCGCAGCGACGCATAGAAGCCGATGATCCAGACGAGGCCGTACAGCGCGAGGACATGCAGCAGGACGCGCAGCCACATCGTGGCGTGCGGGAGGATCACGAGCTCGAGCAGCAGGATGTCGCCGATGCCGAGGAGCGGCAGGATCGGTAGCAGGATCCGCAGGCCGCACTCGCGGTGATACGTGAAGCCTGTCGGGACCGCACGACGCCAGCCGCCGGCGAGGAACCCTAGCGCCGAGCCGACGATGACGAGCTCGAGCGCGACGAGCCGCGCGGCGAGAGGCGGCAGCAGCGCCACGAATGCGCGCGCGAGCCGTGCCTCGAGCGGTTGGCTGCCTCGCGCACTGCGACGAACCTCGCGGATCGCGATCGCGATGAACGTGATCTCCAGGGCGAGCGCGGTGCCGAGCCGTAGCTGCCAGAGCGCAGTCCGGTCGTGCCACCACAGGCTGGCGCTCTCGACGAGGATGATGCCCGGAAGCAGGAGGCGGGACCACGCGAGCCTCCGCCGCGCGACGGCCCACGCCATCACGGCGACGCGCGCGGCGAGCACGGCCACGGCGATGGCAAATGCGGTTTGCCAGTTCGCGAAGGCCGTCACAGCCGCTTCGATGCGCGGCGACGCGAGATCGTTGTCGGAGCGATCAGCTGCAGCCCGGGCCGGATCGAGAGCCGCTACGGCATGCGCGCGAGCCATGCCGGAAGCTCGCGGAGGAGGCGCTCCATGACGATGCGCGCGCCTTCCTCGAACGCCGGCATGTTGCCGTAGGCCTCGCCGCCGTCGGCGTGCACGAGGTCAGAGATGCCGCGCAGGATCAGCACGCGCTGCTTGTTGCGAACGCACGTGTACGCGATCGCTCCCGACTCCCAGTCGCCGGCGACCGCGCCGTACTTGGTCGCTAGGTCGGCGAGCTGTGCGGGCACGAGGTCGCGATCGCCCGACACGAGGAGCGTCTTCGTCACATCGCTCGGATACGGCGGTCGCAGCCACGACAGGTCGAGCTTCGCCGCGTACGACGCGATCGCCTCGGCCGAATCGCCCATCGCCTCGACGATGTCGTAGATCACGGTGCGATCGACGAGCACGACGCTGTGTCGCTCGATCGATCCGGCAAAGCCGCCGGCCGTGCCGAGGTTGACGACGTAGCGCGGGCGCCAGCGATCGATCGCGTACTGCGCCGAGCCCGCGGCCGCGACCTTGCCCCAGCCGCCGTGGAACATGACGACGCGGTCGCCGCCGATCGAGACCTCGAACATGTCGCCCCACGGCGTCTGCTCCATCGCGACGTCTGGATACGCGGCCTTGACGACCTTCCATTCCATGTTCGCCGAGACGACGACGACCGCCTTGGGAGCGACAGGCCGCGCGGTGGCACAGCCGATCATGAGGAGCGCGATGGCAATCAGCCGCATCACGCTCGCGAGTCTACTACCGCGCGAGCGACGCCCAGAGCTCCTGGACGCGCGGTAGCGAGACCGCGATCGCGGTCTTGAGCTCGGGCGCGAACACCTGGACGCGCAGCTCCTCGAGCAGCCAGCGGAAATCGTCGAGCTCGCGCGGCGTGCGACCCTTTGCGCGCAGCTCCTCGTGCTTCGCGATGAAGCTCTGCCACAGCGGGACGACCGACTGAGCCTTCGTTTGATCCTTCTGCGGATCGTTGGCCTGGCGCTGCAGCCGGATCGTGAGCGCGCGCAGGTAGCGAAGGATGTGGTGCAGGCGCGGCAACGGCGTCGAGCGCCACAGATCGGCGGGCGCGAGAAACCGGAGCTGGTTCTGGACGTCCTCGACGACGGCGCGCGCGATGCCCGGCTTGCCGACGAGCGGCTTCAGCGCGGCCTGGATCCGACCGAGCTCGATCGAGTGGTCGAGCGCGAGCCGGCCGAGCTGCGCGACGAGCTCGGGCAGGGCCGCGCGGCCGGCCGTCATCCGCGCCGCGAACGTCGCCTTGTCGCGCGGCGGCTCGCCGACGAGCCCGAACGCCTCGTCTATCGCGCGCAGCACGATCGCGCGTTGCGCATCCTTGGCGAGCGCGCCGGGGAGCTGCGCGGAGAGCTTCGTCAGCGACGTGCCGAGCTGGAACAGCACGAGGCGGCGAATGCCATCGCGCGTCGCCGCATCGGCGGCAGCCTGCGACTCGAGCAGCCGCAGATCGACGGCATTCTCGGTATCGACGAGGGCAGGGTAGGCGAGCATCCGGCGCCCGCCGACGTCGATCGTCACCGACGCGGGCAGCGCATCGAAGTCCCACGCACGCAGCCCCGTGCGCTCGTAGCTCGCGCGCGGCGTCGCGGCCCACAGCTCGCGCGCGCGACCGCCGAGCGAGCGCTGCAGCTCGCCGAGATCGCGGCTCGTGCCGAGCACCTTGTCGCGCGGGTCGATGACCTCGAACGTGAAGTGGAGGTGGCGCGGCACGCTGCGCAGGTCCCACATATCCCGGCCGACGCGCTCGCCGGCGTCCTCGAAGATCGCGCGCTCGATGCCCGCGAGCAGCGGCTCCTGGAACGCGCGGAGCTGGCTCGCGATCTCGGCCGCGCGCAGATCGAGCGGAGCGAGCGTCTTGCGCAGTGCCTTCGGCAGCGACTCGAGCAGCGCGAGGATCTTCGCGTGCATCCAGCCGGGAATCGTCGAGGCCATCACCTCGGGATCGAGCTGGGGCAGCACCGCGAGCGGGACCGTGACGGTGATGCCATCGTCGTCCTCGCTCGGCTCGAACCGATATCTGAGCGGCAGCGCGACGCCCGCGACGACGAGCTCGTCGGGAAACCGCGCGGGCGTGAGGTCGTGGGCCTCGTCGAGGAGGAGGTCGGCGAGCGAGAGGTGGAGGATCTTCGGGTCGCGGGCCTCCGCCTCGGCGCGCCACACCTCGAACGTCTTGCCGCTATGGACCGTCGGCGGCAGCCGCTTGTCGAAGAACGCGAACACCTCGTATTCGTCGGCGAACATGTCGCTGCGCCGCGCCTTGTCGCGCAGGCGGTGCGCCTCGTCGGCGAGCCGCTGGTTGTGCGCCATGAACGCGCCCTTCGTCGTGTACTCGTGGCGCACGAGCGCGTGCGTGATGAACAGCTCGCGGCACATCGCCGGGTCGAACCGCACGTACGGCACCGAGCGGTTCTTGACGATCGGCAATCCGAACAGCGTCACCTGCTCGCGCGCCATCACCTGCGCGGCCTTCTGCTCCCAGTGCGGATCCGAGTGGCTGCGTCGGCACAGCGGGCCTGCGACCTTCTCGATCCACACCGGGTCGAGCTTCGCGACGGTCCGCGCGAACAGCTGTGAGGTCTCGACGAGCTCCGCCGCCATCACCCACTGCGGCGGCTTCTTCGCGAGCCCCGACGAGGGATGGATCACGAATCGGATCTGGCGCGCGCCGACGTAGTTGCGCGCCTCGGGGTTCCACATGCCGATCTTGCTGAGCAGGCCCGGCAACAGCGCGCGATGGATCTGGTCGCCCGAGGCCGGCTGCGGGTTCGGCTTGAAGTTGAGATCCTTGAGGATGTGGACGATCTGCTCGTGGATCTCGTCCCACTCGCGCATGCGGTGATACGAGAGGAAGTTGTCGCGACACAGCTTCTGCAGCTGCCGTCTCGACAGCCGCTTGCGCGCGTCCTTCCAGAACGCCCAGATCTTGAGCAGCGCGGCGAAGTCGCTGCCCTCGTCCTTCCACTTGCGGTGCGCCTCGTCGGCCTGCTGCTGTACCGCCTGCGGCCGGTCGCGCGGATCCTGGAGGCCGAGCACAGACGCGAGGACGACGACCTCGCGCAGTGCGTTCTCGTCGGCGCCGCCGAGGATCATGCGGCCGAGCCGAGGATCGAGCGGCAGCCGGCCGAGCTGGTGGCCGAGGTTCGTCAGCTCGCCTTCCTCGTCGATCGCGCCGAGCTCCTCGAGCACGCGATAGCCCTCACCGATCGCGCGCTGCGGCGGCGGATCGAGGAACGGGAACTCGCGGATGTCGCCGAGCCGCAGCATCTTCATCCGCAGGATCACGCCGGCGAGGCCGACGCGCCGGATCTCCGGATCGGTGAACGACGGCCGCGAGAGGAAGTCCTTCTCCTCGTAGAGCCGGAAGCACACGCCGCTCTGCACGCGGCCGCACCGACCCTTGCGCTGATCGGCGCTGGCGCGCGAGATGTCCTCGACGAGCAGCTGCGACACGCCGGTGCGCACGTCGTAGCGATTGATGCGCGCGAGCCCCGGATCGACGACGTACACGATTCCCGGAATCGTCAGCGACGTCTCGGCGACGTTCGTCGCGAGCACGACGCGTCGCTGCGCGCTCCGCTGAAACACGCGCTGCTGCTCGGCCGCCGACAGCCGCGAGTACAGCGGCAACAGCACCGTGTGAGGCAGCGCGCGCTGCTCGAGCTCGCCCATCGCCTCGCGGATCTCGCGCTCGCCTGGCAAGAACACGAGCACGTCGCCGCGCGGGTCGAGCTCGGTGATCTCGTTCACCGCGTTCCCGACGAGCTCCGCGAGATCCGCCTCGTCCTCGCGCGCCGGCCGGTACAGCACGTCGACGGGGAACGTCCGTCCCGACACCTGGATCACCGGCGCGCCGTCGAAGAACTTCGCGAACCGTTCGATCTCGAGGGTCGCCGAGCTGATGATCACGCGGAGGTCGCGCCGCCTCGGCAGGAGCCGCTTCAAGAACCCGAGCAAGAAGTCGATGTTGAGGCTGCGCTCGTGCGCCTCGTCGATGATCAGCGTGTCGTATGCCCGCAGCAGCGGATCGCTCTGGATCTCGGCGAGCAGGATGCCGTCGGTCATGAACTTGATCGCCGACGTCGCCTTGATCTTGTCGACGAACCGAACCTGGAACCCGACGATCTCGCCGAGCTGACTGTCGAGCTCCTGGGCGACGCGCGACGCGACGCTCGAGGCCGCAATGCGGCGCGGCTGCGTGCACCCGATCCGCGCGTTCGCGCCGCGGCCCATCGCGAAGCACAGCTTCGGCAGCTGCGTCGTCTTACCCGACCCCGTCTCGCCCGCGACGATCACGACCTGGTGCTCGTCGATCGCGTTCGCCAGCTCGACGACGTGCGCGCTGATCGGCAGCTCCTCCGGAAACCGCACGCGCTCGCTCAGGCGCAGCCCGGGACGCAGTACAGCAGGAGCTTCCATGACGGGCGCAGTTCATAGCATCCGCCGGGTCACGACGTACGGCGCTCGAGCTTCTCGAGGAGCTTCCGGGCGCGCTTGAACGTGACGTGCTTCCTGACCTTGATCTTCGGATAGGTGGCCGCGATCGGCCCCTTCTTGCAGACATCGAGGCAGCCGACGGTGACGACCGGCACGTGGAGGTGCCCCTTTTCGACGTACGCGGCCGCCTTCTCGACGAGGGCACGCGACTCCGCGCGCGGGCAGCAGCGCTTGCCGACGCAGATCACGAGCGCCGGCTGGTCCTCGATCCCGCGCTTGTGCAGCTTCTTGCGGAGCTTGCGTTTGCGTCCCATACGCAAGCGTACCCACGCCCGGTGGCCCCGAGAAGGATCTCAGACGGACACGGATGTCGGTCCGCCTCAGGAATCTGAGCCAGATGCGCGGGCAAGCGGGCGGAACCCGAGGTCGTCCCGACGGCACCGGGTTTGAAAGGCAACGGCGCATGCGAAGCGCTCTCGTCTGCCTGCTCGCCATGACGGGCGTCGCGCTCGCGCAGCCACCGGGCGAGGCCAAGCCGGCGGCTCCCGAGGACGAGGTCGAGCCGCTCACGTACACGTTCGGCGTGGACGGCCACTTCGCGATGGGCTCGCTCGTCGAGCAGCACGCGGCCGCGCGCTTCGAGCTCGGCCTCACGCGCGGGCACGCGATCGTCGTGCGTGCGGGCATCGGCGAGACGAACTGGCTCGACTCGGAGATCGACGACCCGAGCTACCGTGAGCGCTTCGTCCATGCGGGCTATCGGATCTCGTCGCGACGGCTGTTCGCGGGCATCGAGCTCGGCAGGGCCTGGTTCAAGGCCGACTACTCGGATACTCCGGCGGAGTACGCGCCGAAGAATCCACCGCACTGGTTCGCCGAGACGGCCGTGAACCTGGGCGCCGGCGTTCGGTTCTGGCGCGTACGCCTATCGCTCGATTACGAGCTGCGCTTTCACCAGATCGGGCTCTTGGCCGGCGTCGATATCGTGTCGCTATAGCAGCTCACCGAAGTTCGCCGGCCGCCCCCGAAGGAAGGACAAGCTGACATCGACCGTAGTATCGGTTTCGGGCGATGGCGACGACGATCGTGAGTCGGGGTTGATGCACGTCGTGTGCACGACACGAGCGCTGCAACCGTCGTACAGTCAGACCTAGATGGAACGAGAAGAGCGCGAGCGTTCGTCCGAGCTCGAGGCGACTCCACTGGATCCTGCGGCGACGGCCGACCTCGAGGCCGCAGAGCCCGCGAGGTTCACCAGCCACGGCCCGTTGCCGGCGGTTCAGGACGAAGTGCCAGGAGCCGCCCCGCCGACGGCCTCCGAGCGTGCGTATGGCAGCGCGACTCGCGCGGCGCCACCGCCGGCCGCTCGCGGCGTCGATCCGACGATCCTCACGACGACGGTCCGTCGCGTGATCGATGGCGTGACCGTGGTCGCGCCTCCGGGCTCGCATGCCGACGCGATCGACAAGTGCGCGGTGTTCATCCATCAGGAGCTCGGCCGCAATCAGTTCGCGCAGCTCAAGATGGCAGAGGCGCGCGCGACGATCGTCATCATCCCCGCGCGGACGAAGATGACGGATCTTCCCCAGTTCGCGAGCCTCAAGGGGCGCACGACGTTCGACGGCCGTGACTGGTCGGGCGTGCGCGGCTCGGGCGGCATGAACGCGCCCGATGGCTCGTTCGCGATCGGTGTCGCCGAGGAGAATCTGCGCGCCGTCGCCGGCGTGATCTCGACGTACCCGACCGGCTACAGCATCGGCATGCACGAGCTCGCGCACGCGCTCGAGTCGAAGGCCCTGACGGCGGCGCAGAAGGAGCGCCTGAACGGGTTGTACAGCCAGCATCAGAAGGCCGATCCGGGCGACGCGCGCGACACGTTCACGGACAAGTACGCGGCGAGCAACGTGCACGAGTACTTCGCCCAGAGCACGAATGCGTTCTTCGGCAAGAACGAGGGCAAGAACAAGGATCGCACGCCCTATCACAACGGCCGCGCGTGGCTGCAGGCGCACGATCCGAACATGTACGCGTTCCTCGTCGAGCTGTACGAGACGAACCACGACGCCGAAGGAAAACGTGTTCCGTGACGCGCTGCTCGCCGTCGTCATCGCGATGCTCGCCGGCTGCGCGCACGACAAACCGGCATCCGTCCCGTCGAACCACGCCAGTACCGTGACGCCGCACGAACCGCGAAGTTGGCGGGTCTACGACGGCGACGTCGAGATCCTCGAGGTGAGCGATCAGCCGGGCCCGCTCGTCAGCACGGCGCCGCTGCCGCCCGATGCGACGCCGGCGATGCACCCGTTTCTGTCGGCGACCGCGCTCGAGGCCAGCCACGAGGACCGGCTGCGCGGAATCCTCGAGCGCTCGCACGACGTCGACGAGTTCGTGCGGCTGCTGCAGGCTGAAGGCTTTCGCGTCGTCGCCCAGTGACAGCAGGTACACTGCGCGCACGATGACGGGCAAGCTCGCGTTCTGTATCGTCACCGCCGCGGCGTGCGGCTCGCAGTCCAGACCCGCGGGAACGGGTGGCGCCGAGGGACTCACGCTCGACGGTCCGGCCACGCTCGTCGGTGATGGCGTGTCGACCGCGCGTTCCGAGATCCGGTTCGCGAGCAGTCCGGACGGCACCCTGCGCCTCTGGGGCTCGACCGATCGTCCCGGCGGCCCCGGCGGCTGGGATATCTGGCAGTCGCGCGCGACCGATGGTGGCTGGAGCGCGCCCGAGCCCGCCGCGTTCGATTCGCCCGAGAACGACTTCGATCCTGCGTTCTCCGCCGACGGCAAATACGTCTACTTCTTCTCGAACCGACCCGGTGGTGCCGGTGGCGACGACATCTATCGCGCGCCGATCACCGGCGATGGCTTCGGCGCCGTCGAGCATCTCGGGCCCGAGATCAACACCGAGGGCAACGAGTGGGCGCCGAGCCCCGCGCTCGACGGCAGCGGCCTTCTGTTCGCGACCAACCGGCCGCCCGGCAAGCACGACCTCTACTTCGCGGCCGCGCAGGGCAGCGGCTTCGCCCCGGCGGCGCCCTTGCCCGGTGCGCTGAATACGCCCGACCACGACGAGTTCGACGCGACGTTCCTCGCCGACGGGACGTCGATCGTGTTCTCGCGATCGACCGACGTCGAGAACGATCCGATCGAGCTATTCGTCTCGCGGCGCGGCACCGCGGGGTACGCCCCGGGGACGCGGCTTCCGGATACCGTCAACGTCGCCGGTGGCTACACGCTCGGACCGACGATCGATCTTCACGATCGGCAGGTCCTCTACTTCTCGAGCAAGCGCCCCGAGGCGAGCGCGGGCAAGCTCGACATCTATCGCATCGACTATCGCTGACGCTTCAGCTGCGCCTCGAACTCGGCCTCGATCTCGTCGAGAAGCTTCGGCCACGCTGCTGGATCCGCGAGCGGATGCGGACGCACCTCCTCGGCGAGAGCGATCTGCTTGCCCGCGAACTCATCCTCGGGGTGGTTCAGCAAGTAGATGTCGGGTGCAAGCGCGCGCATGCGGCGGAACGTCTCGCGCGTCTCCTCGACGAGATGAGGGAATCTGGTGTTGCCGGCGAGCTTGACGTCGTTGTTGGGACGCATGCAGCCGTAGAACACGACCGCGTACGTGCGATCCGGCTCGCGGGCCGTCGTCGTCCACACCGTACAACCGGGCGTATGGCCGGGTGCGCGGATCGCTGTCAGCGTCGTGTCGCCGAGCGTCACCGTGTCGCCGTCGACGAGCTCGCGATCGACGCGCACCGGCTCCCAACCTTCGTCGGCGAGCGGTGACAGATCGACGCCCGTACGCACCGCCGCGGCGTCCTCGTGCATCACCAACACCAGCGCGTTGCTCGCACGCACGACCGCTGCATGGCCCTGGACATGGTCGTAGTGGGCGTGGCTGTTCAGCAGGATCTTCACGTCGGCGAGCGAGAAGCCGAGGCGCGCGATGTTGTCGCGTATCACGGACTCCATCTCGCGCGTCCCGGTGTCGATCAGGATGTGCCCCTCCGGCGTCGCGATCAGGTACGACGCGATGTTCCGCGCGCCGACGTAGTAGATGTTGCCGACGACGCGGAACGGCGCGACCGGCGCGCTCCATTCGCCATGCAGCATCGCGTTCGGCTGGGCTCGCGAACCGCACCCGGCGAGCGCGATCGTCATCAACAGCAAGCGGATCATCGGTGCGCTCCGTGCGGATGGTTGCGGTAGTGCTCGCGAAGCAAGTCGGTGCCGAAGTCGCCGCCTGCCGGGCTGCGCGCGTGCCACACGGTGTGTACGTGCGTCGCCTGTTCCTGCGTGTTGTCGAACTCGTACAAGAACGTCGGCCCGCTCAGGCGGAAGTAGTGTGGCAGCTCTCGTGATGCGGCGCCGGCCCACGTGAACGTGACCCGCTCGATGTCGTGCGCTGCGATCAGGGCTCGCTCGCGTGCGGCGAGCTCGGGTGGCAGGGTCGCGAGGAGCTCGTCGAGGAGCGCGGCGAAGCTCGCGCGCTGCGCGCTCGTCATCCGGCCTACCGCGAGCCCCGGCAGCTCCCCGAGCACCGTGTCCGGGCCGGTCAGAATGTCGTCCGGCGCGGTCGCCGTATAGACCGCGACACGGCGCCGCTCGTCGTCGAGGCTGCTCAGGAGCTGCAGGCCGAGCAGCTCCTCGCGACCGAGCACGCGCGACGTCGAGGGTGCCGCCCCGAGGAATGCCGGTGCGGCGATCGGTTGCCTCCCGTCGACGAGGGTCAGGTTGATCGATAGATGATGGCCTTCGATTCGCCAGCCCCAGGTGGTTGTCGTCGAAGGCGTGCCGAAGATCGTCAAGAAGTACGCACCCGGGTCGCGCACGAAGGGGCCGCTGCCGTGCTCGCGCCGGTACAGCACCTCTTCGAGCGCCATGATCGCACTCGCCTTCAAGAGGCCTCGCCGGCCAAGCGCCGTGGCCAGGAAGCCGTACGCGAGTGCGCGCGGCGCGTGGGCGAGCTCGCCGAGTGACACGCCCGGCCGGGCGCGTGGAATGTAGTGCCAGTCGGTACGTTGCGCGTGCTCGAGTGGAAACCGGGCACGGTCGGCTTGCTCCGGCGTCAGCGATGCGAGGAACGCCGTCGCGGCCGATGCCATGTCCTCGGCGAGCGCCGCATCATCGACGTGCGGCTGGCCGGTCGATGCGCATGCGACGCAGAGAACACACGAGAGCGCCTTCATGCCCGGCACCATGCCGAATTCCCGGCCATCTTCCCAATTGATAGATTGGATGCACGCGATAGAGTTCATTGATGGACCTGGATCCCCGCTATCTGCAGGCCTTCGTCGAGGTCGGGCGCGCGCTCAGCTTCAGCCAGGCCGCAAAGACGCTGCACCTGACACAGCCGGCCGTGAGCTACCAGATCCGCCAGCTCGAACAGCAGCTCGGTGCGAGCCTGTTCGATCGCACGACGCGCCGCCTCACGCTGACGCCGCCGGGCGTCCGTCTGCTCGACGTCTGCGAGCACTTCTTTCGCGACTTCGGACGGCTCGCAGCCGAGCTCCGCGATCCGCGCGCTGTCATCGCGAGCCCACTCCGCATTGCCTCGGTCAGCGGGTTCGGCCGCTACGTCCTGTTTCCGGTCCTGGAGCGCATGGCACCGCGTCCGTACTCGCTGCGCTTTCCGACGGCCGAGCAAGTGTTTGCATCGCTTCACGACGGCTCGTGCGATGTCGGCTTCGTCTACATGCCGGTCGTCTCGAGCCGGCTCGTCACCACCGACGTGTGGGACGAAGAGCTCGTGCTGATCGTGCCTGCGCGCGGCGGTCCACGCGCCGTGCCGCGCACGGTAGACGCATTCGCTGCGGTGCCGTTCGTCACCTACGATGAGAGCGAGTACGTGTTCGGCAAGTGGTTCGAGACCACGTTCCGCCGCCGCCCGAGCTCGTTGCAGAGCGCCTATCACTTCGAGGAGCTCGAAGAAGTGATCGCGACCGTGTCGTCCGGCCGGGGCTGGTCGATCGTCCCGAGCGACTGCGCGATGCGGGCGAAAGGCGTGCGCGTGCTTCGCCATCCACGTCACCACGCACGAAACCGGATCTATGCGGTCACACGTGCTGGTGCGCGCGAGGATCCGGCGGTCGCCGCGATCGTGGAGGCCCTACGGGACGCAACGCCGTGAGGACCTCTGCTACTCGAGCAGATCCAGTAGCGCCTTCCCGACCTCGGCGTTGTCGAGGTAGGTCGCGAAGCGCGACGCCCCGGGCCCACGCGCGAAGAGTGGCACGGCGCCACCGGTGTGACCGTCCGTGGCCCATCGGCACTCGATCTGATCAGGAGTGCCGGTTAGCTGGAGTCCGCCCGTCTCGTGGTCGCCGGCGACGACGACCAACACGTCGCCGCGTTTCTCGGCGAAGTCGAGGACGACCCCTACGGTCTCGTCGAACGAGCTCGCCGCGGCCTGGAGATGACCGCACGCGTTGTGATGACTCGCGGTGTCGGTGCCTTCCTGCTCGACAAACAGGAAGAACCCATCGGGATCGCGCGCGAGGTGCTCGAGCGCCCAACCTGCGAGCATCGGCAGCGACGCATCTGGGGAATCCCCGTCGTCCTCGCCTGAACGGAGTGCGGCAAGCACGGGCGCGTCGCCGGCCGCGCGGAGCTGGTCGATCGTTCGCACGGCCTGGAAGCCTCCGATCGCGGCCACCGTCTCGAGCGGCGGCAGATCGTCGCCGAAGCTCTCCAGGCCCGTGCTGATCAGGAGGTCGGCGCCGCTCTGCGCGATCTGTCTCGCCAGCGCGCGGCGATCCTTGCGGTCGTCATGATGGGCGGCAAACGCGGCCGGGCTCGCGTCGCCAAACGCAGCGGTGGTCACCAACCCCGTCGCGCGTCCCCGTCGCTCGGCGACCTCGAGCACCGTCGGGTGGTGGCGACGATCTGGCCCGATCCCGACGAAGCCGTTCGCGGTCTTGATCCCCGTCGCATAGGCCGTGGCAGCGGCGGCCGAATCGGTGACCAGCGAGCTCGTCGAGTGTGTCGATACAAGCCCGACCTCGGTCAACCGGCCAACCTGGAACCGATCACGGCGGAGTAGCTTTGCCAGCGAGAAGTGGGCTGCGCCCATTCCATCACCGAGGACAAACACGATTCCGCGCGGCTTGTCGCGCAGAAGAGGCGCCGCTGCAGGCTCGGGGGCGCATGCACATGCAGCGGCGGTCAGGAGGAGGGCTGTCGGGAACCGCATCGCGGT
>JABFXX010000101.1 GCA_013368795.1 Kofleriaceae bacterium
GATGCGCGCCGCGCGGTGACGCACGAACGGATCGCGGCTCCACTCGCGCGGCACCGGCTCGGCGCTCGACAGGAACACGACGGTGTGTCCGGTGCCGACGTGCGTCGCCGAGACCGACATCGCGTGGAGGTCGCCGTTTCGCAGGCTGCGCTCGATGCCGCGCCACGGCACGATGCGGATCACGAATCGCTCGAGGCCGCTCGTGTCGAGCAGGCCGCCGTAACGGAAGCTGCCGGGCGGCGGCGGTGGCGGATCGCCGCCGAGCAGCATGCGCACGCCGCGGAGGATGTCGCCTGCCTTGAGGCTGATCAGCTCCTCGATCCGCAGCGAGCGCCAGCCGGCGACGATCTGCTCGGCCTGCGAGCCCGGGTCGGACATGGTCGCGGCCATGAACGCGGCGTTGATCGCGCCGACGCTCGTGCCCGTGACGATGTCGATCGGGACGTGCCTGCCCAGGCGCTTGGCGAGGTCCGTGCGCAGGTAGTGAATGATCCCGGCCTCGTACGCGCCACGCGACCCACCACCGGATAGTACGAAGCCGATCTTGGGACGCGTGCTCGGCGCTTGCACCGAGTACATTGTCGCGTCGTGAGCGAGGTCGGCGCAACCGTTCGCAATGCCCGTTGTCTCGGGGACATGCGCTGCGTGATCGCCACTTGCGCCGTGCTCGCGTCCGTGGGCGGCACCGCCCGAGCGGATTCGACCTGGAGTGAGTACGGGCAAGGCGATTCACCGAGACCGCTCGACCAGCTGACCGAGTCGGCGTGCGATATCGACCTATCTCTCCGCGGCGCGATCGCCGAGGTCGCGATGAGCCAGCGGCTCGCCAATCCGGGGCCGGCGCTGCTCGCGGCGACGAGCGTCCTCGAGCTCCCGCCCGGTGCGCAGCTCGTCGAGGTCGCGGCGCAGCCGGATCGCAGGAAGACCGAGCGGTCGATCGTCGTCGACTCCGCGATCACGAGCGACGTCGTCGAGTCCGAGGCGGTGCTCGGCGCCGATCCGGTGCTCGCGACCGCGCTCGTGCCGCTCGCCGGTCACCCTCGGTTTCGGCTGATCGTCCAGCCGATCCAGCCCGACCACGACATGACGATCACCGCGCGCTGGCTCGTCGCCGGCGAGCTTCGCGACGGCGAGATCCGCGTGACGCTACCCGCGCATCCCGGCCTCAAGTGCCGCGTCGTCGTCCACGCGACGCCGGGGCCCGGCACGAAGGTCGCGCACGTCCGGTTCAACGGCGTCGATGCCGGCGGGACGACGTACGAGCTCGGCGATCAGGATCTGACGATCGGCGTCGAGCTCGCGTTCGCCAGGGCGCAGCCAGTCGTGTGGACGCAGACCGAGTCGCTCGGCAATGGCTTCACGGCGCGTGCGATCACCGTCGCGACGCCGGGCGCACGCCTCGTCGGTGCGCGCCGTGCGCTGCTCGTGATCGATGGCTCGCGCAGCATGGAGCTCGTCGGCCGTCACAACGTGAAGAAGCTCGTGCGCGCGATCGCGGGCGCGCTGCCGAAGGGCTCCGAGCTCGAGGCGATCTTCTACGACCGCACCGCGGCGCGCGTGTTCCCGTCGTGGACCCAGCCGACGGCGACAGCGCTGTCGACGCTCGACACGATGATCGACAACCGCCCGGCCGGCAACGGCAGCGACACCGCGGCCGCGTTCGCGCTCGCGAAGTCGATGATCGAGGAGGACGGCCCGACGCCGCTCGTCGTGCTGATCTCCGACGGCGTGCTCGGCGACATCGCCGCGAATTCGCTGTCGACGGCACTCGCGACGCAGAAGAAGGGCGTCGAGGTTCACGCGCTCGTCGTCGAGCCCGGCCGCATGCGCGATCCGGATACCGACGCCGTGCGTGACGCCGTCGTGAAGTTCGGCGGCAGCTACACCGTGCTCCAGACCGAGACACTCGACCGCGAGCTCGCGAACGCCGCCGACTGGCTACGTCCCGCGTGGCTCCAGCTCGCGCTGCCCGGGCGGACCGACTTCCCGGAGCAGCTGGCGGCAGGCACCGGCGTCGTGAGGGTCGATATCGTGCGGTCACCGGCGGCGGTGAAGCTGTCGTCCAGGCGCACCCAGATCGCGGCGCGGCCGGCTCCCTCGACGGCATTCGCACAGCTCGCGCTCGGCGCGGAGCCCGAGGCGCTCGCCGGCGGCGTCGAGCTCGCGATGACGCCCGGTGGGTTCAGCGAGGTACGGCGCCGCCATCCCGCCGCCGACGCCGAACACTCGCTCGTCGTGCTCGCGAGCGCCGGCAAGGTCGCGGCGAACCGGCGCGCGATGATCGCGGGCGGCGGCCCGTTCACGCGGATGGTCGCGTTCGGCGATCCGGCATTTCCGCCCGAGGTCCGCGTCGGCACGGTCACCGCGACCGGCGGCAGCGCGATCGATGACAAGACGCTCGAGCTCCTGTTCCGCACCCAGCTCCAGCCCGCGGCGTACTCCTGCTACCAGAAGGCGATCAGCCGCAGTGCGGCGCTCGCCGGCACCGTGACGTTCCAGCTAGAGATCGGCCGCGGCGAGCTGACGCGCGCGACGGTGCGCGGCCTCGGCGACACCGCGTTCGATGCATGCGTGCTCGATGCCGCGTATCTCGTGACGCCGCCCTTGCCGAACCCCGACTTCAACGTCGACGATCGAACGGTCGCGAACTATCCGATCACGTTCGCCGTGCGCGAGAACAAACCGTTCGCGGTCGCGGGCGATGCCGACTCGGCGTCGCCGCTCGACATCAGCGCGATCAAGGGCGGTGTCCCTCGCGGCGCGATCAAGGCAGGCGACACGAGCACGCCGCTCGGCGACCTGCGCGTGACGCCAAATCCCTAGCGTCTCAGATCGCGCGCGAGCAGGCCGAAGAACGCGGTGTCGCAGACCTCGCCACCGACGACCCAGCGCTCGCGCAGCATGCCCTCGCGCTGAAAGCCGAGGCGCGTGAGCAGACCGATCGAGGCGTCGTTGCGCGGATCGACATCTGCCTCGAAGCGGCGCAGTCCCAGATCGTCGAAGCCGAACTCGAGGACGCGCGAGACCGCCTCGCGCGCGATGCCGCGTCCCCAGTGGTCCGGGTGCAGCGAGTAGCCGATCTCGGCGCGCTTCTGGTCGGCGCGCAGCCCGAACAGCGTGACCGTGCCGAGCAGCTCGTCGGTCTCGCGATCGGCCGTCACCCACTGCAGCATCGTCGGGTTGGAGAAGTCGAGCGCACCCGCGAGCCACATGTCGGCCTGCGCTCGCTCCGTCCACGCCGGCGAGCTCCAGTAGCGAGCGACCGACGGATCGCTGAACAGCTCGAACAGGTTGTCGCGATCGCCCGCGCGAAACGGACGCAGTCGCACGCGCTTGGCTTCGAGGACGGGCGGTCGAGAATCCACGGCGTCGCTCGCGACTAAGGCTGCGGGCCGATGCTACCCGGCGGCGGCGCAGGCGTGACCCCGGCATCGGGCGTGAGCAGCGGCGCGGGCGGCTGCTCGACGGGCTTCACCACCGTCGGCGGCGGCGCGATGTTCGCCGGCGGCTGCGGCACGACCTCGGGAGGAGGCACGCCGGCGTCGGGCTGCTCGACGATCGGCTCGAGCCGCGCGTGGATCACGCCGCTCGACACCGGCACGAATCGATAGCGCGCGATGCCGTGACCGCGCAGCGTGAACAGGAACTGGTGCTCGCGGCCGTCGGCCATCCCGCTCCAGTACGCGGGCGTGTTGCCGATGACCACGCCGTCGACGGCGACCTGCGCACCGGGCGGCGTCGATCGCAGCGTGACATCGATCGGCCGTCCCGGTCGATTCGGTTGCTGCTGCTGCTGCACGACGCGAGGGCTGTCGTCGTCGAGATGCATGCCCGACGGGTCGACGCCCGAGACGACGATCGTCTTGACGCCTGCATCGTCGGGCGTCGTCGCCGGCGGAGGCACGTCGACCTTCGGCGGCGTCTTGTCGGAACACGCCGCAAGCAGCACGACGACAAGCGGGGTCCGCATTCGCGGACAGCTATAGCACAGTGACTAGTGCGAGCGGCCCTTCGCGGCGCCCTCGACCTGCCTGCGCTGCGAGTCGTCGAGCAGGCGGCGCGCGTTCACCCACGCGAGGATGCGGGCTTTCCGGATCGCAGCTTCCTGCTGCGCGACCGCGTCGATCGACCGCGCGATGTCGGCCTCGCTCGCGTTCGGGTTCTCGAGCTGACGCTTGAGGTTGTCGGACTCGCGCTCGAGGTTGCGCTTCGCTTGCTCGACCTTCCTGTCGCTGTCGGCGCGCAGGCTCTTGAGCTGCTGGCGCTGCTGCTGGCTGAGGTTCAGCTGGCCGAGTCCGCGAACCGCGTCATGCATGTCGTCGTCGTCCATGTCGGGCATACCGGCCGGCATGTCCTCGTCGTCATCGTCGTCGTCGACCTGGATGTGCCACTGCTTGCCCTTGGCGAGGCCCTTCATGACCTGGCTCTGCACGTCCTTGCCGAACTGCTCGCCCCACTTCCCCATCTCCTTGCCGAACTCCTTGCCCCACTCCTCCATGCCCTTGCCGAACTCGTCCATGCCCTGGCCGAACTCGTCCATCTCGCGGCCGAAGTCGTCCATCTCGGAACCGATCTCGTCGCCGATGCTCTCGAGCTGATCCTTCAGCTGATCGAGATCCTTCACGTCGAGCTTCGCGAGCCGCTTCGATAGCTTGCCGCGGATCCTCTCGAGCTTCGCCTTGAGCTTCGCGCGGACCTTCGGCGGAATGTTCGGATCCGAATCGATCTGCGCGATCGCGCCGGCGATCTGTCCGTCGACCTGACCCGCGAGACCGGCGATGTTGACGCCGTTGACCTGGATCTCGCCGTCGTGAATCTGCACGCTGACGCCGCCACCGGCCTTCGGTGCCTTCGGCGGCTTCGGCGCGCGCGGCGGAACCGGGGCGCTGGGGGGCGACGGAGGCATAGGCATGCGGCCATCGTCCGCCTGACCGAGCGCGCTACCGAAGATGAGACCGCCGGCGAACAGCGTCGGCAGGAACGTGGTGAACAGCTTCTTCATGGCTCGACTCCTTCGACGACCGCCCGATACGGACGAAGCGGCTTTGCGATCTCTTTCCAGTTGGCGGTCTGCGCGGCGGCGCGGTCGGTGTCTGCGAAGTACACGAGCGACGCGAGGTCATCATCGTCGGCGGCGCTCGGGCGCTCCTGATCCGGGTTCCACGGATCGTTTGGCGGGTTCGTCGCCGTCGCCGGCGTGGTCGGCGGAATCGGCGGCTCGATCGCTCCGGTCTGCGGCGAGCGCGTCACGAAGAACACGCCGAGCGTCGTCGCAGCGACCGCGGTCGCCATGCCTGCCGCGATCCGGCGACGCCGGCGCGCGGCGAACCGGTGCTGCGCACCCGCCGTCATGCGCGCCGTGAAGCCGATGCCCGGATCCGCCTCGCGATGCACGGCGCCGATCTCTGTCGGCAACGCGGCGATCGCCCGGCAACGCGGACAGCTCGCGGCATGCTCGGCGACATCGCCGAGGGGCTCACCGAGCGCGACGCGCTCGGCGACTAGATCACACGGGTTGCTACTCATCGGTGCTCCTCCATCAGATCGCGCAGCCTCGCGAGGCCGCGCACGAGATGCGTCTTTGCAGTGGCGAGCTCGACGCCGAGCATCTCGGCGATCTCCGGCACGCCCAGGTCGTGGCCGTAACGCAGGACGAGTGCCGTGCGCTGCTGCGCAGACAGATCGTCGAGCCGGCCCATCAATGCGCCAAATGCTTCGCGATCGACGAGCGCGTCGGTCGCGACCGGGCCCGGCGAGGCATGCATGCGCTCGGCGATCGCATCGGTGCTCGCGTCCGGCTTCACCTCGGTGTCGTCTTTGCCGGGGATCCAGCCGAACAACGTGCGCTTCAGCTTGCGGCGCCGCAGCGTGCGCAGACACATCGTCGTGACGATGCGCAGAAACCACGCCGGTGCCGCGCCGGGATCGCGCAGGTCGCCGATCGATTCGCACGCTCTCGCGAGCGCTTCCTGAACTGCCTCCTCCGCCTCCGCGCGATTGCCGAGCAGGTCGTACGCGATGCTGTAACCCTTGCGCGCCGGCGACCCGGCGAGCTCGGAGAGGAGACGACCACGAGCGTCGGAACGGGATGCCACGTCTAGCCGTGCTCCGGTCGTGAGGGACATGTTGGCCACGCTGAATATAAGGAGCCCCGACGTGGCATTGCGGTGGACACCGTATAGCCCGCGGGGCTGCAAACAGGGCTCGGCTGGCCAGCAGGCCCGCTGCACCGGCAAGCCTTCGAGATGGTTCGGGATCTCGGCCCGGTGTAGTGTCTGACCGTGGGTCAGCGGCTGCAAATGGCGTTCGCGGGGGTCTCGATCGCCGTGATGATCTACGTGCTCGTCGGGTACATGCGCGAGGATCACCGAGCCCCGACCGCGAAGAGCACGACGGCGGCACCCGCGGTTCCCTCGGCGAGCGGCGATACGCATCCGGCGCCCTTCGACGCCTGGCACGACGGCAAGCTCGGTGACTGGTACGCGTACAAGTACGTCACGTCGTCGAAGCTCGGCGCGTTCCACTCGACGGTGCTCGTCACGGTGACCGCCGCGACCGACGCCTCGGTGGCGACGTCGTTCCGCGGCAAGGTCGTCG
>JABFXX010000617.1 GCA_013368795.1 Kofleriaceae bacterium
ATGGACGACGGCCGCTCGCGCGTCAATCCGCTCAAGGACATGTGGAAGGTGATCCGCGAGGCGATCACGATCCGCAAGAACCTCAAGTCGGGCGTGTACGACGTGGCTCGCGCGCTGCCCGCGTGAGCGCGACCGACAGTCGCTTCGCCGCCTCGTCGAGCTCGCTCGAGCTCGAGTAACTCGCCCGGAAAGCGAGCGACGGACGAGGCACCGGCGAGAACGGGCCGCCGGGATCGACCATGACGCCGGCGTCGAGCGCGGCCTCGAGGAACGCGAGCTCGTCGATGTCGTCGTCGGTCTCGACCCAGATCGAGAACCCTCCCTCGGGCTCGACGAACCGCACGCCCGGCAGGTGCTGGCGCAGGCCACACGCGAGCTGCTCGGCGCGCGCCTGATAGAACGCGCGTGTCTTCGCGAGCAGCGCGTCGTAGTCGATCGTCGCGAGCAGACGCGCGAGCCCTGCCTGGCACACGCTCGCGGTCTGCAGATCGGTCGCCTGCTTGTGCTCGAGCGCGGCGGCGTGATGCTTCGCCGGTGGGACGAGCCAGCCGACGCGCAGGCCCGGCGCGATCGTCTTGCTGATCGTTCCGACATGCCACGTGCGATCGCACGCGTCGGCGAGGAGAGGGCGGGGTAGGCGGCCGTCGAACCGCAGCTCGGCGTAGGCCTCGTCGACGATCAGCGGCCCCGTCGTGGCGAGCGCGGCCGTCGCGTCCTCGGCAATGCCGCGCGGATTGGTCACGCCCGCGATCACGTAGCGGGCCTCGCCACTGTCGACCCCGATCGGCACGCCGGCGCCGCGGAACGCGTCGAGCGCGCCGGGATACGTCGCATCGCCGACGGCGATCGTCGTATCGCGCAGGACCGCGGCGGCGATCGCGAGCGCCTGCTGCGCGCCCGCCGTGATGATCACGCGCTCGGCATCGATCTGCGCGCCGCGCCGACGAAGCCGATCGGCGATCCACGCACGCAGGCGCACGACACCCTCGGGCCAGCCGTACTGGAGCGCGTCGTCTCGGGTCGTGACGACGTGCGCGAGCGCGCGGCCGAGGTCCTCGCGCGGCAACAGCTCGTCCGCGGGGAGCCCGCCGGCGAGCCCGATCACGCCGGTTCGAGCGGCGGCGGCCTTCTGCAGGGCGCTGATCCGCTCGTCCATGTGCAGGCTTACCACCCGTGCCTTGGCGAGGCTTGCTCCGCGAGCTTCATCTCTGTAGGGTGTGCCCGCTCACGCGTCGAAGAGGGAGAGGTGACCGCCGGTGGCGTCGCGGCAACGCGGCGTCACGGGAGGAAAGTCCGAGCTTCACAGGGCAAGGTGCTGGTTAACGGCCAGTCGAGGTGACTCGCAGGAAAGTGCCACAGAAAGCAAACCGCCGGTCGCAAGGCCGGTAAGGGTGAAAGGGTGCGGTAAGAGCGCACCGCCTCGCTGGTGACAGCGAGGGCACGGCAAACCCCACCTGAAGCAAGACCAGACAGGGGTCGTGTTGCCCGCACGATGACTCCGGGTTGGTCGCTCGAGCCCAGCGGCAACGCTGGGCCTAGAAGAATGGTCGCCACAAGACAGAACTCGGCTTAACGCCCTCTTCGACGCGTGAGCCTTTTTCGAGATCGACGACGCGCGCTTGGGGTAGCGCGCGGTGAACCGCCGTCCCAACCACACGGGCAATTCTGATACCGTCGCTTTTGGGAATGGATCAGCGGTCGCCGGTACATGAAATCGTGAACGCGTTATGGCGAGCGCTCCACACGCTCGGCTCGCGCGTCGAGACGACCGAGATCGAGCGCTGGGGCTTCTCGGTCCACGCCGCGCTGTCGGCGACGGGCCGCGAGTTCCACAATCACGATCACGTCATCCAGATCGCCAAGGCGAGCGAGGATCCGCTCGAGGTGATCGCCGCGCTCTATCACGACGCGGTCTACATCCAGGTCGACAACGGCCCGCCGCGCTCGATGCGCGCCGAGATGGAGCGCGCGCTCGTGCCGGCCGATGGTGGCTGGCGCGTCCCCGCGAGCGCGGGCGAGCACGAGTGCACCGCCGACGTCCTCGCGGTGTTCGGCCGCCGCGTCGGCGATCTCGTCACGCCGACCATGGGCCTCAACGAGCTCGCGTCGGCGTTCGTCGGCTGCATCCAGATGGAGAAGGCGCTCGATCGCCACCAGCGCATCGCGATCGCGGCGTGCATCGAGCAGACGATCCCGTTCCGCGCCGATCCGGTGAGCGAGCTGCGCGATCGCCTCGTCGGGCTCGGCCTCTCGGGCGCCGACCTCGACGCGACGCTGTGTCGCGCGGTGCGCGTCGGCAACCGCGACGTCGAGAACTTTGCCGACAACGAGCCGGCGCGCTTCCTCGACAACACGTGGAAGCTCCTGCCCGAGAGCAACCCCGCGCTGCACCATCCGCTGGTCTACACGGTCCGCGACTACCGGATCGCGCTGCAGAAGATGGAGAGCTTCCTCGCGCAGCTGCCCGCCGAGCGCGTGTTCCACGCGTGGGGCGACGAGCCGCCGCCGCAGGTGCACGCGCGCCGCGTCGCGCGGACGACCGGCAACCTCCAGCTCGCGGTGCGCTATCTGCGCGCGAAGCTCTACTCGATCGCGCTCGTCGAGGCGCTCGCCGAGCTGACCGGCGGCGACGTGCCGCTCGACTACTTCATGGGCGGCGCGAAGAGCGTCGGCCGCTCCGATGCGCGCCGCATCGAGAACTACCTGCCGTACCTCGGGTCGGCGAGCGATCTCGATCCGCCGCTGCAGCGCCTGCTCGCCGAGGGCCGCGCATCCGAGTCGAGCTTCGACACGAAGCCGTCGCCGGTCGGCGCGTTCCTGCACTCGACCGTCGGCGAGGCCGCGGTGATGAAGGGCGTCGAGATGGCGAAGCGGTGGTGGGCGGGCGCGGGCGATGCGTCGACGTTCCTCGCGGGCCAGCCGGCGCAGCCGGTCGCCGCGATCGCGCGCGCGGCGGCGAACATCATCGAGACGCGGCACGATCGCCTGTTCGCGCTCGCCGAGCGACTCGAGTCGTGATGCGACCGCGACGCTCGAAGACGGCCTCCCGATTCTTCCACGACGAGGCCGAGCTCGCTTTGCACCGACCAGGAGGCCGTGAGCCGAGGTAGCTCGCTCCCGTGCACGATGCGTGAACGACTCCAGGCGACGAATGTGTAGCGCGCTCGCCGCCGCGCTTCTCGCGTGCGGCTGCCAGAGCGAGGTCGACCTCGGCGGCACGTATCACGTCGAGGCGAATGTCCTGTCGGCGCCGTGCGGCAACGATCAGCTGGCCGCGATGCCGCCGGCGACGCTCGAGCTGATTCCCGACGACGCGTTCGGCTTCGTCTACGCGCGCTGCACCGACGACGCGGCGGCCGCGTGCGAGACGCCGAACCCGTACACCGACTCGTTCCCCGAGCCGATCGACGGCGGCTGGCGCGGCATCGTCACGACCGCCGGCGGCGCGACGACCTGCTCGCTGATCTACACGGCGCAGACCGCGACGCTGCACGGCGAGCGGCTCGTCATCGATATCGAGACCCACCGCGAGGACATCCCGGCGGCGATGGTCTCGTGCGCGCCCGACGAGGCCGCGCGGCGTGGCACCTCGATGCCATGTGCCGAGCACGAGCGGATCGAAGCAACGAGGCAGTAGCGCCAACCGCGTTGGCGGAGCGGCCGTGTAACCGCGCGAATCCTCGCGTGCGGGCGTTGGCCAGCGGTTTGCTCTATCCGGCGGCGTGAAAGCACACGCGCTCGCGATCGCAGTCCTCGTCGCAGCCTGTACCGACGATTCGTCGGTGCCACGCGGAGGGCAGAACCACATCGCCGACTACACGATCCCCGGTCGCGGGCTCGCACAGCGCGACGTGCTCGTCGTGATCGACGACAGCGCGGCGATGGCGAACTACCGCGAGCGACTGGCGTCGCTACCCGCGCTCGTCGACGCCACGTTCGGTCGGCTCGACCGCGGACTCCTCGATCTGCGGATCGCCGTCACGTCGAACGACGGCATTCTCCGCCGCACGCCCTCGATGACCGAGCCGTTCCTCGCGATGCGCACCGACTTCGATCTCGCGCGCTCGACGAACTTTTCGCGGACGCTTGCCGACGAGGTCGGCGCGCTCGTCGATGTCGGTACCGCGGGCACCGGACCGAGCAAGCTGCTCGATGCGGCGGCACTCGCGCTCGCAAACGACGGCGGATTTCGCCGGCCGAACGCATCGCTTGCCGTGCTGTTCGTCGGCGCGACCGACGACGAGTCGTCGCGCGATCCCGACGAGTACGCCGCGCAGATCCAGGCGACCGTCGTGTCGGCGCTCGTTCCCGATGCCGCGCCGCGGTTCGATGCGTTCGTCGCTGACCTGGCGCACGCCGAGGGCGTGGGGGCCGCGTACTCGATCGACGCGACGGACTACGCGCCTGCGATCGACAACCTCCGCACGCAGTTCAAGACGATCCTTCCGGGCATGTGCCTCACCGCCGCCGACGTCGCGCCGGAGGTGCCGGGCGGCCAGTACGACTGCACCGTGACGGCGCTCGTGCGCGACCAGGAGCTCGTGCTGCCGCCGTGCGGGGGCGACGACGATCTCGTGTGCTGGCGCCTGCAGCCGTCGCAAAGCTGCGACGCGGACCCGGACGCGCTCGAGCTCGAGGTCCCGGTGTTCTGGTTCTACGTGTCGTATCCGACGATTCGCATGCAGTGCGTCGTCGACTGAAGGATCAGCTCGGCTTGGGCTCGCTGCCCTCGGCGGCGGGCTGCGGCGGCTCGAGCAGTTCCTTGCGATAGACGAGGCGGCCGCAGCGCGGGCAGGTCTCGATCGACTCCATGCGCGCGAGGATGTTGTTGAGCTGTGGCGGGAGCGCCATGTGGCAGCCCTGGCACACGCCCTTGATCACCGGCGCGACTGCGTAGCCGCGCTTTGCCGCGAGCGAATCGTACGTCTTCACCCACTGCGGCTGGACCTTCGCACGCGCAGCGTCGCGAGCACTCTTTGCCTCGGCGAGCTGATCCTGGAGGGCCTTGACCTGATCGGCCATCGCCGCCTCGCTCGACGTCAGCTCGTCGCGCAGCTTCTGTACGTCGGCATCGCGCGCCGAGAGTTGCGTGGTCTGCGCGTTCGTCGCCTCGGAGACCTTACGTAGCTCGCTCTCGCGATCGCTGATCGACTTGCGCTTGTTCTCGACCTCGCGGCTGGCGGCGTTGAACTCCTTGCTGTTCTTCGACGCCTGCAGCTTGCTCTGCGCGTTCTTGAGCGCGTCGCGCTCCCGATCGATCTGCTCCTGTTGGGACTTTCGCCAGCTCTCCGTCTCGGCAAGCTTTGCGCGCTCCGCATCGAGCATGCCCTGGAGCTTCGCGAGATCGCGGCGGAGTGGATCGAGCTTTGCCGGGAGCTGCTTGGCCGCGGCGTCGAGCTCCTTGACCTTGCCGTCGGAAGACTGGAGCTCGAGAAGGTTCACAAGCTGATCGCGCACGGAGACAACCTTTCGTTCGTCTGACTCAGAACCGACTTTTCAGGGCTGTGGGCCCACCTGGAGTTGAACCAGGGACCCACCGGTTATGAGCCGGCCGCTCTAACCATTGAGCTATGGGCCCGCGGTACGTGGAGTGCCACCTACTGTGGAACGTCGCACGTAGCGCGAGGGCACACTATCAGGTTGTGAGAAAACGACAACCGGGGGCGAACAGAACGCCCTCGTCGGCCCTCGAATGGCGGCGCTATACTGGCGCAACATGAACCTCGGCAACCTCGCACGGGTAGTGACGGTGGCAGCGGCGTGTCTGGCGGCGGTCGGTTCGGCGACCTCCAACAGCAATCCCCCGGCGGTGACGCCGCAGCCCAACAACAGCCCTCCGCCGCCGCAGGAGATGGACGCCGCGCGTGCGCTCGGCCTCTGGCGCTCGACATTCGGCGCCGTGAAGATCGAGGCCGACAACAGCCACGGCGGCATCCAGGCCGGCGCGGTCCAGGGCATCTGGATGTATCAACGCCAGGGCCAGGAGGTCATCGGCTACTTCTCGGGCAACCTGCGCGGCAACGTCCTTCAGTTCCGCTGGAACGAGCCGAACAACCCGCCGTTGACCGGCGAGGGCTACCTCGTGTTCGATCAGCAGGGTCGCCAGTACTCGGGCCGCTGGTGGAGCGACAAGCGTGACCGCGTCGGCGACTGGAACGGCTGGCGCCAGGCCTCGAACCAGCAGCCCAACCCGTATGGCCAGCCGGCCTACGGCGAACAGCCGAACCCCTACGGCGGCCAGACCTACGGCGGCCAGGGGTACGGCGCGCAGCAGCCCCAGCCATACGCGCCGCAGCAGCAGCCATATCCGCCGCAGCAGCCGCAGCCGTACGCGCCGCAGCAGTATCCGCAGCAGCCGCCGCAGCAGCAGCCGCAGCCGTACTATCCGCAGCAGCAGCCGCAGCCGCAGCCGTACTACCCGCGCAACTAGTCCGCGCGACGCGGTCGACGAGAGCTGGCCTCGCAGATGCGAGGCCGTTTTCGTTCAGACGGGACGAGCGCTCACGCGGCGCGGCTCGAGCTCGCCGTCGAACACGTGCATCGCAGGTCCCTTCATTCGCACCTGCGAGAGACCCTTCTCGACGTTGATCGTCAGATCGCCGCCGGGCAGGTGGACGAGCACGTCGCTGCCTTCTTCGCAGCGGCCGGTGACCACCGCGGCGACGACGGTCGCGCACGCGCCGGTTCCACACGCGAGCGTGATGCCGACGCCGCGCTCCCACACGACGAGCTCGATCTCGCGCGGCCCGATCACCCGCGCGAACTCGGCGTTCGTGCGCTTGGGAAACCACGCGTGGTGCTCGACGCTCGGGCCGATGGTCTCGGCGCGCTTGCGCAGCGAGCCCGCGTCGCCGGTGACGAACGCGACCGCATGCGGATTGCCCATCGAGACGCACGTGACGACGAGCTCGACGCCCGCGACTTGCAGCGGCTGCTCGATGCAGCGCTCGTGCGACGGGCCGGTCATCGGAATCTCGCCGCGGAGCAGGCGCGGTGCGCCCATCTCGACGGTGACCGACTGCGCGACGCCGCCCTTGTCATCGATCGCGCACACCAGCCGGCCGGCGCCGGTATCGATCGCGATGCTGTTCTTCTTCACGCCGCCGCGGTCGAACAGCTCCTTCGCGACGCAGCGGATGCCGTTGCCGCACATCTCGGCCTCGCTGCCGTCGGCGTTGAGCACGCGCATGCGCGCGTCGGCACCGGGATCGCCGGGCAGGACGGCAAGGACGCCATCGCCGCCGACGCCGAACTGGCGGTCGCACAGCGCCTTCACGACCTCGGGATCCTGCGCGGCAGCCGCGTCGTCACCGCGCAGCTCGCGCAGATCGACGACGAGAAAGTCGTTCCCGAGACCCTGGTACTTGGCGAACCGCATACCGGGAACCTAGCGCGCTACCTGCGCGCCGGATAGCGATCGCGCTCGCTGAGCGTTACTTCGGCGCGTTCGGAGACGAGTCGGCCGGCTTCGCGCTGCCCTCGGCATCGCTGCTCGCCTTCGGAGCCGCCGGCGTCGTCGGCGCCGCGGGCGCCTTCGGGGCTGCGCTACCGGCGGGGGCCGGCGTCGGCGTCTGGACCGGATTGTCGCTCGCGGTCGGCGGAGGCGTCGCGCCCGCGTTGTCCGCCGGGACCGGGTTCGTCGGCGCCGGCGTCGGAGCCGCGCTGCCCTGGAGCGGCGTCGCGCTGCCGGTCGACGGCGTCACCGGCGCGGGCGCCACGTCGGCACCCGGAATGGTCATCTGCGGCGCTGCGCTACCCGCGGCGCTGCCTGCTGCGGAGCCGGGGCCCTCGAGAGCCTTCTCCTTCGCCTCTTCCTTCTGCTTGGCCTTCTCGGCCTGCTGCGAGCCGAACTTCTCGAGCGCGTCGCTCGAGTCGTGGCTCGCGATGAACGCGAGCACCATCGACGTCGCCATGAAGACCGTGCCGGCGCCTGCCGTCAGCTTCTGGAGGAACGACGATGCGCCCGAGCCACCGAAGACGGTGCCGGCGTTGCTTCCGCCGAACGCGCCGCCCATGCCGCCGCCCTTACCCGACTGCAGCAAGATCGTGAGGCACAGGAACAGGCACACGATAACGTGCAGGATGGTGATCAGCGTCGACATGCGGAGCTGAGCTTGTAGCCCAACGCACCCTCTGGTGCAAGCACCTAGCCCGGTCGGGCTGCCTTGACGATCGCAACGAAATCAGCAGCTTCCAGCGATGCACCTCCGACAAGGGCGCCATCGATGTCCGCTTCGGCCATCAGAGCCTCGGCATTGCTGGGTTTGACCGACCCGCCGTACTGGATCCGGACCGCCTGCGCCGTCGCCTGACCGAACTTCTCGACGAGCCGTTTGCGGATGTGGGCGTGGACCTCCTGGGCCTGGGCCGGGGTCGCCGTGCGACCGGTTCCGATCGCCCAGACGGGCTCGTAGGCGATGACGACCCGCTGCGCCGCGACGGCGCCGTCGATGCCGTCGAGGCCGCCGGCGAGCTGTGCGTCGACGACGTCGAGCGTGCGGCCCGCGTCGCGTTCGGCGAGCATCTCGCCGACGCACACGATCGCGCCGAGTCCACCGGCGAGCGCTGCGCGCGCCTTCTTGCCGACGCTCTCGTTCGTGTCGCCGAAGAACTGGCGGCGTTCGCTGTGGCCGACGATCGCCCACGTCGCGCCGGCATCGGCGAGCATCGGCGCCGAGACTTCGCCGGTGAACGCGCCGGTGTTCTCCCAGAAGCAGTCCTGCGAGCAGGTCGCGATCGAGCTGCCCTCGAGCCGCTTCGCGACCGAGTTCAGCGCGACGAACGTCGGTGCGACGCCGACCGCGACGCCCTTCACTGCACCGAGCTGGTTCTTGAGCTCGGTGACGAGCGCGAGCGCCTCGCTGATCGTCTTGTTGAGCTTCCAGTTGCCGACGACGAACGGTGTACGCATGCGCTGGTCTTACACCGAAGCGATCGCGGTGTCGCTTGCACGGCGCGCCATCCGGACGATGTGTCCGGTGCTCGTCGGACACGGACACCGCGGTCGTGCGTGTTCGAATGCTTGCGAGCGGCATGCGCGATGCTCTGTCGATCGACCATCGAAGGAGATACGATGGTGGACGCGAGCGACGAAGACATGACGAGACCCGTGACACGTGGCGAGCTCAAGCAAGAGCTCGCAGCCTTCGAGGCGCGCATGGATGCGAAGCTCGATGCGAAGCTCGATGCGAAGCTCGAGGTGTTCCTCGGCGCGATCACCGCCCGCGTCGATCGGGACATCGCGCGGCACACGTCGGCGATGGCCGAGAACCTGCGCATGTATATCGCTGCGCTGGACGACAAGTTCAAGGACCTTCCGCCACGCGTCGCGCGTCTCGAGGCAGCGGTGTTCGGACCGTCGCCGACGATTCGTCCGATCAAGGCGGCGGCAAAGAAGCGGCGACGCAAGGCGAGCTAACGCGTCCAGGACAGCTCGTAGTCGCACGTGCGGCCGCCGGTGCAGCGGCACGTCGGGTGCGTCGATTGAACATTCTGCGCGCCGGTCAGCTCGATCATCCGCTCGAGCTGGGCGCCGACGATCGCGCAGACATCGGTCGAGCCCGGATAGCCGGTGAGCACGATGTCGGCGGCGGAGCCGTGGACGGTGACCTCGACGTCGCCCCACTCGTGGTAGCGGTCCCAGAACGTCGGCAGCGCGGCGACGATCGTCTCCGGCGCGAGCGACGACGGATCGGCACCGAACAGGCGCGCGAACGTCGCGCTCATCGTGCCGCGGCCGATCTTCTGTGCGACGAGCGCGCTCGGCAGCGCCTCGCGTGCGACCGCGAGCGCGGCGACGAGCTCGGAGAGCTCGACCCAGGATAGCGGTGCGAGCGTCGGTGCGAGCACGGCCGCGAGCTCGGGGTGCTCGGTCCTTAGCCGCGCCATGCCGGACTCGCCGACGTGATGCTGGAGGATGCGGGACAGCACGCGCAGGTGGGCGGCACGCACGCGTCCGGCGATCGTCGGCGTGAGCGAGCCCAGCGGCACGACCGCGGAGACCTCGTCGATGCCCTCGGTCTTGCCGAGGACCGACTGCGCCTGCACCGACGCCTCGTCGACGACCGGCGAGCCGGTGGTCGAGGCGGGGAGCCGGATCTCGCCGCTCATGCGCTCGAGTGCGCGGCCGAGCGCGATCGCGAATGTCGACGCGGAGGCCCAGCGCTTCTTCGGCTGCGGCGCGAGCGCCTTGCGGAACACGACGTCGACGGCCTCGGACAGGCCGTGGCGGAGCTGCGATGCCGGCGTGAGCACGTCGTTGAGCTGGCGCTGCACGACCTGCGGCGCGGGACCGGAGCCAAACGGCGGGCGGCCGGTGAGCGCGCAGTACATCGTCGCGGCGAGGCCATAGACGTCGGTCTGCGGTCCGCCCTCGGCGGCAAGGAATGACTCGGGCGCGGCGAATCCCGGCGTGCCCGCGGCATCGGACTGGTTGCCTGCCTTGACCGCGACGCCGACGTCGACGAGGACAGCGCGATCGCGCTCGCGATCGAGCAGGATGTTCGCCGGCTTGACGTCGCGATGGATGAGGCCGAGCACGTGCATCGCGTCGAGCGCGTCGCCGATCTCGAGTGCGATCTGCGCGACCGCCTCGGTCGGGAACCACTCGCGGCGCTCGAGCGTCGCGCGCAGGACCTCGGAGAGCGGCTGGCCCTCGACGAGCTCCATCACGAAGTAGACGTCGCCCTGGTGCTCGCCGAGCGCGTAGACCTGGACGAGGTTCTTGTGGTGAAGCGACGCGAGGATGCCGGCCTCGGCGCGAAATCGATCGACGAGGTCGCGCGCGGACGCGAGGTCCGAGCGCAGCACCTTGATCGCGACGGGACGACCGAGGCCGAGATCCTCGCCGCGGTAGACGACGCCCATCGCACCGCGCGACAGCTCGTGGACGACGCGATACGTGCCGCCGACGGTCGTGCCCGCCGACAGCGAGCCGGTGTCGTCGTGCGGGTTGGCCTCGGTGCCGGTGCGCTCGTCGGGCGACACGACCGTGACGTCGCCGATCGGGGCGGCGCGAAGTGCGGCGTAGCAGCGGGCGAGGGCGGCTTCGCCGCTGCGCTCGCCGGGCGCGATTTCGGTGAGCACGCCGCGCAGCTGGACCGCGACGCTCGTCGACTCGTCGATCCGGATCGGCTCGCCCTGGACCTTGAATGCGAGCTTGCGCGCGACGAGGACGGCTTGATCATCGTTGGCCCCGACGAGGAGGACGGCGAGCTCGTCGCCGCCGGGACGTCCCATCACGTCATTGCCGCGGACCGCGGCGCGGATGCGCGCGGCGCTCTGGGCGAGGACCTCGTCGCCGGCCTTGTGACCGTGCGACAGGTTGATGCGGCGCATGCCGACGATATCGAACAGCGCGAGCGTCAGCTTCTCGTTGCGTCGGGCGGCAGCGGCAACCTCGTGCGTGATCGTCTGCTCGAACGCGCCGCGCGTCATCGCGCCGCTCAGCGGATCGTGGAGGCTCGACGCGAGCAGGCGCTCGCCCTCGGCGACGATCCGGCGGTGGCTCGTGAGCCACGACAGCTCGCGCGTCAGGCGCGCGGCGATCGCACGCAGATCGGTGCGCTCGGCGGCGGAGAACCGGCGCCCCGTGTCGGAGACGATCGCGACGAGCCCGGCGACCTCGGTCGGCGTCGAGCGCAGCGCGTCGGCGATCACCGAGCGCGGCTTGTCGCCGCCGACGATCACCGTGCCGCCCGCGGCGGCGGCGATGCGTGCGGCCGCTGCGATCGTCGCGCGGTAGTTCTCGACGGGCGGCGGCCGCGAGCCGGTCGGCGTCATCTGCGCGCCGTCCTTCCACCACACGATGCAATCGTGCGCGGCAAAGCCCTCGGCGACCGCGCGCAGCGTGTCTGCGGCAGCGCCGGTCAGATCGACGAGCGACGTCGCGACGAGGCTGCGTGCGCGGGCGAGGTCGAGATCGGGCGCGATCGGATCGGCGTGGCTGATCGCGGACAGCGCCTCGGCGGAGACGGGTGTCAGCAGGACGCCGGTCGCGCTCGCGCTCGCGGCCGCACCGGCGACGCGTGCGGCGTTGCCGCCATCGCCGACGATCCAGCGTGGCGCGGCACCGTCGGGGGGAGGGCCGAGGTCGCTCGCGACGGCGGGCGCGACGAGCAGCGCGGCGAGGTGCGTGGTCTTGGCTTCGGGAGAGCGAATCGCCTCGACATCGGCGTTCGCGCGCCCGGCCGCGCCGGCAATATCGCCGACCAGTCGACCGGAGGGGTCGAATACCCCCAGGCGCTTTCCTGCCATCGGACCATCATAGCCCGACGGCGCGAACACCGTCGAGGAGAGGACGCCCGCAGGCGGTAGTTCGATAAGTGGCTAGTGGACCGACGGCGAGGTCGGCTCGTCGCCGGCCTGCGGCGGGATCAGCGGAAGTCGCACGAGGAACGTCGTGACCCCGGCGTTGGACTCGACCGAGATGTCGCCGCCATGCGAGCGCAGGATCTCGTGCGCGATGAACAGCCCGAGCCCAAGGCCGGTGCCGCCGGACCTGGCCCCCGAGGCGCGGCGGAACGGCGAGAAGATGTTCGCGATCTGCTCGCGCGTCAGCGGCGCGCCCTTCGTGTGATTGGTGACCCGCAGCTCGGCGTGCTCGCCAAGCTGCTGCGTCTCGATCGTGACGGGCGACTCCTTCTTGCCGTGCTGGATCGCATTGCCGACGAGGTTTGCGACGACCTGCGCGAGCCGGTCGGCATCCCACGCGCCGCTGACGCGGCCGAGTCGCGTGTCGAGCACGACGTTCGGATACGCGAGCGAGACCTCGTCGATCACGCGCGAGACGACCGTGCTGAGCTCGACCGCGCTGCGCGTCATCGGAATGCCGCCGCCGGCCCGGGCGCGGGTGACATCGAGGAGCTGCTCGATGATTCCCTGCATGCGCTTCGTCGTCGACTGCATGCGCTCGGTGAACTGCATCGCCTTCTTGTTGTCGCCGGCGACCATGCGAAGGCCCTCGCACCCCATGAGCAGCGTCTGGAGCGGCGTGCGCAGATCGTGGCTGACGATACCGAGCACGTAGTTCTGGAACTGCGCGGCTTGCTCGCGCTCGGTGGCCGCCAGGTGCTCGGCCGTGACGTCGTCGATCGCAAGCACCGCAGCGGTCGTCGCCCCGCGCGCATCGCGCAGCGGAACCGCGGCCGCGCGTACGAAGTTACGCGAGCCGGTGCCGGAGTCGATCGAGTACTCGACACCGCGGACGGTCTCGCCGCGCAGCGCGCGAGAGATCGGCCGCTGCTCGGCTGGGATCTCCGCGCCCTCGTGCGTCCACGCCCTGAAGTGATCGCGCACCTCGGCGACGCTGTGCGCGTGGCGCGAGCCGGGGATCAGGTTCATCATCGACTGGTTGACGTGCGTCAGCGTGCCGTCGGTTTCGGCGACGAGCAGCGCGATCGGCAGCTGCTCGAGGATCGTCTGGAGCTGCGTGCGCGCGGTGCGCTCGGCATCGAACCGCAGCGCATTCTCGAACGCCATCGCGGCGTACTCGAGGCACGTCTCGATCGTCGCGATGTCCTCGCGGTCGAACGGCTCGGAGTGGCCGTCGCGCGTCACGGTGACGACGCCCGACAGCGGCGCGCGCGTCGGGAACGGGACGACGGCGAGCGACGACATGCCGAACCGCTCGATCGCGGGGTGATACGAGGCCGGCAGCTTCGCGCGCGCCTCCGCGGGCGACGCGAAGTTCTGCACGCCCGGATCGGTGACCGCGGCGAGCGGCCGGAGCAGCAGCTCGTCGCGATGCGAGCGGTGGCACGCCGTCGTGATGCCGTTTGTCGCGCCCGGCACGACGGTGATCGCGCAGCCGTCGCACAGACCCTCGACGAGCGACCGCGCGAGCTCGGCGACGACGCGCTCGACCTGTGGGCCGGCATCGAACATCGCGCGGCCGAGCCTGCCGACCGCGGCGAGCCTCGTGCGCTCGCGCGCCGCGAGCTCGCGGAGTCGCTTCGCACGGATCAGCGTGTCGACGCGGGCGCGCAGCTCCTCGGCGACAAATGGACGCGCGACGTAGTCGTTTGCGCCGACGGCGAGGCCTTGCACGACGTCGCTCGTCTCGACGCGCGATGCGGTGAGCAGGATGATCGGCAGCTCGGCGGTCGCCGGGTGCGAGCGGAGGAACCGGCAGACCTCGTCGCCGTTCATCGTCTGCATCATCCAGTCGAGCAGCAGCACGTCGGGCTGGCGTCCGCCGGCCGCGAGTCGCTCGATCACGGGCGCGCCATCGAGGAAGTGCTCGTACTCGTACATGCCGCCGAGCGCTCGCTGGGTCAGTCGACCTTCGATCGCGCTGTCATCGGCGATCCAGATGAGCGGAAGGCGGGTGGAGCGGTCAACGAGCTGAGACATGGCGGATGATCTCGCGGTGGATGGTTTCGAGCGGCGCCGACCGCGCCCCGAGATTGGCTTCGTACACGCAGCGAGGCATGCCGTAGACGACACAGCTGCCGGGAGACTCCGTGAGCAGCGACCCTCCGGCGGCGTGGATCGCACGCGCGCCGAGGAGGCCGTCGTCGCCCATGCCGGTCAGCACGACGCCGAGCGTGCCCGGGCCGGCGACCTCTGCGCCGCTCAGGAACAGCTCGTCGACCGCTGGTGTGTGCGGCCGGACGGGCATCGCGTCGAGGTGGCCGACGATCGTGCCGTTTCTGCGGGCGAGCTTCAGGTGCTGGCCGGCGCGCGCGAGCACGACGCGACCCGGGCGCAGCTCGATGCCCTGGCTCGCCTCGACGACCTCGAGCGGCGACGATTGATCGAGGCGCCGCGCGAGCGCCTCGGTGTAGCCAACCGGGATGTGGAGCACGACGGCGACGGGCGCCGCGAGATCAGCCGGCAGCGCGGCGAGGAGGCGCGTCAGCGCTTGAGGGCCGCCGGTCGAGGTGCCGATCAGCACGAGGTCGGCGTGACGAACGACGCCCACGGGAAGTGGTGCCTCGATGGCGTCGGACGTCGGGACCGCCTCGGCGGGCGCCGCGGCGAGCACCTTCTGGACGAGCTCGTTGCCGAGCTCGTAGAGCCGATCGGTCGCGAGCGCGCTCGGCTTGGACACGATATCGATCGCACCGAGCGACAGCGCCTCGGCGCCGGGCACGCTGTCGATCGTCGACACGCTGACGACGATCATGCGCGGCCGCGGCTTGCCCTCGAGCGCGCGCAGGACGTCGAGGCCGTCGCGGCCAGGCATCGTCAGGTCGAGCGTGACCACATCGGGGTCGTGCTCGGCGATCTGCGCGAGTGCATCGTCGCCATCGCGCGCGGTGCCGATCACGTCGATGCCCGCGGCGCGCAGCACCCGGGACAGGACGGTTCGCGCGAAGGCCGAATCGTCGACGACAAGGACGCGGGGCGCCGCCATCAGGATGCTCGCTTGTAGAAGAAGGACCCACCGCGCTCCTCGCACACGAGCGACGTGCCGGCACGGAGCAGGGACTCGGACACGCCGACGGCGAGCAGGCCATCGGGACGGAGCATCTTGGCGAGGTGCTCGACGACCGACAGCACGCGGTCGTCGCGGAAGTAGATGAGGACGTTGCGGCAGAGGATCGCGTCGAACAGGCCCAGCCTCTGGACGCCGTCGGCATCGATCAGGTTGAGCCGCGAGAAGGTCACCGCGCCTCGGATACGCGGCGACACGATCACGCCCTGCGGCGACGCCTCGAGATAGCGCGCGGCGATCGCGGGCGGATGACCGTCGCGCAGCGAGCGAGGGCTGTGCCGGCCCGCGGCCGCACGTGCGATCACGGCCGCGCTGATGTCCGTCGCGACGATCTCGACCTGATCGAGCACGCCTCGCTCGTCGAGCAACATCGCGAGCGTGTACGGCTCCTCGCCGCTCGCGCACGCCGCCGACCAGACGCGGGCGTGGCCGCGTTGCTTCACGAGAGCGGTGAGGTGGTCGGCGATCTCGATGAGCGGCGGCAGCTCGCGGAAGAAGTACGTCTCGTGGACGACGAGCGTCTCGACGAGGCGGCGCATCTCGTTGCCGTCCGGATCGTCATAGCGAAGACGGTAGTAGTAGTCGAGCAGCGACGAGTAGCCGAGGTCGAGGACGTGGTCCGTCAACTTGCTCGCGAACACCTGCTGGTCCTGCGGACCGTACAGGATCCCCGACGCCTCCTCGACGAGCGTCGAGAAGAGCACGTACAGCTGGGGGGACATCACGAGGTGCGGCATGGTCAGCCTAGAGCGGCGCAGATCCGGCGCACGTCGGAGTCGGGGTCATTCGCCGCGAGGTTCTCGATCGCGGCGCGTGCACCGTGCGCCTCGATCGCCGCGAGCGCGGTCGCTGCGGCAGCGCGGGCAGGGGCGTTCGAGAGCGTCAGCGCCTCGAACAGCGCCTCGGTCGCGGCGGGTGTGTGCATGCGTGCGAGCGCGGAGACGAGCGTCGGCGCCGCGACATCGTCGGCCGACGTCAGCCTCGCGAGGATCGCGACGATGCGCGCGGGACCGGGGTTGGACAACGCGCGCTGCACCGGATGATCGGCAGCGGAGCGCAGCGCCCAGTCGACGAGTGCACGCGCGGCACCGTCGTCGTCGCGCTCGGCGAGCAGCGACAGCGCGGCATCTCGGACCTCGGCGCTGTCGTCGCCGATCGCGGCGGCCAGCACTTCGAGCGCGCGCGGCGTCTGCAGGCGCGCGATGCCCGACATCGCGATGAGGCGCGTCGCGGCATCCGGCGAGTGCGCGGCGTCGATCAGGATCTCGGAGGCGCCTTCTCGCGCCTGCATGCCGACGCCGACGAGGCCGGCGCGGCGCTCGTCGGGATCCGCCGACGTCGCGGCGCGACACACGGCGTCCCATGCATCGGTCGACCCGAGACGCGACAGCGCCTCGAGCGCGGCGATGCGGACGAGCGGCGCCGGATCGCGGAGCTTGTCGACGAGCCATGCGGACGCCTGTGGAGCCTCGTGCGCGCCGAGGCGGCCGAGGCCCTGTGCGGCGTAGTAGCGGACCCACGGCGACTCGTCGGAGAGGCCGCGCTGCAGGAGCCTCACCGACGGTGCGCCACCGCGATGAGCCGAGGCCCGCATCACCGCGGCGCGCAGCGCGCTGTCGCGCGACGCAGCGAGCGGGAGGAGGATTCCGTCGACGCGGGCGTCGGTGATCGCGCCGAGTCCGACGATCGCGAGCTCGGCGATCCGGCGGTCCGGATCGTCGATCGCGGCGCGCAGCGGATCCAGTGCCGACGGGAATCCGAATGCGCCGAGCAGCCGGATCGCGTGACGGCGAACCGAGGGCTGGTCGGCGTGGGCCGCGGCGAGCGCGAGCAGCTCGGTCTCCACGGTACCGAGCGCGAGGATCGCGGCGACCGCGGCGTGGGCGACGCGCGGGCTCGGATCGCCGAGCGCCTCGAACAGACGCGGCACGCTCGACGTATCGCGCAGCCGGGCGAGCGCCTCGCAGGCACGCGCGCGGACCTCGACATCGCTATCGTCGAGCAGCGCGCGCACCGTCGGCGCAGCCTCGGGATGCTGGAGGATCGGCAGGATCGCGGCACGCCGCAGCGGATCGCGCGTCGCGAGCGCCGCGAGCATCGCGTCGTCGGCGGAGCGGCCGAGGTGCTGCAGCGCATCGTTGGCCGCGCTCGCGGTCTCGGCATCCTCGAGCATCGCGGTGATCGCCGGCAGCACGCTGACGTCGCCGGCGCGGCCGAGCACCGTCGCGATCGCGGTCCGCTCGGCCGGATCGGCCGTGCGCAGCGTCGTCGCGAGCTTACCGAGCCACGGCGCGAGCTTGGTGCGGAGCGCGGCGGAGACCGGCGCCTCTGCACCTGCGAAGTCGGCGCGCGCGATCAGCTCGGCCAGCGACACCGCGACGAGGCGGAGGACCGCGTCGCTGGGCCTCTCGAGCAGCGAGATGATCGGATCGATCGCCTGGACGAGGCCGGTGCGGCCGAGTGCGCGCACGACCTCGAGCCGGTAGGTCTCGTCGGCGAGCAGCGACGTCAGCGCCGGAATCGCGCGCGGATCGCCGGTGCGCGCGAGCACCTGGATCGCGGGAAACGTGCGGAAGAACGCGCGGCTCTCGATCACGCTGATCAGCGCCTCGACGGCCGCGGAGCCGCCGATCGTGCCGAGCGCCTCGATCGCGGCGACCGCGACGTTGTCGTCGGTGTGGCGGACGAGCTGCGCGAGGACCGGCGTCGCGGCGTGGACGCGGCGGCGGCCGAGGATCGCGGCGGCGTCGGCGACGACCGCGGCGTTGCCGTGATCGACGAGCACGAGCACGAGCTCGGTGACGTGCGGTCCAGTCGACGCCGACAGCGCATCGACGGCCGCGGCGATCGCGTTCTCGTCGGTCCGCGCGTCGCGGAGCCAGGTGCACAGCGGTGCCGCCGCATCGTCGCCGAGCGCGGCGAGTGCCGCGACGACGCGACGCCGCACGGTCCAGCTCGGATCGGACAGCGAGCCGAGCAGTGCGCGCGTGCTGCGAGGGCCGAGCGCGACGAGCCGCTCTACCTGCTCGATGCGCGCGCGCTCCGCGTCGGTGATGGCGAGATTACGAGGACTCAAGGGGCTCCTCGAGGGTCGAGCCGTTACGGCCGCCGAGCAGGGTGCCGAGCACCGCCATCTGATCGGCCTGTTCGAGGTTGGCGCGGCGAAGGCCCGCGATCTCCTGTGCGATCAGAGAGACATCGGACGCCGATGCCGACGAGGTCTTCACCTGGTCGCCGAGCGCGCCCACGATCTCGCGCGTCCTGATCCGTACGTCGCGCATGCTGGTCGCGATCTGCTCGACCGCCGTGGCCTGTTCCGCGGTCGCACGCGCGATCGACTGGACGCTCGTCGTCTGCCGCGCGCTCGACGTAGAGAGGCTCGCCAGCGCTTCCGCCTGCTCGGCGACGGCACGCGCGGTCTGGCGGGCGATGCGGCGCACGTCCTCACCGTCCTTGACGAGCGAGGTGATCGCCTTGCTCTGCTCGTTCGTCGCGGACGTCACGTCCTGCGCGAGCCGCGCGACCTCGCGCGAGGTCGCCTCGACTTCCTTCGCGGCGCGCGCCTGCTCGGCGACCGCGCGAGCCGTCTGCACCGCCTGCTTGCGCGCCATGTCCATCGCGCGAGCGATCTCGGTCCCGCCGCGCGCCTGCTCGGCGAGCGCGGTCACGGTGCGCTGCGTTGCGGTCGCGACATCCTGCGCCTGCGCGGTCATCGTCGCGACGCTCTTGATCTGCTCGGTCATCGCCGTGGTCGTGCGGACGGTCGCCGAGCGCATCTGCGACGCTGCACGCGCCATCTGCTGCGACGCGGTTGCCTGCTCGGCCGTCGCGCGGCTGACCTTCTGCACGTTCTCGGCGAGAGACGTGTTCGACTTGACGAGCAAGCGGAGCGCGCGTGCCTGCTCGGCCGTCGCGTCGCGCGTCTGCTTGGCCATCGTGCGCATCTCGGAGGCGCCGCGCGCCAGGGCCTGCGTCGCCTGCATCTGCTCCTCACCGGCGCGCGCGATCGCGCGGCTCTCGTCGGTGAGACGCGACGTCGCCTGGACGACCGTCTGGACCGCCTGCGCCTGTTCGGTGCTCGCGACGCTGATGTCGCGGATCGACCGATCGACGGTCGTGACACCGTCGAGAATCGCGTGCAGACCCGTGCGTGCGTCCTCGCCGAGCTGGGCACCTTCGTCGGCGAGCCGCAGCGTGTCGGCATTCGCGGACAGCGCCTCGCGCGCCGTCGACTGCAGGCCGCGCACGATCTTCGCGACATCGCCGGCCGCGGTCGCTGCCCTCTCAGCGAGCGCGCGGATCTCCTCGGCGATCACCGCGAACCCTCGGCCGTGCTCGCCGGCGCGGGCGGCCTCGATGCTCGCGTTGAGCGACAGGAGGTTCGTGCGGTCGGCGATCAGGTTGATCGTCTGGACGATGTCGCCGATCTCCTCGGCGCGCTTGCCCATGTCCTTCATGACAGTCGAACCCTCGACCATCGCCTCGCGGATCTTCGCGAGACCGGCGAGCGACTTCGTCACCGTCACCGCGCCCGCCTGGGCCGACGCGGTGACCCGGTCCGACGTCGCGCGCGTCGTGTCGACGAGCGTTCCGATCTTGCGCGTCGACTGCTCGAGCTGCTGGCTCGCGCTCGCCGTCGACGACGCGAGGTTCGCGACCTGGCTCGCAGAGTTGCCGACCGCGCTGGCCGAGCGCGCGACCTGCTCGATCGCAGCTGCGTTGGCCTCGACGACGGTTGCATTCTTCTCGGCGGTCGCTGCGACCTCCTCGACGGACGCCGCGATCTCGTTGACCGTGCTCGCGGTCTCGTCGGCGCTTCCTTCGAGGCCCTGTGCGAGCTCGGCGACGCCGCGGATCGAGCGTGCCAGCTCCTCGGCGCTCGCCGAGGTCTCCTCGATCGCGGTCGCCGACTCGGTCGCATCGCGCGCGACACCGTCGAGCGTCGTCGTCGTCGTCGCGAGCGCACCGGCGATCGCTCCGACACGGTCGCCGACCTGCTTCGCGTCACCGGCGAGCTTGCCGATGCCGATCGTCATCTGCTCGATCGTCGTCGCGACTTCCTCGATCATCGTCGCGTTCTCGGAGCCGCGCGCGGCCGCGTCGTTGACGCTGGCGGTCGTCTGCGTCGCCGCTGCCGCGAGCTGCTGGCTCGCGCTCGCGAGCTCGACCGCGTTTGCTGCGGTGCCCTTCACCGAGCGCGCGATCTGTTCGAGCGTCGTTGCCGTCGCATCGGCCGACCCGGCGAGTTGCTCGGCGTCCTTGCGCACGGTGCCGACCGACGTCGCGACTTCCTTGATCGCGCCGGCGCTGCCCTCGAGCGCGGTGGTGAGGTCCTTCGCCGAGCCGGCGACGCCGGCCTGGGAGCGGCTCAGCTCTTCGCTCGAGGTCGCGGTCTGCTCGACGCTCGCGACGATCGACTCGATCGCGGCGCGCGTCTGCTCGACGCCGGCTGCGTGCTCGTTGCCACCGGCGGCGAGACGAACGATCGCTTGCTCGATCTGTTCCGCCCGCTCGGCGGTCCTGCGAAGCGACTGAGCAACCGCGTCGACCTGGCGGACCGAATTCTCGTTCTCGTTACGCATGGGGCATTTCCTCTCCGATGACACGGGGCACGTCGACGACGAGCATCAGACGCTTGGCAACGGTCGTGATCGCCTTGACGAAGCCCGCGGCCTGGCTACCGACGAGCTCGGGCGGCGGCTCGTAGCTCTGAGGATCGATCCTGACGACCTCGCGCGCGCTATCGACGAGCAGGCCGGCGACGCGTGCTCCGATCTTGACGACGATCACGCGATTGTCGAGCGAGCGCTCGATGGCGGGCAGCCCGAACCGCGCGCGAAGATCGATGACGGGCACGAGCCGACCTCGCACCTGGACGAGGCCGGCGACGAAGACCGGCGCGCCGGGGACATGCGTCGCCTCGGTGAACGATTCGAGGTGCAACACATCCTCGGCCGAGATGACGTAGTCGGCAGTGCCGACGCGAAATGCGACGTGCAGGCTCATGATGCCTCCGCGCGCCAGGCGGTGATGCCGGCGCCGAGCTCGACGAGATCGAGAAGCAGGGTGGGGCGGCCATCGCCGAGGTCGGTCGCACCCGCGATGCCCGGAGCGCGCGCGAGCACGTCCTCGATCGGACGGACGACGACCTCGTGACGGCCCAGCATGCGATCGACGGCGAACGCCAGCGGCTCACCGTTGCGGCGGATCACGAGCGCCTTGCTCGCGCGCTCCGCCACCCGATCGATCTTGAGCAGCGTGCCGAGCGGGACGATCGGCACGGGCCGGCCTCGGCGCTCGCACATCGTGACCGGCAGCTGGCCCTTCGCGGCGCGAGGTCCCTCGATGCGAACGTGATCCGACAGCTCGAAGATCTCCTCGATGGCAGCGACCGGGACGACGAACGCCTGGCGCGCGCACTCGAACGAGAACACGTCGATGATCGCGATCGTCAGCGGCACTTGCAGCGCGAACGTCGTGCCCACGTTCGGTTCGGTCGCGAGGCGCAACTCGCCGCCGAGCTCGTGGACCGCGACGCGGCGAACGATGTCCATGCCGTAGCCGCGGCCGCTCGTCTGGGTCGCCTTGTCGCGCGTCGAGAACCCCGGCGTCGCGAGCACGTCGAGGTGCTCGGTCTCGTCGGCGATCGCCCGCCCGGCGCGCCTCGCGATCGCCTCGCGATCGATGCCGCGGCCGTCGTCGCTGACCTCGAGCTCGAGCTGGTTACCGGCGCGCTCGCGGCACGTGATCCGCACGCGGCCGACGCGCGACTTGCCGGCGCGCTCGCGCTCGTTGATCGGCTCGATCGCGTGATCGACTGCATTGCGTACGAGGTGGACGATCGCGGGAAGCAGCCGATCGGCGACGGCCTTGTCGAGCTCGCTGTCGTTCACGTCGAGCTCGAGCCTCGCCTCCTTGATGCCGGGCTGGACGAGCGAGCGCACGAGCAGCCATAGCGGCTCGAGCACCTCGGCGACGCGGACCATGCGCGCGCGGAGGATGCCGCGCCGCAGATCGCGCAGCTGGCGCGCCTGGACCTCGGCGATCTCGCGCAGCGCGCGGACATCGACGCCGGCAGCGCCAAGGCTCGCGAGCTGGCGCTCGAGGCGGAATCTCGACACGACGAGCGCCGACAGCTGATCCTGCAGCTCGTCGAGCCTCGCGAGCTCGACGCGGACGAACGAGCGGCCGACCGTCGAGACCGGCGCGACCTCGTCCATCGGCAACAGCGCCGCCGCGGGCTCCGCCGGCTCGGCCGCTGCGACCGCGATGACTTGATCGGCAGGGCAGTGCGCGGTGTCCGCGAGCACATTTGGCTCCGCCGTGCTGACGATCAGCATGTCGAACGCGAGGCCCGCGGGCGAGTCCGGCGACTGCGGCAGCGCGCGCGGCAGGACCTTCACGAGCTCGCCGAGCTTCATCAGCGAGGCGCGCACGGTCGCGATCGAGACGCCCTGCGCCGACCTCGCCTCGCTCGGCGTGAACGTCAACGAGTAGATCTTCTTGCCGGCCGCGACCGCCGCCGACACTTGCTGGCGCTCGCCTTCTCCGAGCTTGCCGTCCCACGCGCTCGCGAGCGAGACCTTCGCGTGGGCACCAGCGCCCGCCGCGTCGACCCTCGACAGCTCGTCGAGCAGCGCTTCGGGCGCCGGCGCGACCTCGGTCTTCATCGCGACTGCGCGGACCCGATCGGCGATGCCCCGGATCGTGACCAGGCCGAGCTCGACCGCGCGGGCACCGAGTCGGCCGCCGCTCTGATCGCCGGCGCGGACGACCGTCTCGAACGCGTGCGCCAGCTCGACGATCGGCTGGACGCCCATCATCCCGGCGAGCCCCTTCAGCGTGTGCAGCGCGCGAAACACGTCGCGCACCGTCTTTGGGCGAAGGTCACCCTTGGCGTTCGCGCGCTCGATCTCGAGCAGGCCCGCGGTCGCAGACGCGACGAGCTGCTCGGACTCGGCGATGAAGCCGCCAACGAATTCTTGGAGGTCGACCTTGTCGGTCACGCGGTAGGCGCTGTCCCGAGCAGTCCCCTGACCTCGGTCAGGATCTGCTCGGGTGCGAATGGTTTGGGCAAGAACCCCGATGCCCCCGCGTCGATCACCCTCGTCTTGCTCGAGTCGTCGCCGCGCGTGGTGACGACCAGGATCGGAAGCGCCCTCAGCTTGTCCTGCGAGCGGATGAACTCGATGACCTCGAGCCCGCCGACGTCGGGCATGTTCAGATCGAGGACCACGAGCTGGTAGCTCGCCAGGGCGAGCCGCTCGATCGCCTCGAGACCGCTGGCTGCGAACTCGAATGCGACCTCACCGAGGGGCCGCAGACACGCTGCGACCATGTCCCTCATGACCTTGCTGTCATCTACGATCAGGAGCCGGCGAGTCACGCGGCTGCGTTAAGCACGATCGCGGCCAGCGTGAGACGCGCATCCTACGCACGTTGCGCCTATTTAGCTCACTGCGCTGTGTCGCTCTCGCGCAGTGAGCGTGCCCGCACGCTACGATCTGAGCGCGGCGATCCCAGGGAGGTCGAGGCCCTGGACGAACTCGAGCGAGGCACCGCCGCCGGTCGAGACGTGCGACACCTTGTCCGCGAGCCCGGCCTGCGCGATCGCCGCAGCGGAGTCACCGCCGCCGACCACGGTCAGCGCGAGCTTGTTGTCGGCGAGCGCCTTCGCGATCGCGATCGTGCCGTTTGCCCACTGCGGCTTCTCGAACACGCCCATCGGGCCGTTCCAGAACACCGTGCGCGCCTCGGTCAGGACGCGACGGAACAGCTCGATCGTGCCGGGGCCGATGTCGAGCGCCATCTGCTCGCCACCGATGTGATCGATGCGGACCGCCTGCGGGTTCTTGTCGTCGAGACCTTCGCCGACGAGGACGTCGGTCGGCAGGTGCACGGCGATCTTGGCCTCGCTCGCCTTGCGCAGGAAGTTCCGCGCGATCGGCAGCTTGTCCTTCTCGACCTTGCTCTTGCCGACGTTCTTGCCCTGCGCCTCGAGGAACGTGTTCGCCATCGCGCCGCCGATCAC
>JABFXX010000688.1 GCA_013368795.1 Kofleriaceae bacterium
GCCGTACAGAAAGAAGTCGTACCACTCGATCGCGGTGCCGACGGCCGACGCGATGATCGCGCGCCGCTGGTGTCGTTCGCGATCGCCCTCGCTCGTGCCGGTCACGTGGGAATCGTACCAAACCCAGCGGTTGCGTCCGCGACGCCGTCGGGAGTTCGCGATGGTGTAAGGCCCGCGCGGCGGCAGCGTTGGTTTCGCGTATGACGAAGCTCCTCGCCGCTGCGCTCCTCGTCGCCGCTTCGACAGCATCTGCTCAGACGCTCGTCGCGACCGATGGAGTGGAGCGCGAGCGCACGCCGCGCGAGATCAACGCTCGCCTCGGCATGGTGCTCGGCGGCGCGGATGTCGGCGATGCCGACGGCTTCTCGGTCGGCGCGACGGCGGGACTCGGCTATCGCATCGGCGACATCACGCTGCGCGGTCAGTTCGATTACTACAAGGTCGGCGACAACGGCGACGAGGCGCTCCATCGCAAGGGCCGCGCGACTCGGCTCGGTGGCGCGGTCCGCTACTCGTTCGCGAACCTCGGCTGGGACTCGCGCGCGCTCGTCGATTTCTGGGGCGAGCTCGGCCTCGGCTACGAGCACGTCGCGTGGCGCAAGGGCGGCATCCTCGATCGCCCGAGCGGCGAGCTCGCGATCGGCCTCGATGTCGGTCGCCGCGGTGAAGCGAACGCGCGCGGCGATCGTCGCTCGATCGGCTACTTCATGGCGTTCCGCAGCCACATCGCGCAGGGCCCCGAGATGGCCGGCGTGATGGCGACGTGCGCGGGCCCGTGCACGGAGGCGACGAAGCCGCCGCGCACCGATGTCTCGATGTTCTTCGAGCTCGGCATCCACTGGGGACGCTGAGCCAACCAAGCAAAGGACTCACACATGCAGACTGCATCTGGGGTGCTGCGGCACTCGTGGCTCTCGTCTTGTCTCGTGCTCGTCGCCGCGTGCGCTGCGGGAGGCCAGAAGGCTGCAACGGCGCCGGGCGGCTACTACGGCGGCGGCGGCGGAACGGTCGCGACATCCACGTATCAGGCCGCTCCGCCGCCGCCGGGCTCGGGTGTCTACGAGGCGCACGCCGCCGAACCATCGATCGCGCAGGCGCAGCCGGTCCCCGATCGGCCCGGCCTCGGCACGTCGTTCGGCGAGTCGGTCTACGCGCCGATCAGCTTCGCGCCGTTCATCCGTGCGGCAGCATCGCCGTGGGCCGAGGTCGCGCTGCACTACAACGACGGCGACGGCGTCAGCGCGCACGCCAACTACCTCGGCATGCAGCCGCAGCCGCTCGAGGTCTACGCCGGCGACGGCTCGCTCGCGGTCGCGCTCGTCGACGACACCGGTCGCACGCTGCCCGGCTTCACCGCCTCGGGCCGCACGCTGATCATGGGCAGTGACGGAGATCGCTACAAGATCATCGTGCGCAATGCCACGACTGCGCGATTCGAGGTCGTCGCCTCGGTCGACGGTCTCGACGTCATCGACGGCAAGCCCGCGGATCCCAACCGGCGCGGCTACATCGTCGACCCTCACGACACGCTGGTCATCGACGGTTTCCGTACCTCAGACTCCAGTGTGGCCGCGTTCCGCTTCGGCAGGGTCGCCGAGTCGTACGCCGCCCAGACGTCGGGAGATCGCAATGTCGGTGTCGTCGGCCTCGCAATCTTTGCGGAACGCGGTGCGGTGTGGACACCTGCCGAGCTGTACACGCGCGACACGGCCAACCCGTTCCCCTCTCGGGGATATGCGATGCCGCCGCGCTGACGTGCTAGCGTCGACGCTGCTTGAGTTACGTCGTCCCGTTCCACCCGGGCCACACGCTCGGCAAGTACGAGATCGTTCGCGAGCTCGCGACCGGCGGGATGGCGCGCATCTATCTCGCGCGCGTCCGCGGCACCGCGGGCTTCGAGAAGAACGTCGTCCTCAAGTGCATCCTCCCGCATCTCGCCGCGGACAACGCGTTCGTCACGATGTTCCTCGACGAGGCGCGCCTCGCCGCGACGCTGCGCCACTCCAACATCGCCGACGTGATCGACGTCGGCATCGAGGATGGCACGTACTTCTTCGCGATGGAGTACGTCAACGGCCAGAACGCCCGCTCGGTCCGCCTGCGCGCCAAGGATACGAACCTCCCGATCCCGCTCGAGGTCGCGGTCGCGATCGTCGCGGGCACCGCATCGGCGCTCGAGCACGCGCACACGCGCGAATCGACGCACGGCCCGCTCGAGCTCGTCCACCGCGACGTCTCGCCGAGCAACATCCTCGTCAGCTACGAGGGCGCGATCAAGCTCGTCGACTTCGGCATCGCACGCGCGACCAGTCGCGTCAGCGCCAAGACGCGCCCCGGCATCCGCAAGGGCAAGACGCCGTACCTCTCGCCCGAACAGTGCCGCGGCCACGCGATCGATCGGCGCAGCGACCTGTTCTCGCTCGGCACCGTCCTCTACGAGCTCGCGACCGGCACGCGCCCGTTCCGCGGCAACAGCGACTTCGAGGTGATGGAGGCGATCGTCGACGCCAAGCCCGCCCCGCCGTCGACGCTCGTCCCCACTCTGCCCGCCCGCCTCGACGACATCGTCATCAAGCTGCTCGCTCGCGCGCCGGCCGTGCGCTTCCAGTCCGCCGCGGAGCTCCTCGAGGCGCTCGACGATCTCGTCGCCAGCCAGGGGCTGCGCACCACCGCGCACGTCGTAGCGCGCTACATGCACGACCTCTACGACGAGAAGCCGACCGCACCATTCGCCCGCGCCTTCATCGAGGAGGGCCCGACCGAGACCTTCCGCAAGCCGAGGCCCGGCACCGTCCTGCCGCCTCGCCGCAGCAAGCGCGCGTCGACTGCACCCGTCGACACGTTCTCCGAGCCGACGCGCCCCGAGATCGTGCTGCCGTTCGATCCGATCGATGCGCGCAGCGCCGAGATCCTCGACCGGCTCGACGATGGCGCCCCCGCGAACGAGACCTCCGAGGCGCGCGGCGCGCGCAGAGTCCTCGCGCTCCTCGATCGCGCGCTCGCATTCGTCCAGACCGGCGAGCTCGACAAGGCCGTCACGGCGGTCGAGCTCCTCCTCGACGAGGGCATCGAGACGAGCTCGACGCATCAGCTCCTCGAAGACAACGTCGACGCGATCACCGGCGTCTACGAGGCGATGCTCGAGGACCCGTATCGCACGCTCACGCTGACGCGCCCGCTATCCGAGCTCGCCACCGTCGCGATGGAGCCGCAGACGCGCCTGCTCTTGCCCTGGATCGACGGCCGCGCCTCGATCATCGAGGTACTCGATCGGGCCGGGATGCAGCGTCTCGAGGCCTACCACCACCTCTGCCAGCTGCTCCTGCGCGGAATCGTGCGCTGAATTTAGGTCTCGGGACGCCGGGTTACGCCGCGTCACCTTGCGCACCCCGCCTCGCGTTTGGTAAATAGACCCACCCTTCCGGTGCCATAGCCAAGCGGTAAGGCAGTGGTCTGCAAAACCACCATTCCCCGGTTCAAATCCGGGTGGCACCTCCACCGTCCGTGACGACAGCAGCCAGGCCCATCGTGCGCGTCGAGGCGCTCGACCTGGTTCGCGGCCTCTGCGCGCTCGGCGTCGCGATCTACCACTACCGGTACTGGACCGGTCACGCCGAGCTCCACAACCTCGGGCTGTACGGCGTTTACATGTTCTTCGCGCTCTCGGGCGCGAGCCTCGCCCTCGCCTACGCAGCTCGCTTCCGCAGCGGCTACCCGCTCTCGCACTACTTCGCGCTCCGCTACGTACGACTCGCGCCGCTCTACATCGCGGCGGCGACGTTCGTCATGCTCCAGACCGGCGTCACGAAGGTGATGCTCGAGAAGCTCGCGCTCAACGCGACGTTCCTGTTCGGCCTCGCGAACCCCGGCGAGACGTCGATCGTCGTCGGCGGCTGGTCGCTCGGCATCGAGTTCTGCTTCTACCTCGTGTTCCCGGCGCTCCTCGCGATCTCGAAGACGCGCGCGTCGTGGCTCGTCGCCGTGGTCACGGTCGCGTTGCAGATCATGTTCGTGAACTACGTGCTCGCGGGCGGCGACCTCGCAGCCAGCTGGGTGCGCTACACGCAGCCCGCCGCGTTCATCGGCTACTTCTGCGTCGGCACGTTCGTCGGCGTCCGGTTCGTCGACCTCGGCTCGCAGCCGTGGCGTCGCGCCCTCCCGCTCGCGCTCGTCGCGGCCGTGCTGATGGCGGGCCTCGCGACGTTCCACGGTCGCACCGCGGCGGCGTCGCTCGTCGGGCTGCGCGGTGTCGCATGCATGGCCGCGTGCCTCGCCGTCGTCGCGATCGCGATCAGGCTGCCGATGCCGCGCTGGCTGTCGCCGATCGCGCGCCTCCTGGGCGATGCGAGCTACGCGCTCTATCTCCTGCACCCGATCGTGTTCGACGTCCTGCGCGGGCGCTCGACGTATCTCCAGCGCTCTCCGGACGCGCTGTTCGCGGTCTCGCTCGTCGCCTCGTTCGCGCTCGCGACGCTCGTGTACCGGCTGTTCGAGCGCCCGGTAATGGGGTGGGCGAAGGCGCGTCTGCGGGGCCCGTCCTCTACAGCGGCAGGTTGAGCGCCACCCCATCCCGGCCGGCGATCCAGTCCCGCAGGTACTGGTTGAGCTCGCCGTAGAATGCGATCGAGACGAGCTCGGCGACGGAGAAGAACTCGCCGAGCAGTGCACCGACGTTGCCGTTGTGCGTCTCGGCCGCGTCCGCGTCTGCGTACTCCTCGAGGATCGTGTAGTGGCCCGGCCGCTGGGTGGTGAACCACTGATAGCGCAAGGTTCCAGGTTCGGTGGCGGCCGCAGAAGCCAGCGCCCGCGCGATCCGGACGAGCTCGGGCTCGTTGCCGGGCTGCCGCACGCGAAATTCACACTGCACGAGTAGCGTCATGCGCGGATGATACGGCCCCCGCTCAAGGCTCGCCGGTGATCCGCGGCGTGAAGTTGTTCAGGTTCCACCTCCACGTCATCCGCGGCGTGAACGCGATCAGATCCGCGTGACCGTCGGCGTTGACGTCGCCAATCGCGCAGGTCTGAGGCGCGACGCAGTGCTGCGCCCGCACGCTGTTCTGCGACCCGAATCGCGCGGGTTCAGCAAACGCCGTGTACATCATGCCGTCGGGCAGCAGCGTGAGGATGTCGGCTTTGCCGTCGCCGTTGAAGTCGCCGACGCGGCACGCCTCGTTGCCGACGCAGAAGTAGTTGTGCCACACCTGCGCGCCCCAGAACGAATCACTGGCGGAGAACGCGACCCAGACGGGGCCGTTCCGGGTGAACGCGATGACGTCGGCGCGGTGGTCGCCATTGACGTCACCCACTTCGCATTGCTCGCCACCCACGCAGAACCAGTCGTGGAACTTCGCAGGCGGGGGGAGCCAGAGCACCCTCGTAAACCCGCCGCTCAAGCTGCCGCTGTACACCCACGTCCACTGTCGCCTCGCGACATTGACATCGCCGGTCGAGCCGCGAGTGAAGACCACGAGATCGTCGAGACCGTCGCCGTCCACGTCGCCGAGCTTGCAACGTTGCTCGGAACCGGAGCACACGGGATAGGCGTAGCGCTCCGTCACGCTGAGGCCGAAGAGCCCGACGTCCGCGATCAGGATCTCGCCGGTCGCCGGCTCGACCACGAGGACTTCATCGCGCGAGTCGGTGTCGAGATTGCCGAACAAGCACTGGCGCGGCGCTTTGCACAGGTCCGGGCTCAATGTCGCGATCGAATCAGTCCCGAGGATCGGCAACCCCTCTGCACTCGTCTTCGACCACTTGACGCGCACGCGGCCTCGCTCGTCGATCTCGACAAGGTCGTCTCGTCCATCGCCGTCGAGGTCGGCCGCCTGACAAGTATCACCCTCGGTGCAGATCGTGTTCGAGACGGTCGTCCGCCAGAACCAACCGCTCCAGCCGTGGGCGTCGTACTCGAGCGCCGTGGCGCCTGCAGGGTAGATGCGGCCCAGCGCGTTCTTGTCGCCGGCGCTCAGGACATCGCCACCCGCCTCGTCGCGCTCGTTGTTGCAGTAGTTCATGATCGAGTACGGATCGTAGGGACCGTAGACGAGCGCCCCCGGGATGACCTCGCGGTAGTACTCTTCGTCGTCACACTCGCTCGGCGTGTCGGGGCGCTGCTGCTCGTGTTGCAGACCCAGCGCGTGCCCGAACTCGTGGAGCGCGTTCGCCCGGATGCAGTTGTCCTGCGCGAACCAATCACACCAGGTCGAGCCCCAGCTATCGAACGTGAAGTTGAGGACGGTGGTGGCCTCGGCCTGCGGCTGGTTTCCGAGGCCCATGAAGTGGTGCGGCCGCTCGTCGGAGATCTTGATACGGATGCCCGTGCTCGTGGGCGGACAGTCCCCCCACCCGGTGAACCGCACGTAGAAGTTGTAGGGGCCAGGGTTCTCGTACTGTTCGGTGATCTTCGCCCGCACCATCGCCTTGGTGGCGTCGCTTCCTGGGGTCATCCAGCACACCGGAATCTCCCGTTTCTCCTTGAAGAATGTGGTGCCGCCGAAGTACGAGCCCTGCTCCACCTCGCTGACGTTGTCGTCGAGCTCGGCGCAGCCGACGAGCGCGCATGCGTTCGCCAGAATCAAACAATGAAATATCCCGTTGGCCATCATCGCGAAGCTAGTGCTCCGCGCGGCCACGCGTCAGAGCATGAACATGCGCCTTCTCAAGGCGTCGCGACGACGCGCAGGTTGTCGATCGCCCACGACTCGTCGTCGAGTGACTGCACGCCTTCACCCTCGAGCGTGAAGATGATCGTCGCGTTTGCTGCGGTGTGCGGCAGGTTCTGGAACCGAGGGTCGACGTTCATGTCGTACGCGCTGTCGGTGTAGTTGCCGCCGGGCCCGCTGAAGCCGAGGTCGACGTGCCGCGCGAGCTCGCCACCCGGTGGTGCGACGTAGCTCTGGATCTGGTTCGGATCGGCGTTCGCGAACGACTCGCGAAAGATCTGCGCACCGTCGAGCGTGATCTTCATGAAGTCGCCGGCCGGAAACGAGCCCGTACCGTCGAGCGAATCGATCGCGGCGAACAGAAAGCCGATCGACAGCTTCGAGTGCGCGGGCAGGCCGCTGACGGTCACCGTGATCGTGTTGCCCGTCTGACAGCGCAGAAACGTCGGGCCGAACTTGTTGCCCGCCGGTCCGAGCGGTTCGTAGCCCTGCGACGGCGTGCCTGCACAGTCGCCGACATCGATCCCCGGCGGCAGCGCGCCCTCGAAGTCGGTGCTGATCGCGGTCGCCGGTCCGGGCGGCGCATCGATCGCCGCGTCGGGTGCGAGCGGTGCATCCGGCAGGTGATTGACTACGTTGGCGTCACCGCAACCGGCGGCGACGAGGCTGGCGAGAAGCAACGGGCGCATCGTGATCAGGAGACAGCTCCGCCGATCTGTCGCACCGAAATGTCGGCGCGGTCGATTTCGGCGAGACAAGCCGCGGAGTCGGTCTCCCGGAGCTATGCGCATCCCGATCGCAGTGTTGTGCACCGCCCTGCCCCTGGTCGCCTGCAACGCCGACGCGCCTGCCGTCTCGTCGACCGAGGGAGCGACGACGTGTGGATCGACCAGCACCGAGCTCACACCGAGCGCACCGGCGAAGTACAAGCCGATCGGGTTTCTCAACAACGGTTGTACGGCATTCCTCCTCGACGCCGAGCACGTTGCCGCCGCGGCGCACTGCTTCGTCATCACGGAGACCGGCAGCTTCCAGGGGGACCTGCGCTTCTACCCGGGTTACCACCCGTCGCTCGTCACGCAGGATCCGAACGGCGTCCCGCACGCGATCCTCGATCGCGCCGTCGTCGGTACCCGTGTCGAGCCACCGGGCCTGTTCCCGGGCTCCGACTGGGGCATCGCCCACGTGCGCGAATGGGTGAACTTCGAGCCCGGCTCGCTGACGGAGTTCGCGCAGCTCGACGCCGACATGTCCGAAGGCCCCGGTCCCGTCGAGCATGTCGCGTACAACCGCGGCGCGTTTCCCGTCACGGGCCCCGACATGATGTTCGACAACTCGCTCTGCCAGCTGACGCCGTGGTGGCCCAACCAGACGGTACACGGCATGTGGACGAAGCAACTCGGCCCACTCCCCGCCGGCGAGCGCTACGGGTGCAACCAGCGCTGGATGGCTGGCACGATCTACAGCGACTGCTCGCTCGTCTCGACGCAGAACGACATCATCCAGCACGACTGCGAGACGTGGGGCGGCAGCAGCGGCGCACCGCTGTTGCGCGAGCGCAGTGACGGCAGCACGGTCGTCGTCGGTCTCACGCACGGCGGCGCGTTCGATCCGCCCGTCAAGGTGCCGAACGGCATCAACTGCAAGGAGGACAAGGACCCGGTGTGTGGCGACCCGGCCACCGGGTTCGGCTGCGATCTGGCGTCGAACACCTGCTACCAGGAGATGCCGTTCACGATGACGCCGAACCCGACCTGCATGCCGCGCACGCCGGGTGTCGGCAGCAGCAACGGCCCCGCGGCGATCCGGTTCGCCCATGCGCCGCGGTTCGCGTCGAACGTAGCAGTCGCACGTCGCCCCGACGGAACCGCCGCCACCGCTGTGTTCGGCATCGACGCCGATCTCGATCAGGTGGTGATGCGCCAGCGCCTGGACGATCGGCCCGACTACAAGTCGCCGTTCTCCTACTGGCAACCGCTCCCTCGCGTCAGCGAGCACCAGCTCGAGAACATCGCCGCCTGCTCCGCCGGTGATGGTCGCCCCATGGTCTTCGTCACCGCGCGCCAGGCCGGTCGTAACCGCATCCTGCGTACGCGGTTCGACGCCAAGCTCGACGCGTGGCGCACGTGGGAGCCGATCGAAGTCCCCGACCTCGACCCGAGCGTGCCCGCGAGCGTCGCCGACCTCGACGCCGCATACGACAACGATGGCAACTGTCACGTGTACGCGCTCGACTCGGCGGGCACCTCCATCTGGTCCGCGAACATGAACGACGACTGGAGCCGTGCCCCGTCGTGGGATCCCGTCATCGTCAAGTCTCCCGCCGCCAGCGGCACCCGCCTCACAGCGCTGCGCGACGACGACGGCTTCACGTGGCTCGCGACACTCGACGCCACCGGTCAGATGCACGCCTTCGCCCGCGAGTGCAACGACGACGTCAACGCGTGGTTCCACTACACCAAGATCCCGAGCTCGTACGCCGTCCCGAGCTGGCGCGACCTCGACCTCTACTGGAATTCGGCGGGCGAAGCGCGCCTCGTCGCGATCCCGACGAACGCCGACAACGTCCCGCTCGTCCAGTACCAGCTGCCCCACCGCAAATGCGGTGCGGTCAATAACCCCGACGGCTCGCCCGCGATCCCCGAGAAAGACGCCTCGATCCCCGCCAAGCTCTGGGCCCCCGGCTCGACGATGGTCGTCCGCCCGCAGCTCCGCACGATCACTGCGTCGCGCTGGCTCGAGGACCAACCCGGCACCGTTTCGCCGACGATCTTCTCGACCGACGCGCAGGGCAACGTCTACTTCATCTCGAACACGGCCGGCTACGGCTGGACGTTCGAGTGGCAGTCCTTCTATCACGAGGTGGTGTCGTTCCCGTGACCTACATCCGGACCGCCTCGAACAGCGTGGGCTCTTCGGACTCGCAGCCGCCGGGCGTGATCGTGGTGACGAGCTGCTGGCAGCCCTGGATCGGGATCGCGCGCCAGCCAGGCAGGCGCGGCGGCGGAATGGCCGGCGCGAGATCGCCAAAGGGGGCGTCGATGCTCTCGCGTACGACCGGGCGGGTCACCCACTCGGAGGCCATGAACAGCGTCAGGCCGTCGTCGGAGATGCCGGTCGCGTACTCGTAGCTCTGGGCGCGGCCGGCGACCTTGGCTCCCTGCTCGAACGGTGCGCCGGGCGCCGGGCGCACGGCCTTGTAGAGCCAGCCATGCTCATCCAGATCCGTCAGGTAATAGAGCTCGCGATCGTCGCGCGACAGGACCGGCTGCCAGACACGGGTGCCGGCGGTGATCCCGGTCGCCGTCGCGGCCTCGGGCGCGCCAAGCGTCGTGCCGGCGAGCGGGAACCGGATGAAACCCGGTGCGGACTTGCGCTCGACGAGCAGCGCGCTGCCGTCGCGCGATATGGTGCAGCAACCTTCGCGGACAGCGACGTCGTGCCCGACGAGCTGCGGCGTGAGATCGAACGACTCGTAGCGACCGCCCGTGCGGTCTGCGATGTAGAGGTGGTCGAGGACGCAGCGCTCGTCGCCGGTGAGATAGAGCAGCCGAGAGCCGTCGGCCGTCGCGCCACAGACCGCTTCTTGCCGGCCGGGAACGGCGATGCCCGCAATCGGGCCGACCATGCGGAACGCGCGCGCGTTGCACTCCCCCGTGCACGCGCCCTCGGTGCACGGCGAGTACGGGCAGCCACAGCCGCGCGGATCGGCGGCGGTGCCCGGTGCCTCCGTCAGCGCGACGTTCTCGCACGCCGCGAGCGGGATCGTGCGGCCTTGCGCGATCTGGGTCGAGGCCGGATCGCGGAGCCAGCGCGCGAGCTCGACGCGTGCGCGCTCGTAACAGGCGGTTCGCGCCGCGCGATGCTCGACCTCGCTGGGGTCTCTCGTCGACGGTGCACGACAGAGCGCGGTTCGGCTATCGCGCCAGGCCTCCGCGTAGCGCGCGAGCTGCGCTGCGCGGTCCTCGCCGAGCGCCGTGGCCACGCGCTGGCGCGCTGCATCGGTCCAGTCCGCGAAGATCGCGTTGCCTTCGCGTTCACATGGATCGACTTGCGGGCGCGAGAGCAGCCACCACACGCCGGCCGCGATCGCGACGACCGCGACACCCGCTGCGATCGCCCAGCGTCCGCGTCGTGGTGCGATCGCGGCGAGCAGCGCGTCCATCGACGCGAAGCGATCCTCGGTGCGGGCCGACAGCCCACGGCGCAACGCGCGCTCGATCCGGCGCGGCACGGCGGCACCGACGGGGCGGAGCACACGACCGCCCGAAGCCTGCTCGCGCAGCTCGCGCAGCGTCGTGCCCGAGAACGGCCGCGCGTCGAACAGCGCCTCCCACGCGGCCACGCAGAACGCGAACTGATCCGATGCGGGCGTCGCCTCACCGCTCGCCTGCTCGGGCGCCATGTACGCGGGCGTGCCGATCACCGCGCCTGTCACGGTGAGCTTGTCTTCGGAAGGCACGTCGAGGCTGCTCGTGCCCGTGCGGTCGACGAGCTCGCCGCCGAGGCGCGATAGACCGAAGTCACCGACAACGACACGTCCCGGCGCGACGAGCACGTTATCTGGCTTGAAGTCGCGATGCACGATGCCGGCGGCATGGGCGGCCGCGAGCCCGCGGCCCGCTTGCATGATCACGTCGACGATCTCGGGGAGCTTGCGCGGTGCGGCTTGCAGCCAGCGCCGAAGGTTCTCGCCGGCGATCAGCTCCATCGCGACGAACGCGTGCTCGCCGGTCATGCCGACGTCGTAGACGCGCACGACGTTCGGATGATCGAGCCGCGCGAGCGCGCGCGCTTCGCGGCGCAAGCGGTCGGCGGCCGTCGCGTCGTGCAGCACCTTGATAGCGATCGGTCGCGCGAGCTCGGGATCTTCTGCCGCGTAGACGGTGCCCATCGCGCCGCGACCGAGCTCGCGGCCGATCACGAACCGGCCGATGCGCTCGCTCGGTTCGGCAGGACCAACGGGAGCAGAGCTCATCACCATCGCGATCGCGTGACACTGGGAGCACACCGCCGCGTGATCGAGCCACGATGCGCGTTCGTCCGGCGTCATCGCGTTCGACGCGAGCCGTTCCGCCGAAGGACACTCCGTCACGCGAGCAACCGATCGAGCGAGACTTCGATGCGGCTCGTCACGAGCGCGACGATCGAATCGACCTGGCTCTCCGAGATCACGAGCTGGGCGGCGAGCCGCGAACGAATGCCCGTCCGCAGCTCCTCGCGCGCCGCGACGAGCCAGCGCGACGCCGTCGAGCGATGTGTCGCGTAGCGCGCGCCGAGCTGATCGACCGTCCAGCCGTCGACGAGGTGATAGCGCAGCACCGCGCGGGCGCGCGGTGACAGCTCGGCGAGCGCAGCCGTGAATGCGGCCTCGACGGCGTCGCGATAGCGGTCGCGCAGCATCGCGACCTCGGGATCGAGCGCAGGATCGAGGAGCTCGAGCACGCCGGAGTCGAGCTCGGTCTCGCGGCGGTCACGCTGCATGCGGCGGGCGAGCGCGCGCGCGGCCATCACGCGCAGATAGCCGCGCAGGTCACCGCGGCCGGTGAACGTCGCGAGCGCGGCCGACCGGTCCCCGTCGCTGGTGAACAGGAGGCGGCGCAGCTCCGAGCGCACGTCGTCGGTCTGCGTCGCGGTCGCGCGGAGCCGGCGCGCCGCGAAGTCGACCTCGCGGCTCGCGAGCTCGTCGCATACCGCCGCGGCCGCCGGGTCACCGTCGCACGCGCCGATCACGAGGTAGATGTCCTCGTGGAGTCCCGCGACCGCCGCGTCGAGGCTCGCGCCGAGCCGGCGCGCAAGCTCGCTCGCGAAACGCGCATGTGTGACACGCGCGACATCCGGCCACGTCTCGCGTGCGCGCTCATAGAGTCCCATCACCGCGTCCACCCGATCACCAACCTAACACGCGGTCGTGGTGCGCTGCGACGCTGATGTGCCCTCTGAAGTGGGGACACCTCCGCTGGGCGCACCTGTGGCGTTACTGGATCGCTTCGCGCATGAGGCGCGCGAAGCCGGCCGACGTCGCGCCGGCGATCGTCTCGATCACCGCAGCGTCGACGACGACTCGACTCGCGACCACGATCGCCGCGATCGCGCGGGCGCGGGTGACGAGCGGCGCGACGACGAGGTACCCACCGTCGAGACCGAGCGAGGTCAGGAGGCGTCGATCGATGTCGGTGTGGCTTGGCCCGACGCGAACGACCGCGTTCGTGCGCAGCGCGCGCGCGACCGCACCGTCGTCCTCGATTGGCAGGGCGATCGAGGGCAGCTTTCGGCCCTCGCGGCGAAAGCCCGCCGAGCTGACGGCAATGGCTCCGCGCAGGCTGAAGAGCGCGACCGCATCTGCCGCGCCGACGAGGTGACGGATCGCCGCGATCGCGAGGCTCGTGACCTCTTCGCGATCACGCCCCGCCGCGATCAGCTCGACGCTAGTCGGCAGATCGTCGTCAGGAATCTCCTCGAGGTCGGTGTCCGGATCGATCGCGATCGGCGCGTCTTCCTCTGCCTCGACGAGCGTCTTCACGTACCGCCGCCGCTCACCCGTGTCCGGTCTCGGCCTGCGCGGTGGCTCGGGTTGGTCATCGAGCGCGGGCAACTCGACATCGGGAAATGCATAGGTGGTCGGCATCGCGCGTGGCGCACCCGGCGCGCGCAGGAACCGCTGCGGACGCACGATCCTGTAGACGCGCTCGAGCGCGTAGCGGATGCGCAGCTCGGGTGCGATCGATACGATCAGATGCTCGGGCGCAAGGCCCAGCTCGTCGGCGATGATCGCCACGGTGCGCGGCTCGAGCGGCCCCGTCGCGGCAATGACGGCCGAGCGCTTGCCGATGCCGAACAGCGGCACGCACCCGTAGCGCTCCGCGAGATTGCCCGCGAGGCGCAGCTGCAGCTCCTGGTCGGCGCGGTCGAAGTGGCTCGCGAGTGCCGCCGGAAGCCGGTGCTGATGCGCGAGCGCGTTCGACAGGCCGTCGAGATCGATGTAGCCGAGCTCGACGAGGCTCGTTCCGAGCCGCGCTCCCAGCATGACCTGCGCTTCCAACGCCTGTTCGAGCTGCTGCAGCGTGATGATCTGCGCAGCGACCAAGATCTCCCCGAGTCGCACTGCCTCGAAGGTACCAGATCACCGCGGCGGGACGGCCATGAGGTCGGCCTAGCGAACCGCGGCCATGATCTCGTCGAGATGGTCGAGCGCTTCGTAGAACGCGGCGACGTGTGCGCTCAGATTCGCGCGTCCTTCGTCGTCGACCGGCGCATCGGCGAGCGCCTGCTCGAGCGCGGCCCGGCGCGCCGTGAAGTGATCGCGCGCGGCGTGCAGCTCGGAATCGGAGAACTGCGGGCCGTACTCGCTGGCGAGATAGCTCCCGGCCTGGCGCACGAGCGGTGGCTTGCCCGGCAGGATCTTCGGATCGATGTCGTCGTCGGCGACGAGGTTTCCGGTGACCGCCGAGGACAGATCGAAGTCCTGCGCGAGCGGGACGAGCTTGTCGCCGAGCTGGACGGCCTCGATGTTCCACAGCTGACCACCGCCTGGCTTCGAGGCGCCGATGCGGAGGTGCCAGTCCCAGTTGCCGACGAGCGCCTCGAAGAAGTGAACGCGCACGATCGCCTGCATGTCCATCACCTGCGCCGGATCGCCTTCCCACGTCTCGGGGCTCTCGAGCGACGTGCCGCCGAGACGCCCCGCAGCGAGATCGACGTGCTCGAAGATGAACGCCTTGCGCGTGATCTTCTCGCTGGTCGTCGTGTCGCGATACGTGATCGAGAGCGGCTTCGCGAGCTGCGACGGCATCATCAGCGCGCGCATCGCCTGGTAGAGCGCCGCTTCGCGCCACGTCGCCTTCTCCTCGCGCAGGCGGCCGATCGTGCCGTTGCCACCTTCGCCGCAGTGAGTGGCGATCTTGATCTTGCGCGCGCCGTCGAACATCGTGCCCGCCGCCTGCGCCTTGTCGGCCTTGGCCTTGAGCTTGGGGAACGGGCACTCGGCGAGACTCGAGTTGCCGCGCAGCTGCAGCTCGGCATCGATCAGTACGTCGCCGTAGCCGATCTTGCCCATGAACGGATCGGTCTTGCGCGGCAGCGGGAAGATGCCGTCCGGTTCGCCCGCGCGCGCCGCCTTGAACGCCGGTGCAAGCGGCGCCTCGAGCACGAGCTCGCTCGGTCCCGATGCGCCGAACAGCGCGCTCGACGCGCCGTCGGCCTTGCCCATCGCACCATCGTCGTCGGCGCCGCCGGTTTGATCGAGCGAAACGCAGCCGGCGAGGCTCACCACGGAGAGGAACAGGTGCAACCGGTTCATGCGTCGCACGCAAAGCAACACGGATGCCACGCGCAGGTGTGCGCCGGGACTCGCGTCTCCGCGCAACCGGCCACTCGCACAGCCAGCTAGCGTCAACGCGACGAGCCTGAAGCCTCGAGCCCCGCGTGTGGACTCGAGGTCGCAGCATCGTCGGTGTAGCGCGCGGCGCTACAGGTGTACCCGGCGCGCGGCAGGTGGTGTGAGGGTGCGCCCGGACGCCTGCGAGACCGCGTTCGGCATCATGAGCATCATGATCGACCGATGGTTCGGCATCGTGGGCAGCGTGGCGATGCTCGTCGCCTGCTCGAACCAGGACAACAGCGCGCCGGGCGACCGTGCGGACGCGCCAGCAGCGAGCGCCGATGGCGACACCACGCCGGCCGGCTGCTACCCGTTCGATCAGCCGTCGACGAGCGAGCTGCGCGCGTCGCCGAAGAAGGCGTTCGCGTACTACTTCCCGCCATTTCCGGTCTCCGTCGACAACAAGGATCCTGCAACCGACCAGTACGCGAAGTGGCTCGACCCGGCCGGCAGCAACGGCATGTACGCCAAGTACGGTGGCTACATTCGCGATCGTCCTCTCTCGCGTCCCGTCCGCAGCGAGGCGTCATGGCGTCAGCTCGATTTCGAGCGCGAGGTCGCCACCGCCGTTGAGATGGGACTCGACGGCTTCATCTTCGAGTTCCCCGATCACGTGTCGGCCGATGCGCGGTGGAACCATCTACCGACGATGCTCGACGCCGCAGCGGCGGTCGATCCGGACTTCCGGGTGATGCTCAGCCCCGACTTTCCGACCGGGGCGACCGCCACGACCGCCGGCCTCGAAGCCACGATCTCCGCCGTCGCCACGCATCCGTCCGTATACAAGCTCGCCGACGGCAGCATCGTGCTCGCGTCGTTCTACCCGGAGCGGCAACCGACGACGTTCTGGGAGACGCTGCGCACGAACCTCGCAGCGCAGGGCATCAAGGTCGTGTTCGTGCCGATCTTCCTCAGCTGGAACGGCACTGGCCAGGACGCGTGGAACAGCACCGCCTACGGCTTCTCGTCGTGGGGCGTGCGCACGGTACCGTCGACGAGCAACTACGTCACCGCGAGTAGCAGCGCCCACGCGCGGAACAAGCTCTGGATGTCGCCCGTCGCGTTCGAGGACGTGCGGTTCAAGGACAACGACGGCGCGGGCGTCATGCGGTACTGGGAGGCCCAGAACAGCAAGCTGTTCCGCGCGTCGTTCGAGAACGCGATTACCGGCGACGCCGACTGGATCTCGCTCACGACGTGGAACGACTACACGGAGTCGTGGTTGTCGCCGTCGCAGGAGCGCGGCTATGCGGTCGTCGACCTCGGCGCGTACTACGTGACGTGGTTCAAGACCGGACAGGCGCCGGCGATCGTGCGCGACGCGATCTACTACTTTCACCGCCGCCAGAAGAGCGACGCGGCGTACGACACGACGAAGCAGACCGCCGGCGCGATCCAGCCGCAGGGACCGGTCACCGATCTGGTCGAGCTGCTCGCGTTCTTGAAGTCACCAGGCACGCTCGTCATCACGCAGGGCAGCGACGTGCAGACGATGGATGCGCCCGCAGGCATGGTGTCGTTCACCGTGCCGATCGTCCCGGGAACCACGCCCGACTTCGAGCTTCGGCGCGACGGGCAGACCGTCGAGCACGTCCAGAGCACGACGCCGATCCAGACGCAGATGGTCTACCAGGACCTCATGTACCACGCGGGCGGCGGCATCTCCTGCACGCGTGGAGTCGGGAGTATCTGAGCGCGACGGTCGAGTCGCGCTGGCCGCTGCCGGATCAGAACCGGGCTGACGCTGTGCGGAAGCGACGACGTCCGTAGTGGCCCGCAGGCGCTCGCCCATCGCCGCGAGTCATGCAACAACGCAGGCGTGAGCAAAACGGCGATCGTCGTCGAAGGCGGCGCGATGCGCGGCATCTTCGCCGCCGGCGTGCTCGACGTGTTCCACGAGCGAGGCATCGCGCCGTTCGATATCGCGATCGGCACCTCCGCGGGAGCATGCAACCTCGCGTCGCATGTCGCCGGTCAGCATGGCCGCAACCGGCGCTGCTACCTGACCCAGATGCGCCGCACCGAGTTCGTCGACGTGCGCCGCTTTCTGCGCGGCGGTCACTGGCTCGATCTCGACTACCTGTGGGACGCGTTCGATCGCGAGGATCCGCTCGACATCCCCCGCGTCGTCGCGAGCCCCACGCAGTTCGTCGTCGCGGCGACATCGGTCGAGACCGGCGCTGCGACGTACATCGAGCCACGCGCGCACGACATGAACGAGGCACTGCGCGCGTCGTCGGCCGTGCCACTCATGTACCGCCGGTTCGTCGAGCTCGACGGCATGCACTTCACCGACGGCGGCGTCACTGCGCCGATTCCCGTCGAGGAGGCGTACCGGCGCGGCGCGCGGCGCATCGTCGTGATCCGGACGCGGCCGGCGCGGTTTGCAGGGCCCTCGCGCGTCGAGTGCTCGTTCGCAGCGGCGATGTTGCGCAGCTACCCTGCCCTCGCCCGCGCGTTTCGCCGCTACCGCGAGGTCTACGCGCGTGCGCAGGCGTTCGCGCTCGATCCGCCGCCCGGCTGCACGATCGTCCACATCGCACCGCTGCAGCAGCGCGCGACGCGGACGACGATCGATCTGTCCGCGCTCGAGGCCGACTACACGCGTGGCCGACTCTCCGGCGAGCGGGCGCTCGCCGCGCTCGAGCGCTGGTGATCACATCGCGCGCGCGACGGCCAAGGCGTTCGCCCACCACGCGAGCTCGTCGAGCATGAGCTTCGCCGCCGGCTCGGCAGGCGCGAACAGCGCCGGATCGGCCGGCGCCTGCGTGGTCATCGTCGCGCGGTAGACGTCGAGCGGCAGGTGAACGGCGCGGCGGATCGGCGCCATCTCGAGCTCGACCGCGACCTCGCGCAGCTGCTCGATCGCGCGGCTACCGCCGGCGTTGCCGTAGCCGACGAACGTGACCGGCTTGCGGTTCCACTCGCGGAAGATCCAGTCGAGCGCGTTCTTCAGCACGGCGGTGTAGCCGTGGTTGTACTCGGCCGTGATGATCACGTAGCCATCGGCGGCCGCGATCGTCTGGCCCCAGCGATCGGCGACGTCGTTGCCGTACTTGCCGTCGGTGACCTTCACCGGCGACCGCGGCTGGTCGAACATCGGCAGCGGCCAGTCGCGCAGGTCGACGAGCTCTGCGTCGAAGCGCCCGTCGGCGCGCAGCATGCCGAGGATCCAGTGAGCGGGCTTGTCGCCGTAACGACCCTCGCGCGTACTGCCAAGGATGACGAGGATCTTGCGTCGGGTGGTCACGCGGCGAAGTTGGCCGGCCGACGCGGACGGCGCAAGAAGGCACACCGATGTGCCTTAGCGCGTCTTCAGGAACTCCTTCAGCGCGTACTTATCGGCGGGCGACAGCCAGACCCCGAAATAGTGGCCCGTGTTCTCGAGCAGGTCGGGGCAAAGATTTTGCGTCGGGTTGGCGGGATCGAGGTTCGCGTAGAGCGCGACCGGGAAGCCCGCAGGGAGCGTGACGGTGCCGGTCGGCGTCGACAGCGTGATCGAGTCGGTCGTGCGCGCGATCGAGCCGGTAAGGTCGCGCTTCCACGGGCTCAGCAGCTCGTCGATCGCGTCGTCGTATGCGGCGAGGCGGCCGGCGATCGTCGGATCGCCGCTATACGCGCCGATGCTGTTGTTGTGGAGAAACGGCGCGGTTGCCCACGCGCCGCGCAGCGGCAGGTCGCGATAGAAGCCGGTGCCGAACGCCTTGTGCTCGTCGGACGAGAACGCCGCCCAGATGTGGTCGGGCTGCCAGTTCGTGGTCAGCGAACGGCAACGGTTGATGCCGAGGCTCGTCGCGGTACGGAGCTCGTCGTCGGAGAGCGCGTCCTCGGGCGGCGGCTCGCCATTGGAGTGGCAGGAGGCGCACGCGGTCGCGAACACGTGACGGCCGCGCGCGACGACGGAGCGGTCGATGTAGGCCGGCGGCAGCACCGGCGCGCGCGTCGTGCCGAGGAACGCACACAGGTCGCCGACCTGCTGCTCGGCGGCGATGTACTCGGGGCAGGCGCGCCGGCATTGCTCGAGGTCGATCGGCGTTTGCGTGCCGCCGGGACCGTTCGCGAGGTGGCCGATCATGCACTCGCGCGCGCACATGCCGATGTTGAAGTAGACGCGGAGCGCGGCGAGCTCGCAGCCGACGTCGTCCTCGCCGCCCTGGCCGTTGCGATGGACCTCGATTGCGACATCGTTGCGGTGGAGCGCGAAGAACGGCCGATCGGGGACGTCGAAGATCGGCGTGATCATGCCGGGGTTGTTGATGTGATCGTTCTCGAGCACGGTCGTGTCGACGGTGCCCGGCGGCCAGCTGCGAAACACGTGGTAGCGAGGGTCGTGCGTCGTCATGTGCGCCGCGAACAGCTTGCCGACCTGCAGATGCTGGTTACCGATCGTGAGATCGATGTTCTCCCAGCGCGGAAGGTTGGGATTGGCGGGCGGGTTCGCCGCGGCGAGGCCCGCGTGACAGCTCGCGCAGGTGATGCCGAACAGGACGCGTGGACCGACGGGGAGCGGGTTGGCGATCTTGCGGACACCGATGACGCCCGCGGAGTGAGGATCGGTGCAGCGATCGAGAAAGCCCGTCGACGCGTCGCCGTCCGTGCAGTCCGGATCGTTGACGAGGCCCCAGCGCGTGAAGCGCTCGGCGCGCGGCGTCGTCAGCGCGAGGTCGAGGCCGAGCGTCAGGTTGAACGGCGGATCCGGCAGGACGAGGCTGAAGAACTTCTCACCGCCGAATGTGCTCTTCAGCCAGATATCGCGACCGTGCTGCTCCTGCGGCGTGAGCGCCTGCTCGACGGTGCTCGTCACCTGCACCTCGTCGCTCGGCTCCGTGCACGCAGCGAGCGCCAGCGTGCACGCGACTAGCGTGATTCGCGTACCCGTCGCTCGCCTCATTCGGTCCGGTCGGCGAGAGCACGCTGCATGCCCGTGCTGCGCGGGCTTCGCGTGCAGCCATTCGGTGTTGGCGTGGGCGGGAGCACCCTGCCCTTACGGGAACTGCCGGCGTGCGCACCGGCAATGTCGCATCACTCCGCGCGGCGACGACGGCGGCGAACGATCAGCGCGAACACGCCGAGTGCAAGCACACTGCTGCCCGCGGGCGAGCGCTGCGACTGGCAGCAGCCGCCCTCGTCGTCGTCGCCGGTCTCCGCGTTGCCACCCGCGTCGGGCGGTGCGATGCCGGCGTCGGGCGTCGCTGGCGTCCCCGCGTCGGGCGCGGCGCCTCCGCACGTGCCGGCATCGGCGACGAGCGTCGGGAACGGCGTGCCGACGATGCCGGTGAACGCGACGTCGTCGATATCCCAGCCCGGGGCACCGGTGTTGCTGTCGCTGCCGACGCGGAAGCGAATGCGGAACGTCTGGCCCGCGAGCGCCGTGCCGAGGTTCAGCGTGACCGTGTCGGGGTTGGGGTAGGACGTGTTCGTCCGACCGAACGCGGCGCGGCCGCCGAGCGGGTTGTCCGCGGTCGTCGACAGCGTCGCGTTGTACGGCGACGGCGTCACGAGCGTCGTGATATCGGCCCACGTCGTGCCACCGTCGGTCGAGACCTCGATCACGCCGCCGTCCCAGTACGTGGTCCCGGAGAACTCGAACGAGTGCGTGTGGCTGAACGTGATCGTGACGGGCGCGGTCGCATCGGCCGTGAGCGGCGGCGACGTGACGCTCGAGTCCGACAACGTGCCGGGGTCGACGCCGCGCCAGGTGCCGTCGAGCGCGGTCGGCCGCACGTGCGACCACGCGCTGTCCATGCTCGTCGTCGTCCACACGGACGACACCGCGTCGAACGAGTCGGTCGCCGAGCTCGCCGGCATGTCGTCGGTGTTCACGACGACCGCGAGCTGCTGCTCGACCGTGTCGTTGCAGCCGTTATTCGACGCGAGCGTCAGCGTGAAGTCGGCGCCCGTCGGATCGACGACCGTGTCGGCGACCGAGATGTCGAACGTCGCCATCGCGTTGCCGTAGGCGCCGATGGTTCCGATCGAGACCGGCGCGGAGGTCACGGTGACGCCCGCCGTGGTCGTCGTCAGCGTCGCGACGACGTTCGCGAGCGCCGCGGGACCGGTGTTGGCGACCGGAATCGTCACGTGCGCGGTCTCGCCGGCGTCGAGGACGTCGTCGGCATCACAGTTCGTCGCGAGCGACATCGCGGCGGCGCCGAGCACGGCGTTGCCCGTGACGACGCTGCTCTCGACGATGCCCATGAAGTTCGAGCTGTCGCGCGGCGCCGAGACGGCGCAGCTACCGAAGCCGCGGCGCGCGTAGGCGGCGGCGAGGACGTCGTGATCGGCCGGGCTCGCCGCGCGAGCCGCGGTGAGGATCGCATCGCGCGTCTCCGTCGGCGTCGCATCCGGCGGCGCGAGCAAGAGTCCGGCGACGACGTACTTGCGCATCTTCAGCCGGACGTCCTCGAACGAGGAGCCCGCCTGCTGGAGCGCGACGTAGCCCTCCCACAGCATCGATGCCCAGACCTCGCCCGCGTTGTGAACCTCGGCGTTGTTGCCGAGCACGAGAAACGGATGCGAGGTCGGCGTCGCGACGCCATCGGTCATGTGGCGGAACGACAGAGCGTTGATCGAGTGGTCGGCGCTGTACGGCGCGCGACGGATGCCGTAGTACGCCGGGTCCGACGAGAAGCTCTGCGTCGAGTAGATGCCCATCGGGTACGCGCCCATGAAGTTGTCGTTGGCGCGTCCGACGACGAGCAGCGCGCTGAAGTCACCCCACCCCTCGCTCATCGCACCGCACGCAGGCGTGCCGCACAGGCTCAGGCGATGATGAACGTAGTGACCGAACTCGTGCGCGATCACGCTCGCGTCGAGCGTGCCTTCGAGGTCGACACCGACCTCGCGATGGAGCGTCGCGTTGACGGTGCCGGCCCCGATGTCGGTCTTCAGCTGCGTGCCGTCGGCCTGCGTGATCGACATCGTCGGGATCGTGATCGGCGTCGTGATCGTCGCGTCGTCGGCCAGGCCCGGAGGCGTGCCAGGCGCGTTGTTCGCGAGGATCACACCGATGCCGCCGGAGTTCTGGACCATCAGCGTCTTCGTCTTGAACGTGCAGCTGCCGCGATCGACGAGCACGATCTTGCCGGCCACCGAGGGAAGCGTGGTGCACGCATCGCTGCCGGGAGCGACGCCGTCGCTCGCGAGCACGACTTCGCCCTGGACGTCGAAGTTCGACGGCCCGAACGAGGCGGTGCCCGTCGCCGGCGTGAGCGCACCGGCGGTCAGCGTGCGCGTCTCTTTGCCACCCCACAGGAACACCTGCATGCGCGGCGGGAGGCCGTCGTCTGGCGTCGACATGTTCGCGTTGTTGCGCGAGCCGCCGAGTGCGTTGTCCTGGGCCTCTGCGTTGATCGCGTCGCGATCTTCGCCACCGCGGCCGTAGTTCGCGTTCTGCGCGTTGCCGGCCGACTCGGTGAAGCCGCCGTCGTACCAGAAGTCGTGCATCCAGTTGATGATGAAGAACAGCGACGTGATGCCGGCCATCTGCTGGCCCTGGCTCGCCAGCGGCCCGAGCGTGAAGTCGTACGTGCGATCGAACGTGCTCGCGCTCGTGGTCGTCGCGCGGAAGTCGCCGAACGTCAGACCATCGGGCGCGTTGAAGTCGGCATACGCCTCGACGTTGTTGCCGATCGTCTCGGTGCGGCCGTTCGCGAGCCACGGATCGGAGGGCGCGGTGCCCGGATGGTTGAGGCCGTTGATCTCGACGAGCGCGGGCGGCACGTACGCCGGGTACATGCCGTTCGGATGGCCGGTCGCGTGCGGCGTGCTGTCGGCGATCGGGCCGTCGAACGGGTGAAACTCGCCCGTCGACTCGGCGAACACGCGGTACTTGAACGCGGCATCCGCGACGAGGCTACGCTCGGCGAGCACGCGACCGTCGTCGGCGGCAATCACCATGCGATACGCATCGCCCGACGTCTGCGTCGCCGGCTGATTGTTCGCGTAGGCCTCGACGACCCACGCGGCGACGAGCGTCGCGTTCGGCGCGCGCGAGGTCGCGTGCCAGACGCGGCGGGCGCGCGCGAGCGACACGTCGAGGTCACCGGAGCGGCCGGAGAACACCGACGAACCATCGGCGGCTTTCCGGTTGAACGTCAGCTTCGCCGTATCGAACTTGGCCTTGTACTTCGCGTCGAGCGCACGCGCGATCGCGCCGGCCTCGTCGAACGCCCACACCGGAGCGCGGTGCGGCGCGGCCATCGAACGCAGGATGCCGCTCGCCGCGACGAGCTTGCCGTCGGCGCTCGTCATCACGCGCAGCTCGCCGCCATCGACGGGGAGGCCGTCGACGATCTGGCGCAGCCGCGAGATCGTGCCGCCGAGCACCTCGACGTCACCGAGCGATTCGAGCTGCGGCACCTTCGCGCCGCGCACGCCCCACGCGGACGCGAGCCGCGCGACGTGACCGATCGCCGACTGTGCCGGCGTCGCCGCGGGCAGCGCGACTCCGTCGGCCGCGCGCACGAGGCGCGGTACGCCGGCTTCGTCGATCGCGAGCGGTGTCGCGCCCAGCGCGATCGCGTTCTGCGCCGGTGTGACGTCGCCGAGCGCAATGGCCCTGCTCTGCCGCGCCGGCGCACTGCTCGCGCTGCTCGGCTTTTTCTGGTCGCCACACCCCAGCAGTGCGACCGATGTTGCGAATGCTCCTACAACTCGAAACCTGTTCCCCGTGTGCATATGCGGGGGCGACCGTACGCGTGGCCCGGCGTTTTGCATGAACGGCACGCGCGCGCCCTGCTTGCAATCACTCTCAGGATCGTCTGCGTCGACGCAGCACTGGATCTGATTCAAGTCTTCTCGGTCGCCGCAGAATGTCAGCCACCTAACGTGCGACGAGCATGCCGTTGCACGGCACCTCGACGAGCCCCGTCGCCGGATCGCGCACTGCGGCGAGCACCGCACCGTTGCACGTCAGCGTGAACGAGTCCGACGGCAAGTAGATCGAGTGCGCGCCCGACGAGCTCGTCTCGAGCTGCAGCACGCGCGACACGTGGTCGTACTCGTTCGAGATCACCTCGCCGGCGATCCGCGCCGCGTGCGGCCGCGACAGCCAGCCGACGACCTGCGGCCTCTCGACCCACGTATCGCCGGTGCGGTCGAACACGCCCCAGTTCGCCTGGCTGTCCTCCTTCCACACCCAGAACGCGTTGCTCGCGAGATACCGATCGTGCAGCTCGGCCTGGACGCCCATCCAGAGATCCGCGTTCGGCGCCGTCGGGCCGATACCGAACTCACCGATCGCGAGCGGCGTGCGCCACGAGTCGGCCTCCTCGCGCGCGAGCTTCACGCTGGGCTCGAGGTCCGATGGCTGCAGCTGCTCGAGACGTGTCGGGTCGCTGTAGAACACGAACGTATAGATGTGCGGTGC
>JABFXX010000157.1 GCA_013368795.1 Kofleriaceae bacterium
GTTCGCGATCGACGAGCCCGACGTGGCGAACAGCACCGGACCCTGGAAGCCGCCGGTCGCGATCCAGCCGCCGCCCGGCACGCCGGCAAGACCGTACGTCGTCGTGACCTGACCATTCGTGCTGCTGCCGTAGCCCTTGGCGAACGCGCACGAAAGATTGTTGTTGAACACCATGAAGAAGCCGTCTTCGCCGGTGCCCGAGGTGTTGATGGTGCAGCCGGAAATGCTGGTGAAGCTCGAGAGCAGACCGCCGCCGATCGCGACCTGGCCCGCGTTCTCGGCGATCGTGGTGATGCGGAGCTGACCGACGAGCACCTGAGCCGCCGACGGATCGCCCGTCGCCGTCGGCACCTTGACGATGAACCCGCTGTCCACACCCGCGCCGGTGAGCGTGAAGCTGCCGAAGATCGAGGGGCTACTCGACGTGCTGCCCGTGAAGAACACGTCGGTCCCCGAGACCACGGCGGCGTCGCACACGTCCTGACCGTCGCCGCCCCACTGCTTGACCCATTCGATCGTGCCGTTCGCGGCCGACAGACGAAGCGCGACGATGTTGCCGAAGAAGTCGCCGGTCACGGTCGTACCGTTGATGGTCGTCGACATGTTCGGACCGGAGAAGCGCGCGCACATGTACACGTTGCCGGCGCTATCCGCGGCCATCGCGGGGCTCTGGAACGAGAAGTTCGTCGGTGCGTCGATCTTCTTGTCCCAGATGATGTGGCCGTCGGCCTTGCTGTACTTGACCGTGTAGATCGCGTTGACGCCGTTGTCGTCGACCTGACCGGTCGCGATCACATCGCCGTTCCCGTCGAGGCTGAGCCGGCTGTCGAGATAGTCCTGGCCCGAGAAGCTGATCTGCTTCACCCAGCGCAGCGCGCCGTGCTGCGCGAACTTCGCGCCGGCCGCCTTCGGGCCGTCCATCGTGAGCGAGCAGTCGCTCGTCGCCGAGCTCGCGCAGTCGCCGCTCCAGCCGTCGAACACCGAGCCTGACGTCGGCGTCGCGGTCAGCGTCACCGACGACAGCGGCGGAAACTCGCTCGTGCAGGTCGCGCCGCAGTCGATGCCCGACGGTGTCGAGGCGACCGTGCCGTCGCCCGTCTTCGTGACGGTGAGCGGCTGCGGCTGGCTCAGGTCGGCATCGGGCATCGGCATCATGCCCTCGCACGACGCACCGCCGGCCGAGCACAGGCCCTGCGCGCTGCACGCGAGGTCGCCCGGGCAGTCCGCGCTCGTCGCGCAGCTCACCGCGCAGTTCGCGAAGTTGCCCTTGTAACAACCGGCCAGTGCAGCCGACGCCGCCAATGCGCCGCACAGCACCCACACACGACAGTTCCGCATCGAAGCGACGATATCACTTCAGGAACGTGGGCTGCCGGCCGATCGCGGTGAACGCGGCGCGGAGTGCCGGTTCGGGGCCGCGAGCCACGATCGCGGCGCGCGACAGGTCGAGTCCCTGGAGCAGCGGCGCGATCTTGTCGATCGTGAGCGACATCGCGTGATCGGCACCAGCGAGCGTCAGTCGCGGCTTGCCGGTCCGCGCGAGATCGTCGACGACGCTATCGGCGAGCGACGCGGCCCGCGTATCGACCGACGACAGGCGCGAGATCACGTGGCGGCGCGCGGCGACGAACCGTGAAGCCGCGGCGTCGCCGCCCTCGCGCAGGGTCGCGAGCCGGTCGCGCAGGAGCGCCATCGCCTCGGCGGCGCGACTCGCTTCGATCGAGCCGGCGAGCTGGATCGTCGACGACAGCCGGCGCTGGACGAGTGTGGCGTCGAGGCCGTAGCTCGCGGCGAGCTGCTCGCGCACGTCGGCGATCACCTCGTCGAGCATCTCGGCGACGATCGCGAGCGCGACGTCATCGCCGCCCGGTGCCGCGAACGCGAGGTCCACATCGATCTGCGAACGATCGTCCTTCTGCGCGAACGCGAGCGGCTGCAGCGTCGCGCGATCGCCTGGCCGCTCCGGCGCCTCGCCCGTCCAGTCCTTGAAGTGGAAGTCGATCCACCGGCTCGCGTCCGAGGGATCGAACTGGCCGGCGATCACGAGCGTCGCGCCGTCGGGCACGTAGTGCGAGCGGCGAAATCGCGACACCGCGTCGACGTCGCGCGCGGCGCGGTCGGCGCGACTCCACAGCGAGGCGTCGCAGTACGGATGGTTCGCGCCATAGAGCGCGTCGCGCCACACGCTCGTCGCCGCGCGATCTTTCGCGTCGATCCGGTTGCTCGCGTGCCACTTCGCGGCGTCGCGAACCGAGTCGTTGTCGTAGCTACCCTCGCGAAGCGTCGTCGCGAGCCCGCCGAGCAGCACGTCGAGATCCGGTGCGAGGCCGCGGACGGAGAACACGGTCTGGTCGAAGTACGTTTCGCGGTCGACGCGACCACCGGCCTGCAGGAACTTGTACATCTCCGTGTCGAATGGAGGGTCGAGCGCATCGGCGGCGATCAGCGCGATGCCCCGCTGGCCGGCGCGCTCGTCGGCGGTTCCGACGGGCAGCGCGAGCCGGACCTCGAGCGTCGGCATCGTCGAGAGCGGGAGGAGGACGACGTGCAGTCCGTTCGACATCTCGTACGTCTGCGCGTGCTCGAACGGCTTCACCGGCGCCGGCCGGTTCGCGACCTGCTGGCGAGCCTCGGCTGGATCCTCGGTCTTGCGACGGCGCTCCTCGTGGAATGGCGGCGCCAGCGTGTCGACGCGCTCGGTGGTTCCGCGCGACGGCCGGATCACGATCGTCGTCGCCTTGTCGGGATCGAGTGCCGAGCGCACGAGATCGTCGGCCTCGTCGCGGCTCATCGCGAGCAGGCCGCGCAGTGCGTCGTCGGTGATGGCGCCGGCATCTCCGTTCGAGGCTGCGAGCTCGGCGAGGTCACGATCGCGCGCGAGGCTGGTCTCGAGAGACGAGGCGAACTGATAGATCGCGCGGCTCTTCACGTGCTCGTAGATGCCGGAGCCAAACCACGGTCCCATGCGGGAGAGCTCGTCCTTCGCGTGGTCGAGCGCATCTTCGAACGAGATGTCCGTCGACGGTGCGACCGCGATCGCGATCGTCCGTGCGTTGCCCGCACCGAGCTCGAGCAGGCTCGTCGTGCCGTTGATGCGCGCGTTGACGAGCGTTGCCGCCATCGCTGCGATCGCCTCGACCTTGGTGCGCGCGATCGGGTCGGTCGGCAGCGGCCACGCGAGTACGAACCAGGGCTGGACGACGGGGCCCTCGACGGTGACGCGGCGAGCGCGCGGATCGTACGGCGTCGCACGCGGGCGCTCGCCCTCCGCCTTTGGCACCCGGCCGATCGTCTTGTCGAGGAGCTGGCGCACGTCGCGCATCGTCACCGGGCCCGACACGACGACGACCGCGTTGCTCGGCACGTAGCGCTTCGCGGCAAACGCGCAGGCCTCGTCGCGCGTGATCGCGGCGACCGACTCCACCGTCGCGCGGCGCGCGAATGCATGATCCTTCGCGTACACCGCCGCATGTAGCGTCGACTGGATCGATGCGCCGGAGTCGCGCTCGCGCAGCTCGTTGCGTACGATCTCGCGCTGGCGCGCGAACGATGCCTCTGAAATCTCCATGCACGCCTGGCCCATTCGCACCGCCTCGAGGTCGAGCAGCTCCTCGAGCTGGGCGGGCGTGCCGCTCTCGCGGTACAGCGTCGCGTCGAGCGTCGTGATCCCGTTGAAGTCGAGCGCGCGGTCCTCGAGGATATCGAACAGCGCGGCGTCGTCGCGGACATGCTCGAACGTCAGGTGCTCGAGAAGATGCGCGAGTCCCTCGCGGCCGACCGGATCGTCCGCCGTTCCGACGGCATAGCGAACGGTCACCGAGACCTCGCTCGCCTCGGGTGCCGGCGCGACGACGACCTTCAGGCCGTTCTCGAGCTGGAAATGATCGACGGAGATCCGGATCGTCAGATCGCGCGCCGGTGCCTTCGGCCGTGGCGAGCCCCAACAGCTACCGAGCACCACCGCCAACCCGAGACGAACAGCAGCGCGATACATCGCGCGCGATGCTACGCGCTGTCGGCGGCCAGATCGAGGAACGTGTAGCGATTGCGAATCTCGCGTGCGTGATGCCACGCCGCATTCGTCAGTGCCGCGGGCCAGCCGAGGTCGGCTGGCTCGACGGGGACATCCGCGTCGACGAGCATCTTGCGGAGCGTGTTCGCACCGACGGTCACCGCGGCGATCCGTGCGCGCATCGCGTCCCACGTCCGCGCGAGCCGCGCGTTCAGCTCGTCGGTGGTGCGCGCGTCGAACGTCTTTTGCTCCATCTCCGCCCAGCATCCCTCGCCGATCACCGGGCCGAAGTGCTGCATGACCGACTCGCGCGTGACCCGGGTTGGCCGCAGCACCGGCGGTGTCTCGCGCGCGAGCATCTTCTCTTGCAGCCGTGCCATCCCGATCGTGCACACCGCGATGTGCTCGCCATGCAGCGTGTCGGGCACTTCGGGCGACTTCAACATGTCGACGTAGTGGCTGATCAGGTGCTCGCCCTGGCTCGCCGGATAGCTGCCGTTGCAGATCGTCATGCCGAATCCCGACAGCACGAGCGTGCGCACGAGATGGCGCATCGCCGCGAGGTCGCCGCCGAGCAGCGCGCGCGGATCCGCGAACAGGTGCCGCTCGTCCTCGGCGAGCAGCGCGAACGGAGCCTCGCGGTACGGCCGATCGAGCAGCAGATGCTGGAGCAGCCAGTCTGCCTGCGCGGTCGGTCTGCACGCGCTGTCACCGAGGCCGGCGCGAATCATCCGCTTCGGCGCCGCCGCGAGCACGCTCAGATCGAAGTAAACGCCGATCGGCGTGCGCGTTCGAAACGAGCGCTTGATGCCGTCGCTCGTGATCGACGCACTCAGCGACGTGTAGCCATTCATCGACGGCGCGGTCGCGAACACCGCCTGCGGCACGCCGCGCCGGAACGCGGCCATCTTCGCCAGATCGTTCACCGTGCCCGAGCCGACCGCGATGACGAGATCGACGCCGGCCTCGAGTCGCGCGGCCAGCTGGTCGACCGTCGCGTCGTTGGCCTCCGGAGCCTCGAGCACGATCGACTGCACGGCAAACCGCCCGTCGAGCGCTCGCTCGATGCGCGCGCCGAGCACCTCGTGCGTCATCCGATCCGACACGACCGCGACTCGCCGCCCGACGTCGAGCGCGCTGATCAGCTCGGCCTCGCGTCCGACGAGTGAGTCCTCGATGACGACGGCGCGCGACTCCGCCGTGATCCGCTCGCCGGTGTCCGGATCGCGATACTGCCCGGCGAGCAGTAGCGCGATCGGATCATCTGCAGGCATCGAGTACAGCTTTCAGCTGCGACCTCATCGAGCCAACGTTCGGTGCGAACGAGCCGTCGAACACCGCCGAGCCGACGGTGAACAGATCCGCGCCGGCGCCCGCCAGCGCCTTCACGTGCGCCGCCGTCGCGACGCCGCCCGCGACGAGCAGCGTGCCATCCGTCGCCCGTCGCGCCGTGCGCACGAGCTCGATCGGATCCGCCTCGGTCGCGCGATACGCGAGCAGGTCGACGCCGGCCGCGCCGAGCTCGTGAAACCGCTTGCAGTCGCGCGCGATGTCTTCGACCGAACCGCCGAGCTTCGTCGGATGACCGAATGGCTTGCCGGGAAACGGCAGGTACTGCGTCTTGCTGCCGGAGAGGATCTGCATGACCTCCTCGACGAGCGTCCCGCCGAGCAGCCGGTCGAACCCGACCTCGCGCGCGATCCTCGCCGACTGGAGGCACGCTTCCGGGGTCGTGCTGACGACCTCCAGATAGCTCGTCGCGCCCATGTCCTTGATCCGGCGATGCAACTCGACGAGTGCATTGCCCTCGATGCCGACGTCCTTGAAACCGATATGGGTGAGCCCGATCGAGCGTATGTCGTCGAGCACCTCGAGACCATCGCCGATCGTCCGATCGGCACGCGTGAGCATGAACACGAAGTCCATGCAGCAACCTTAGCTCGCGCGATATTCTCGGCACGTGTTCGCGGATGACTACTACGCGTTGCTCGGTCTCACGTCCGATGCAGATGACGAGGACATCCGCCGCGCGTGGCGTAAGCTGGCTCTCGAGCTCCATCCCGACCGTGCAGGCGTCGACTCCACCGCACAATTCCAGCGGATCTCAGTCGCCTACTCCGTGCTCTCCGACTCCGATGCCCGTGCGGCCTACGATCGCCGACATGGCATCACGCGCACACCCGCATCGCCGATTCGCCGCGCACCCGGCGTCATGATTCGCCGGCTCAGCGCGTCACTCGACCAGCTGCTCGCGCGCGGCGTCGCGCGGATCGCCGATGACAACGTGATCGAGCTGTTCGTCGATGACCACGAGGCGAAGGAGGGCGGCATGGTCACGATCTCGATGCGCGTGCGCATCCTCTGCACGTCGTGCCCTCCCGACGGCACGTGTTCAGTGTGCGGTGGCGCTCGCACGGTCGAGGACGTCTATGCCGCGTGGCTCGCCGTGAGGCCCGGCGTCGAGGAGGGCACGATCCTCACACCGTCGGCGCGCATGCCCGGCATGGTGCGGCCGGTGACGTTTCGGGTCCGCTTGCC
>JABFXX010000674.1 GCA_013368795.1 Kofleriaceae bacterium
GGGATCCGCGCCGTCGTGCGCGGCGAGGATCGCGCCGCCGATCGACGAGCTGCAGGCCTCCGCCACGATCGCGAGCGGGCCGTGCGCGACGATCGTGCAGGGACCGATCAGCGAGCAGATGCTCGGGATGCCGACGAGCGTGCCCGTCGACGGCGGCAGCTCGTCGAGCACGCGCTGCACGGCCGGCGCGAGTACCACACGCGACTCGCGGTAGAGCGCGACGCCACGCTCGGCGAGCTCGCCGCCGCCGAGTGCCTCGTCCCAGCTCCCGAGGAGCTTCGCGACCTCGGCGGGCGACGCACCGGAGATGCCGGCGAGATGGAGACCGTAGAGCAGCGCGAGCACCGGCTGGAGTGCGGGAGACAGATCGAAGCGGACGACGAGCATCGCGAACGGCGAGTCGGACGAGACCTCGGCATCGGCGTCACCCGCGAGCACGCTGCGCGCCCATGCGAGCGCGTCGTCGCGCCACGTCGCGGGCGCCCTCGGCCACATCTTCGTTTGCGTCTCGACGGTGCGAGCGCGCGGGCTTCGCATGCGCTCGCGCCAGGCGGCGAAGTGGCGCTGCGCATCGGCGACTGCGTCGTTCGTCGAACGCGTGGTCTTCGCCTGCAGGCGTGGGTCGGCCTTGACGGCGAGCTCCGGCGCCGGCCTCGTCGCGAACGATCGCGGCTCCTGTGCACCGCGGAAGCTATCCGGTTCGGAAGCCACGAAGGGGCCGACGTCGGCGAACGGCGATCGATCTGCGTCGGCGAACGGCGATCGATCTGCGTCAGCGAACGGTGATCGCCCCGCGTCAGCGAACGGTGATCGCCCCGCGTCAGCGAACGGTGATCGCCCCGCGTCAGCGAACGGCGACCGCCCCGCGTCAGCGAACGACGACCGCCCCGCGTCAGCGAATGACGACGGCAGCGTCACCGAGGTCGGCACCGCCTCGACGCCCTCGTCGCCGTACAGGCTCGACTTCGCCACGATATCGGCCATCGCCTCGTGCTTCGGTGCAACGACGGGGCTCGACGACGCGCGTGTGCGCGGCGCGACGACCGCCCCCGACGACTCGCGAGGCACGCACGCCGCGCCCGACGATTCGCGAGGTACAAACGCCGCGCCCGACGATTCGCGCGCGACCGCGACGGGACCCGACGCGTCGTCGTTGCGATCGAGGCCGACGAGCACGACCGGGCGCTGCGCCTGCGCCGCGACGACGCCGGTGACGCGGCCGAGCACGAGGCCGGCGGCGTCGACCTTGTCGATGCCCTCGGGGCCGATCATGCGCAGACCGTGGCGACCGTCGAGGTCGATCACCCAGACGCGGCCGCTCGTCGCGCCGACGCACACGACGAGGTCGCTGCGCGGATGGGAGGCCACCGAGCTGATCGGCTCCGGCAGGTCGTGGGCCTTCGGCTGGCCGCGATTGACGAGCGGGATGACGTCGATGCGCGCGGGCTCCTGCTGCGTCGTCATCCACACGACGCGGTCGCTGCCGCCGACGGCGGTGATCGCGGCGGGCCTCGGCAGCTTGAGCCGACGCTTCGGCATGCGGTTCTGCGGGTCCCACTCCTCGAGCGAGTTGGAGAGCGCGACCATGAACTGGTTGCCCGCCGCGCCCGCGGTGACGGGACGCGCACGCGCGGGGAACTGATAGAGCGAGAGCGAGCGATCGGTGGCTGCGAGGACGGCGGCGCCGAGCGAGCCGATGACGAGCGCGTGGTTGCCGACGCTCGCGTAGAGCTTCATCGGCGCCTCGAGCCGCATCTCGGCGATCGTGCGAGGGCCGAACGGGTCGACGAGGTAGACCATGCTGTGCGCGCTGTGCCGCGACAGCACGAGCAGGCGGGGTGGCGTCCCGACCCACGCGACGTCGCTCGCGGCGGCATCGGCGTCGATGCCGAGCTCGGCGAACGGCGAGCACGTGGGCACCTCGAGCACGACGACGCGCGACGGCTCGTGAATCGCGGCGAGCGTGCCGTCGGCCGCGACCACGACCTGCGGACGCGCCGCGGGGACAAACGCGGCCGCCTGGGCGTTCACCACCACGCGGCGATCGTACCGCTAATCGGTCACTCGGCGCCGGGCTCGAATGCAACTTCGAGGAGGCCGCGGAACCGCGGTGCCCCGATCTGATCGTCGAGGCCCTTGCCGATGCGGACGCCGACCGCGAGCCACGGGCGGATCTTGCCGACGAGACCGATCCGACCCTCGAGCGGCGACGGACCTCGCTCGCCGGCGACGTCGTTGCCGAGGACGCCATCGACCTCGGCGGTCGCGCGGACGCGGTTGGCCGGGCACCACAGGCCGGGGATGGCCGGGATTTCGTACGTCGCGCCGATCGCGCCGGTCAGCTCGTCTCCGACGAGCCGGTCGGCGAGCTGGACCTCGCGCCCGCGAAACCGCACACCCGCGGTGGCCGCGATGACGAGACCGCCCGGCAACGAGAACCGGCCGATCAGGTTCCACGCGACGCTGTAGCGCGCGTCGCCCGCGAAGTCGTGGTCGTCGCCGGTCGGCAGCGTGAGCTGTGCGCGCGCGAAGATGCTCGCACCTGCCCGCTGCGCGATGCGCAGTCGCGCGCCGAGCGCGAGGTCGCCGAGGACCCACGCGTCGAGCGCTCGCTCGTCGCCGAGGCCCTGCCAGCGATCGCCGCTCTGATGCGAGAACGGCATGCGGATGTCGGCGATCGCGGAGGTACCGAGCGCGATCGCGGCGCCGAGCGCGAGCGTCTCGCGCTGCTCGACGGGGAACACCTCGATCTCGGTCGTGTGCAGGCGCATCGGCCGATCGAGAAACCCGAGCTGCGCGGACAGCGCCCACGTCTGGATCGGCGCGCCACCGTCGAAGCCGAGCTCCACCTGCCCCGGCGGCGGCGCATCGCGATCGAGCTGCACCGCCTCCGGCCGCCCGCTCGGCTGCTCGGCGAATGCCGGAGACGCAGCGAGCGCGAGGACTGCGGCGAGCCGCTTCATCCCATGATCCGCGAGCCGAGCTCGTAGACCCGCGCCGGCGCCATGTGGCGGTAGCGCGTCACCTGCACGCGAAGCTGGGCGACCTGATCGATCACGTCGCGCCGGCTCGCGCCCTTCGCCATCATCGCGCGGGCGCGCTCGACGATCGCCGCACGCGCGGCCTTCGGGTGATAGATGAACGTGCGGCCGAACCGGACCTCGCCGTTCACGCCGACGAGCCGCAGCTCGGCGACGTCACCGACGTCGACGCCGACCATCGCGCGCTGCTCGTTGACGTGGAACTCGGCGCCGCCGAGCAGATCGAGCAGCTCGATCTTGCCCTTCGCGAGCGCGCGGATCTCGTAGAGGCTACGCTGCGACGTGACGAGTGCACCGACGATCGGTGCGCGCGGATCGCCGGCATCGCGCAGCTCGCGGTACGTGCGCGCGGCGGCCGGCACGTCGCCGCCGTCCGTGCGCTCGACGACGAGCCATTCGACAAACGCCGCGCTCCACGGCTCCCACAGCTCGTCGTCCTGGTGAACCTTGCCGCGGCGCTCCTCGTACTCGCGGCGCGCGGCGCCCGCCGCTTCGACATCGGCGGTGTGGCGGGCGTACAGCTCCTCGGTCACCTGCTCGAGGAGCGCAGCCGTGCTCACTTCGCCCTCTTCTTCAACTCTTCGCGGAAGCGATCGAACAGGTAGCTCGCGTCGTGGGGACCCGGGCTCGCCTCGGGGTGGTACTGCACGCTGAACACCGGTTTGCCGGCGACCGCGATGCCCTCGTTCGAGTGATCGAACAGGTTCTCGTGCGTGACGTGCACGCCCGACGGCAGCGTCGCCTCGTCGACGACGAAGCCGTGGTTCTGGGACGTGATCTCGACCTTGCCGGTCGTCTTGTCGAGCACGGGGTGGTTGCCGCCATGGTGGCCAAACGGCAGCTTCACCGTGCGCGCGCCGAGCGCGAGGCCGAGGATCTGGTGACCGAGGCAGATGCCGAACACCGGCTTGCCGGTCTCGATCAGCTCCTTCGTCGCAGCGACGCCGTAGTCGACCGCCGCCGGGTCGCCGGGGCCGTTCGACAGGAAGTAGCCGTCGGCGCCGAGCGCGATCGCCTCGCGCGCGGGCATCGATGCCGGCACGACCGTCACGCGCGCACCGATGTCGCGCAGCTGGCGGAGGATGTTCTCCTTGATGCCGAAGTCGTACGCGACGACGTGAAACGCGATCGCGGGCGGCGGCAGCGCGCGGCCGTCGTCGGAAGCGCGCCAGGTCGGCTGCGTCCACTCGTACTTCTGGCCGCACGTCACGCGCGGCACGAGGTCGAGGCCATCCATCTTCGGCGACGCCTTGACGCGCGCGAGCACCGCGTCGAGGTCGGTCACGTGCGGCGTGATCGCGCCGCGCATCGCGCCCTCGTCGCGAAGCACGCGGGTCAGCGCGCGCGTATCGATGCCGTCGATGCCGGGCACGCTCGACTGATCGAGCCAGTGCGGCAGCGTCGCCTCGGCGCGCCAGCTCGCGGGAATCGGCGAGAGCTCGCGGATCGCGAGCCCGGCGCACACGACCTTCTTGGCCTCGATGTCGTCGTTGTTGACGCCGACATTGCCGATCTGGGTCGCGGTCATCACGACGATCTGCCCCGCGTAGGACGGATCGCTCACGATTTCCTGGTAGCCGGTGATCGACGTGTTGAACACGACTTCACCGATCGACTCGTTCTTGCCGCCAAACCCTTCGCCGCGAAAAATCCGCCCGTTCTCGAGGACGAGCGCAGCAGGCCAGCGCGCGATGTTCACTTGATCCTTCCGTCGAGGTCGTAGACAGAGCGACCTTCGAGCAGCGTTAGTACCGCGCGGCCCGCGAGCGTCTGGCCGAGGAACGGCGAGTTCTTCGACTTGCTCGAGATCGAGTCGGCGGTGAGCGTCAGCGGCCGTTCGGGGTCGATGACGGTGATGTCGGCAACCGCGCCGACGGCGAGCGTGCCGCCGGGCAGACCGAACGTGCGCGCGGGACCGCCGGTCAGTGCGGCGATCGCGCGCCGCTCGTCGAGCGTGCCCATGCGAACGAAGTCGAGGATGATCGGCAGCGCGGTCTCGAGGCCGAGCATGCCGGGCGCGGCGCACTCGAACTCGACGTCCTTCTCGACGGGCGAGTGAGGCGCGTGGTCGGTGGCGATCGCGTCGATCGTGCCGTCGGCGAGCGCCTCGAGCAGCGCCTCCTGGTCGGCGGCGGTGCGCAGCGGCGGCATGACCTTCGTGCGCGTGTCGTAGTGGCTGCACGCCTCGTCGGTGAGCGCGAGGTGGTGCGGCGTGACCTCGCACGTCACCGGCAGGCCGCGGCGCTTGGCATCGCGGACGAGCGCGGCCGTGCGCGCCGTCGAGACGTGTGCGACGTGGTAGCGGGCGCCGGTCCACTCGACGATCTCGAGGTCGCGCGCGACCATCGAGCTCTCGGCGCAGGCCGGCTGGCCCTTGATGCCGATGCGCGTCGACACCGCGCCCTCGTTCATCGCGCCGCCCTCGGCGAGGTCGAGGTCCTCGGCATGCTGGACGAGCGGGAGGTCGAACGTGCGCGCGTACTCGAATGCGCGACGCAGCAGGCCCGCGTTCATCACCGGCCGGCCGTCGTCGGAGATCGCGACGATGCCCGCCTCCTTCATCTCGGCGATGTCGGCGAGCGACTTGCCCTCGAGGCCCTGCGTGATCGCGCCGATCGGACGGACGCGGACCGCGCCGACCTCGCGCGCGCGCCGAACCATCAGCTCGGTGATCGCGCGCTGGTCGTTGACCGGCTTGGTGTTCGGCATGCAGCAGACGGTCGTGAAGCCGCCTGCGGCCGCCGCGCGCGTGCCGGTCTCGATGTCTTCCTTGTATTCCTGGCCAGGCTCGCGGAGGTGGACGTGAAGGTCGATCAGACCTGGCACGATCCACAGGTCGCGGACGTCGATGATCCGGGGAGCGACGAGGCCCCTCCCGATCTCGACGATACGGCCATTCGTGATGCGGACGTCTGCCGCTTGATCAATGGGACGCTGCGCTGCCGGGTCGAACACCCGGCCGCCGCGTAGCACCAGATCCCCGGGATCCATCGGGGATGGGTCTTACCATGCCTGCTATGCTGGCAACATGCCGACGGCGGGGATCGTCATCATCGGCGACGAGATCCTGAGCGGCAAATTTGCCGAGGAGAATGCCGCTTTTCTGATCGGGGAATTGCGTGCGCTCGGCGTCGACCTGCGGAGAATCAGCATCGTCCCGGACGACCTCGACGACATCGCGCAGACGGTCGTCGACATGTCGCGGCGTTTCGACCACGTGTTCACCTCGGGCGGCGTCGGCCCGACGCACGACGACATCACGATGGCGGCGATCGCCAAGGGGTTCGCGACGACGGTCATGCGTCATCCCGACCTCGAGGCGCGCGTCCGCGGCTACTGGAAGGACAAGCTCGCCGACGCGAACCTCCGGCTCGCCGAGGTGCCGGCCGGCGCCGAGCTCGTCTACGGCAAGGACCAGGTCTGGCCGGTCGTCGCGCTCGGCAACGTCTACATCATGCCCGGCGTGCCGACGCTGTTCCGCCGCAAATTCGTCGATATCCGCGACCGGTTCCGCGCCGCGCCGGTGACCGCCGCGCGCATCTACGTCGACGTCGAGGAAGGCGAGCTCGCGCCGTACCTCCACGACGTCGTCGACCGCCACCCGACCGTGCGCGTCGGCAGCTATCCGCGGTTCTCCGAGAAGGACTTTCGCGTGCTCGTCACGCTCGAGGGGGCATCGGGCGACGAGGTCGCCGCCGCGTTCGACGAGCTCGCGGCCGCGATCGGCGCGCGCGTCGTCCGCACCGAGCGGCCGGAGCGCGTCGGCTAGTGCGTGCCCTGCCCTTGCTCCTGCTTGCCGCGTGCGGCTCGCGGCCGTCCGACAACACGATGCTCACGCGGCCATCGGGCCTCGCCGACATCGCGGCGCCACCCGAGGTCGTGTTCGCGGCGAACGCCAGTGGCCTCTACCGCGTGCGGCTCTCCGACGCTGACAGCCAGCTCGTGTCGACGGATCCCGACGCGAAGCCCCTGCCCGGCGGCGGCCTGCTCCACGTCGAGGACAAGCACTACGTCATCGAACGCGGCAAGGCGCGCATCGTCGTCGACGGCGTCGAGGCGAAGAACTACGGCATGTCGCCCGACCGCAAGTGGATCGCGATCCTCGGCGACAGCGCGGGCGGCGAGCACGCCGCGTACGACCTCGTCGTCATCTCGACCGCCGATGGTACCGTGCGGAAGTTCCCGCTCGTCTGGAACGGCATCGGCAACGCGCCGTACGTCGGCACGAGGTGGGCACCGGCGAGCGATGCCGTCTTCTACAAGGACGACAGCTGGCATCGACTCGACATCGTCTCCGGCGCGGTCACGCCGGCCGACAAGGTCGATGTCGCCGCACTCGACGACATCAGCGCGCTCCTCGATCGGTCGTCGCAGCCGCTCGCGTGCCCGGCCAAGGGCATCCAGATCGAGCAGCGCTGGCAGCGCCACGAACAGCGCATCGTGCTCGTGCCGATCGCCGCGGCGGCCGACCCCGAGCACCTGAGCGCCGTCGACGAGCGCGTCCTCGTCGTCGCGACCGATCGCCCGGGGCCGAGCGGCGACGGCGCGATCAACCTCGGCAAGAAGCGGCCCGAGCCGCTCTCCGTCGAGCTGCTGACGAAGTCGTGCTCGCACTACCTGTTCGAGCTCGAGGGCACGCTCTACGTCGGCAACATCGAGACCGGCCGCTACGCCCGGCTGTTCCACGGCGTCCTCCGCGGCGCGGCAGACTAGCGGAGCAGCTCGGTGACGCGCTCGACGAGCTCGGCTGCGGGGACATCGACCTCGCGGTTCTCGCGCAGCAGCTTCAGCTTCACCATGCCGGCCTGCTTCTCGCGCGTCCCGACGAGGATCGCGACCGGCACGCCCGAGCGGTCGGCGTACTTCATCTGCTTGCCGAGCTTGTCGTCGCCGCCGTAGACCTCGGTCGCGATACCGCGGCCGCGCAGGCTCGCCGCGAGCTGCGCGTACTCGAGCGCGAGCGGGGGCTCGACGTTGAGGACGAGCACCTGTGCCGTCGAGGTCTGGGCGGCCTTGACGATGCCGAGCTCGATGAGCTGCGAGAACAGGCGCGTCACGCCGATCGAGATGCCGACGCCGGGCAGCTTGCTCTTCGTATAGTGGCCCGCGAGGTCGGCGTAGCGGCCGCCCGAGCAGATCGAGCCGAGGCCCGGGTGCTCGGTCAGAAACGTCTCGTAGACCGTGCCGGTGTAGTAGTCGAGGCCGCGCGCGATCGCGAGGTTGATCTGCAGCGCCGACGCGGGGACGCCGAGCGCGAGCGTGCGCTCGTAGACCTGCTCGAGCTCGCCGAGGCCCTCCTTGAAGTTCGCGTTCGCGGGCTCGAATGCGTGCAGCGCCGCGAGCGCGCCGCGCGAGTCACCGCGGTGCACGGTGAGGAGGTCGAGTAGCTTCTTCGCGGCGTCGGCATCGCACAGGGCGGCGACCCGCTGTTCGACCTCGGCGCGCTCCATCTTGCCGAGGCGATCGACCTCGTGCAGGACGTCGGCGTGCTTCGTATCGGGGAGGCCGAGCGACTCGAGGAGGCCGCGGAGCAGCTTGCGGTTGTTGATGAAGATCGTGAACGGGCCGAACGCGAGCTCGGTGAAGATGCCGTAGATGACCGCGGGACACTCGGCGTCGTACGACAGCGGCAGCGTGTCCTTGCCGATCACGTCGATGTCGCACTGATAGAACTCGCGATAACGGCCCTTCTGGGCGCGCTCGCCGCGATAGACGCGCTGGATCTGATAGCGCCGGAACGGAAAGTTCAGCTCGTGCTCGTGCTGCGCGACATAGCGCGCGAGCGGGACCGTCAGGTCGAAGCGCAGCGCCATCTCGGGCGCGTGGCCTTCCTTGATCGAGCCGGTCGACTGGACGAAGTAGACCTGCTTCTCGGTCTCGCCACCGGACTTCGTCAGAAGAATCTGCGTGAGCTCGAAGGCCGGCGTCTCGACGGGGAGAAAGCCGAAGAGCTCGAAGTTGCGCCGGATCGTGTCCAGCATCCGCTGGAACGCGATCTGCTGCGCGGGGAGGAGCTCGAGGACTCCCTGCGGCGTACGGGGCTGAACGGGCATAGCGCTGCTCGTGTATCACGGATATCGTCGGAGCCCATGTTCGAGTGCCGCCATCAGCCGCTCCGTCTGCCGGAGGCTCTCGCGGCGCAGCTGGCGGCCGCGTACGGCGAGCCTCATCGCGCCTATCACAACGCCAGGCACATCGAGGAGCTGCTCGGCTGGTTCGACCGGATCGAGGACGACGTTCGGTGGCGCGCGCCCGCCGAGGTCTACGCGACGATCCTGTTCCACGATGCGATCTACGAGCCCGGCAAGACCGACAACGAGGCGCGCTCGGCCGCGTGGGCGCGCGAGTCGGGCCTGCCGGTCGATCTCGAGCGCGTCGCGAAGCTCATCCTCATGACCGCGAGTCACGGCACGCACCAGTGGACCGATCACGACGCGGCGCTGTTCCTCGATGCCGACATGGCGATCGTCGGCGCGCCTGCCGCGCAGTTCTCGGCCTACGACGCCGCGATCGCGGCCGAGTACGCGCACGTCCCTCGCGATGCGTTTCGCGCGGGACGCCGTGCGTTCCTCGAGAGCCTCGCGCACAAGCCGCGCATCTTTCTCACCGAGTACTTCCACGAGAGGCTCGACGCGCAGGCGCGGCAAAACCTCGCCACCGCGATCGAGCGCCTCACGGGAACGTGAAGCCGCAGACCGAGCCCTCGTAGCTCGCGACGACCTGCGACGATGTCCCGGTCACGGTGAAATCGATCGCGCAGTCCCGTGCGAGGTGCGGCGTCTCGCACGCGGCCTCGGTGCCGACGACGCGCAGCGAGCCGGTGACCTTGCAGCTCTCGCAGTACGCCGCGGCCATCTCGTCGATCCACGTGCCGCGGTGATGCACGCTGCCGGTCAGCGTCAGCTCCGTCGACGCGGTCGAGTCGAAGCAGTCGGCGAACGTGACGGTGAAGTCGCGCAGCGTGCCGTTGCCCAGCGGCGTCGTCGTGCCGGTCACGGTCGCCGTGCCGCCGCCCGGGCAGGACCACACCGAGCCCGCGCCGCTCGCGCCGAGCGTTGCGCCGTAGGCGTCGATCGCCGCGACGACGAAGATGTCCTCGGCGATGTTCGTCCCGCACTCGGGCTCGTCGCTGCCGCACGCCGCCAGGCCGACGACCAGGGCGCTCGCGACGGGACGCATGACCTAGCGCAGCGAGCGGACGACGAACACCGCGGCACCGAGCGCGAGCACGAGGCCGCCGAGGCCGAACCACATGAGCCTGTTCGAGCCCTCCGACGGTGTCGCCGCCTTCGCGTTCATCTTCGCGGGCGCGGCCGAAGCGACGGGCGCGGGGGCGCCAGCGGCCGCGAGCTTCGGCGCCTCGCTGCCGGGCAGCGTCGCCGGGCCGTCGGTCCACGACGTCGTCTCGATCGTCGTGCCGTCGGCGCGCAACGCCGTCACCTCGACGCGGTTGCCGGTCACCGTGACGCGCAGGTAGTGCAGCACGCGCTCGAACTTCTTCACCGCCTCGATGTCGACCGGATTCGGACGCGGCCGGCGCGGATACAGCGCGGCACCACCGCCGCCGCTGATGAAGTAGTGGAGTCCGTTGTGATCGGCCCGCGAGTACACGTGGTCGTGCCCCGAGAACACGGCGGTCACGGCGTACTGCTCGAACAGCGGCGTCCACCGCTCGCGCAGCTCGGTGTTTCCGCCGTGCAGCGAGATCGAGAACGGCGGGTGGTGCATGACGACGAAGATGTGGCGGATGCCCGGGTCCTGGCGCGCCGCGATCAGCTCGCGCTCGAGCCACGCGGTCTGATCGGTGAGCGCGAAGCTGTACGCGTTCGAGTCGAGGACGAGAAAGCGCGCGCTCGCGTACGTGAACGCGTAGTAGCGCTCGGTCTCGTTGCCGTTCTCGGGCACCGAGAAGAACGCGCGGTACGAGTCGGCGGTGCGCCCCCTGCCCTGACGGTCGTGGTTGCCGAGCGCCGGGAAGTAGACGTTGTCGCGCAGGAACTTGTTCTCGACGTCGAAGAACTGCTGCCACTGATCCTGGCGGAAGCCCTCGTCGACCATGTCGCCGGTGCCGAGCACGAAGTCCGGCACCTCCTGCGCCATCCGGTTGACGACGCGGCGGTGCTGATCGATGCCGCCGCGGCTGTCGCCGACGACGATGAACGAGAACGGCACGTCCTTGCCCTCGGGCGGCGCGGTCGCGAACTCGCCGCTCCAGGTCTCGCCACCGACGTCGACCTTGTAGCGATAGCGGCTCGACGGCTGGAGGCCATCGATCGTCGCCTCGGCGATCCGCTCGGCCGACACCTGCTGCGAGCGCTTGCCGCCGGGGCCCTCGACGGTCAGCGTCGCCGGCTCGGGCGACTCGAGCTCCCACATGACGGTGATCGACGTCGGCGCGAGATCCTGGAGGTACGGACCCTTCAGCATCGCGGGCTTCGCGTCGGCCACCCCGGCCGCTGCGAGCACGCACACGCACACGAACAACCGCGTCATCGCCAGATTCGAGGATACGTAACGGTCCCGCCGATCTGCAAGCTTCTGACCCGAGACGTACCCCGGTGCCGCAAACGGTTGCGACGCCGGGAGCAGCGCCTACATCAGCGGTAGCGCATCGACGCGAGCGCGCCGACGAGGTCGCGTGCCGACTCTCGCGTGTAGCCAAAGCGCGTGATCAGCGTCGCCAGCGCCGCGTCGGCGCGCGTCCGGGCCTCGCTCGCGAGGTGCCCCTCGTTGCCCGAGAGCAGCATGACGAGCTCGGAGATTCCCTTGGCGATCGTCTTCTTGTGGCGCTCGTAGTACGCCTCGCGGAGCTTGCGGAGCAGGTCCGAGAAGATCTCGGTGAGCACCGGCTTCTGGCCGCGGTGATCGAGCGACCACGCGCCGATCTTCGCGATCAGGCTCTGGCGGAAGTCGTCGGCGCGGCCGGAGATCTCGAGGGTGCGCTCGACCTCGCGCATCATGCCCTCGTCGGGATCCTCCATCCGGCTCGTCGCCGGATTGCGGACCTTCTCCTTCTTGATCGCGTGCATCACGTGCGTGACGTAGCGCTCGAACACGCGCGAGTACTCGGACTCCTCGACGAGCCCGACCGCGACGCGAACCTCGTCGTCGATCCGATCGAACAGCTTGGACTTCGTGACGTCGGCGAGCTTCTTGTGATCGTGGTAGCCGCCGGGCTGGACGTCCTGGCGCAGGAACTCGTAGAGGCTCGCCTGCTTGCACAGCTCGACGATCTCGTCGAGGACGACGAGCGGCGAGACGTAGTCGTAGCGAGTCGAGCCGGCGGCGGCGAGCAGCACCGTCTGCATCTCGCGCGGCGACGCGCCGACGCGACCCTCGTAGATCGGGTACGTGTCGCTCTCGTGGAACAGGTCCTTCACGTGCGACGCGAGCTCGCGCGCGCGATCCGGTGACAGGTCCTCGGGCACCTGCCCCGTCGTGTAAAGCTCGACCTTGTCGAGCGGCGTCAGCCGGCCGATCACCTCGGCGAGCGTCGACGGGAACCGCTCGATCTGCGGCTTGCGCATACGCGACAGCACGGCCCACAGCGCCGCGACGTACGCGGTGTGCGGCGCGACGTGGCGGCCGCTCGCGGCCTCGCGCAGGCGTTCGCGATAGAGCATCTCCTCGTGGCGGACGTCGAGGATGAACGGGACGCGCACCAGCTCGATGCGGCCCTTGAAGCTCTGGAAGTCCGGGATCTCGCGGAACGCCGACAGGTGGATGTCGTTGCAGCTACCGAGGAACACGACGTCGAGGAACAACGTCGCGCTCGTCATCGACAGCGCGGCTCGCTCGACGGTGGTCAGCAGATACTTGTAGTGCTCGAGCGGCCTCTTCAGGAGGTCGTCGAACTCGATCATGCCGCGGTTCGCACCGACGACCTCGCCGCCGTACTCGTGTAGCGCCACGCTCTGCAGCGACGGCGGCAGCGCGCCGAGCGAGCGGTCCGCGGTGATCTGGCGCTCGGTCGCGTCGACCGACAGCTGCGGCTCGACGGTGACCCACGCCTGGCGATAGCGGTGCGAGACCTCGAACCGCTCGATGCGGACGTGCCGCAGCACCTGGACGTAGTCGCCCTGGTAGCTCGCGAGCAGCGCGTCGTAGATCGCGCGGTTCCTCGGCGACAGCGAGCCCGTGCGCAGGTAGTCGCTGACGTGGAAGTTCTTGCCGTCGAGCAGACGGCCGATCAGCTTCTGCCGCTCGTCGAGCGGAACGAGCAAGAGCGGATGATCGCGCAGCTCGTCGCCGAGGCGCGCGTCGGTCTGATCGTCGGACAGGTACGCGAACGACTCGAGCGTGTCGATCGTCGGCTGGCCGCCGAACCCGATGCCGCCCTTCGTCGACTTCTGCGCCGGGAAGATCCAGCTGAAGCGATACAGCGCGCCCTCGTCGAGCGACGAGTAGTGCTCGAGCGCGCAACCGAGGCAGCGGATGAACGTCGATTTCGCCGAGCCGTTCGGGCCGTGGAGCAGGATCAGCTTGTTCGGCCTGCCGTCCTGCACGAACGTGCGCAGGATCCGATAGACCTGGTTCTGGACCATCTCCTGGCCGAACAGACGGTCCTCGCCTGCGGCCCACGGCGCGTCGAACAGCTTGAAGCGGGTGACGTCGCCCCACGGATACGTCACCGACTCGGTGCCGTAGTGATCGAAGCAGTCGACGATGTACTGCGTGGCGCTGCGCAGCTGCCGCGTCGGCTCTGCGAACGCGAGCGCCAGGTACTCGGAGAACGACAGCACGCGCCGGTTGCGCGTGAAGTCCTCCCGCACCGCTTCGTGCAGGCCGACGAGCGCCTCCTTTACATTCGCGGGCAGCTCAGCCATGCCTGGAAGTTACGTCACTTCGCCGCGATCGTCAGTTCGCCGCGACCGTGATCGTGATCGGCTGCTTCTTCGGATGGCAGCTGTCCTTTTCACAGATGCCGAACTTGAAGACGCCCTTGATCTCGTACGCGCCGGCCTTCTCGGCGGTCGCCTTCACGGCGAATGCGAGGTTCTGCTCGCTGAGCGTTTGCGCATCACCTTGGAGCTTGTTGCGACCGCCGGCGGTCATCTCGGTCTTCGCGAGCGTCACCCCCGCGGGCGCCTCGAGCGTCAGCTTGATCGGATAGTCGGTCGCGATGTGATAGCCGGTCGCCGGCGCGAGCTTCACGGCCGCGGTCGCCTCGGCGCCTGCCTTCGCTTCGCCCTTGTCGACCGTGAGCGCGCCCTCTTCGGGCTGGAGGTGGAACCGAGGATCGTCGACCGGGGTCGGCGTACCCGCCGGGGTCGTGCCCTCCGGCGAGCCGGCGACGGCTTTCTCGCCGCCCGGCACCGCGATCACCTCGTCGCCCGAAGGCGTCGTCGGCTTCTCCTTGTCCTGATTACTCGCAGACTTCCCGCAGGCGGAGATCATCACGAGCGCAACTGCAGCTGCCCGAAGCATGGCCGGTAGCATAGCGGATCTCCGTGGTTACGCCACGTCGTGATACGCTGGGTGACGCCGGTGAGAAGGGCTCAGCAGCTCGGCCGTTACCACTTGCTCGATCGCATCGCGTTCGGTGGCATGGCGGAGATCTATCGGGCCAAGACGTTCGACGCCAACGGCACGCCCCATCTCGTCGCGGTCAAGCGCGTGCTCGCGCACCTCGCCGAGGACGACGACTTCATCCAGATGCTCGTCGACGAGGCGAAGATCGCGAGCGTGCTCCGTCACCAGAGCATCGCGCGCGTCTACGAGTTCGCGCGCGCGCACGGCGAGTACTTCATCGCGATGGAGCATGTCGACGGCAAGGACATGCGCACCGTGCTCGAGCGCTGCCGCGCGAAGAAGAAGCCGATCCCGCCCGAGCACGCCGCGTATATCGGGGCCGAGGTCGGCGCCGCCCTGCATGCCGCCCACTCCGCGGTCGACTCGCGCGGCCGCCCGCTGCGCATCATCCACCGCGACGTCTCGCCGTCGAACATCATCTGCAGCTACGCCGGCGAGGTGAAGCTCTGCGACTTCGGCATCGCGAAGGCGACGCTCTCGCGCGTGACGACGAAGACCGGCGTCATCAAGGGCAAAGTCAAGTACATGAGCCCCGAGCAGGCGCTCGGCCGCAAGCTCGATCACCGCAGCGACGTGTTCTCGCTCGGCAGCTGTCTCTACGAGATGCTGACGCGGATCCCGCCGTTCACCGCGACCAACGAGATGGACCTGCTCATCAAGGTCCGCGACGCGAAGTACCGGCCGGTCAGCGAGCTGCAGCCCGGCATCCCGCCCGAGCTCGAGGCGATCACCGACAAGTGCCTGACGCGCAGCCGGGCCAATCGCTACCAGACCGCCGCCGAGGCCGAGGGCGACCTTCGCGCGTTCCTCCGCAAGTTCATGCCGAACTACTCGCGGAGCCACCTCGGTCGGTTCATCCGCAAGATGTTCGCGCAGGAGATCGAGCGCGAGCTGCGCATGCTCGAAGAGTTCGTCATGACGGACTCGCCGAGCGATGACGTCGGCGAGAGCCTCATGGTGCGCGACGAGGACTTCGAGCCGCCCGAGGTCCCGTTCCAGCCGAAGCCGACGAGCGTGTCGGTCGCCGCGCTGCCGAACGACTTCTCCGGGGACTCGAACTTCACGACGATGCCGAAGGTCGACGACCACGGCCGCACCATCGAGGACGATGACATCCACGTCCAGCCGACGATGATCCTCGACGGCCGCGGCCGTCACGTGATTCCGGACATGCCGAGCAGCAAGCAGCGGACGAACGCGAGCCGCCGCATGCCGCCTCCGCCGCCGGCGGCCCCACCGCGCAAGCCGACGCCCAAGCCGATCTACGACGAGGATCTGCACGCGGCGCCGACGATGATCATCGACATCAATCGCATGCGCCGCGGCCGCCGCTGATCCACGGGGACGGTCTTCACTTGTTTAACTTGCGCGCGCCAAGTCGGCGTTCTTCCACGATCGCGTACCGGTAAGTTTTACTTGTGGTGACTGCGCGCGCGGGGATCGTCCGCGGCAGCGGAGATGCAATCGTGTCGCAAGTAAATTTTACCGGCACCAACTCCGGTGAAATCACGGAGTTGCGGACCGCAACTTAAGCAAGTGAAGACCGTCCCCGTTAGCGGATCTCGATCGAGAGGCTCAGGATCTCGTCGCCGGGTCGCACGGTCGCGTGCGTCGAACCCTGCGCGTCGCCGAGCTGCGCGCCGATGACGAGCTCGCCGGTCGGGCAATCGTGGATCCGGAACTCGCCCTGCGCGTCGGCGTCGGCCTCGACGGGCTCGCCGCTGTCGTCGGCACGGCGCGCGGTGATATGCGCCCCCGCCATGCGCTGGCCCCGGCGATCGCGGACGGTGCCGCCGAGGAGCGCGCCGCGCGCGAGCTCGATGCGGATGTCGCGCACGCTGGTCTGTCCCGGCGAACGCGCGACGGGCACGTCGATGTCGCGCGAGAACGGGAGATAGCCGGGCAGTCGCACGGCGAGCCGCCAGGTGCCGGGCCTCAGCGGGCCGAGCTTCCACAGGCCCTTGTCGCTCGTCGATGCCTCTGCGGTGTCGCCGCTGGCGCTTCGTCCGTCGACGGTCATGCCGGCGAGCGGGTTGCCGCTCGAGAGATCGAGCAGCACGCCCTCGACCTGGCCGCCGAGCGGGAGGCGAAGGCGCGCGCGCTCGCCGGTCGTCGAGGCGATGCCGTCCTGCTCGCTCGCTGGATAGGACGGATGGATGATGCGAACGCGGAGGCGGCCGCGCGGTAGGCCATCGATCGAGAACGTGCCGTCGGCGGAGCTGACCGTCTGGCGGCCCTGCCCTGCGCCGCTGGTAACCTCGAGCTGCGCGCCCGGGACGACGGCACCGGCGACGTCGTCGAGCGTGCCTGCGAAGATCGCGTCGGCGACCTCGAGCACGAGGTCCTCGCGGCGCTCGGCGGCGCTGCGTCCCTTCGCCGCGACGAGGTCGATCGTGCGGCGCGCCTCGACGTGGCCGTACGCGCTCGCGACGAGCTGCACCTTGCCGGTGAGCGGGCCGAGCCGGTACATGCCGTCGTCGTCGCTGAATGCGTCGAGCGGCGTGCCGACCTCCGGCGTCGCGCTGACCTGCGCGCCCGCGACCGGTGCGCCGCGTGGATCGGTGACCTTGCCGAACACGAACGTGCCCGCCGTGAGCACGATGTCGACGCCGGTGAGGACCTGGCCCGGCGAGACCGAGACCTCGCGCGACCGCGCCTCCGCGTAGCCGCCGGCGAGTGCGAGCACCGAGAGCTTGGTCTTGGCGAGGCCGCGGATGCGGTAGCGGCCGTCGCGGCCGGTCGTCCAGATCGATGCGCGATCGGCATCGACCTCGAGCGGCGGTGGCTCGCCGGCGAGCTGTGCGACGGGCGTCGTCGGATCGATCACCGCGGCGGGACGGGCGGCGATCGCGCCGGGCGGTGGGATCGGCGGAATCGGCCCGACGGTGACGCCGAGCTCGCCGCGCGGGATGAACTGCGGATCGCCGGTGAACGAGCTGACCTCGGTGACCGGCGCGGCGGTGCGGCCGGAGAACCGGCGCAGCTGATCCTGCTCGACGAGCGCGCTGATCTCGACGCGGCTACTTCCCGAGGTCAGCGCGCGCACGGTCGCGCCCTCGACGGGTTTGCCGTCGGCGTCGAGCACGCGTCCCTCGACGGAGCCGCCCGGTGCGAGCGCGAGCTCGGGGATGCCCTTGCCGGCCTCGAGCTCGACGCCGCCGGGCGACAGATAGCCGGGTGCGTACGCGTCGGCGATCCAGCGGCCGTTCGGGACGCCCTCGATCATGAACGAGCCATCGGCGCCGCTGCGCGCGAAGCGAGGCGCCTGATCGTCGCCGACCGGGCGCAGCTCGATCGCAGCGACGAGCCCCGTGCCCTCGTCGCGATCGATCACGCGACCGACGACGTTCTGCGCGGCCTCGAGCCGCAGGTCGACCGGCGGGAACGGCCCGGCACCGAGCCGCGTGACGCGCACCGCGCGGGCGGCGAGCGCGCCGCGATACGCGTAGACCTGATAGCGACCCTCGGGCAGGTTCGCGACGTCGAACTTGCCCTGCGAGTCGGTCTTCGTCTCGAGCGTTCCGCCGATCGCGTCGCCGCGGATGCCGACGGTCGCGGCGGCGACGGGCCGTCCTCCGTCGGTGACGGTGCCGGCGATGCCGACCTGGCGTGCGACGACGATGCGAAGGTCGTCAGACGGCACCGGGATCATGCGCAGCTCGGCGGCGAGCAGGCCCTCGCCGGTGACGCGCAGGCGAAACCGGCCTGGCTCGAGCCCGCCGACGAGGAATCGCCCATCGGGTCCGGTCGGGCTGCCGACGGCGACCCCGGCGTCGATCGCGCCGGCCGCGCCCGCGTCGCGCGGAGCCCTCGCGAGCGCACGGTCGACGATGCCTTGCTCGGGCTCGGCCGCGACCTCGGCGCCCGCGACCGGGATCCCCGCGCCATCGACGACGACGCCCGAGAGCTTCGCACCGTCGGGCACGCCCGGCAGGCCCGGCCCCTGCGGTGCACGAACGGCGGCGCCGCCGTCGCGCTTGGGAGCGAGGATCGTCGCCCCCTGGCGCGGCGACTTCGCGACGAGCACGATCACGAGCGCGATGACGATCGCGGCGATGCCGCCCAGGATCGCGACCCTGAGCGCACGGCGCGGCGGCCGAGGCGCTTCCGGAGTCGCGTCGGGCGCCGGGCCCGGTTCGGGCTCCGGTGGAGGCGGTACCTCACTCATCGCGCTCCCGGGATGTTAATCTGAGTTCCGTATGGCGCAGGCACTGTTTGCCAATCAGCGGGAAACGAACCTTCATTCGACGGTTTCGCTGATCGAAGAAGTGCTGACGGAGCTGGGTCACGATGCGACGGCGAGCCGGCACGCCGAGCCCGCAGCGCTGCACGCGTGGCGCATTCGTAAGGGATCGGCGCTCACCCGCGTCTCTCTGATCAGCCGTACCGAGTTCACCCACGTGCGCGTGTGCGCGATCGTGATGACACTCGACGACAAGGTCGATCGGACCGCGCTGCACGCGCACCTGCTCGACCTCAACGCCGGGCTCTGCGGCGCCGCGTTTGCGACGCAGGGCGACCAGGTCCTGCTGCTCGCAGAGCGGTCGACCCTCGACCTCGATCGCAGCGAGGTCCGCGAGCTGATCCGGCGCGTGACGACGTACGCCGACGACCACGACGACGTGCTCGTCTCGCGGTTCGGCGGCGTGATGGGCTCGGGCGACTAGCCGACCTTCAGGTCGCGGCCGGTCGGGCCTTCCGCGAGCGCGATCGACGTCAGCACGTTCGGGCACATCACGAGCTCGCCGGTCTCGCGGACGAGGTTGCCGCGAGAATCGACGAGACGCGCGTCGGAGAGGACGATGAACTCGACGGGTCCATCCTTGGGCTGGCACGAGGCCAGGTAACCGGTGACCGAGGCGCCGGTGTCGTATTCGATCGTGATGCGATGACTGATCCAGTCATGCAGCTTCGAGTAATTAGGCATCGCCCTGCCCCTATATCACGTCGTCGCTGGTGATGGGGACACCTGCGCCCTCAGTCGCCCCAGGGGTCCGAGGTCTTCTTGATGCGCGGTACCGACCGGGTCGGGCCATGGTCGACGACGGTGATGTCGCCGTCGCGGTTCATCGCGAACGTGTACTCGGCGACGTCGCCGTTCTTGAACTCCGCCCGGCAGGCGAACTTCGCGCCGTTCACTCCGATCGGGACGTGGTCGTCGCACGTCATCGACTGGAGCGACGGGTTCGACTCGACGAGCGTCGCCGCGAGAGACGCGCCTCGCGCGACCGTCTTGCGCTGAGCGCAGTACAGCGCGACCGCAGCGATCAGCGCGATGAAGACGATGGCGGCCGCGGAGCGCACGATGCTCAATTCTAGCCGATCTCTGCTACACACGGCCGGTGAGCGACGAACGCAAGCCCAAGCTCCGCAAGACCCGCTTCGCGACCGACGCCGACATCGAGATCAAGGGAGCCTTCGGCCCCGACGATGCGCGCGGCGACACGACACCACCAGGGCAGTTCCCGTTCACGCGAGGCGTCCAGCCGACGATGTATCGCGGCCAGCTGTGGACGATGCGCCAGTACGCGGGCTTCGGCACCGCGAGCGAGTCGAACAAGCGCTACAAGTACCTGCTCGCCCAGGGCGGCAAGGGTCTGTCGGTCGCGTTCGACCTGCCGACGCAGATGGGTCGCGACTCCGATCACCCGATGGCGCACGGCGAGGTCGGCCGCGTCGGCGTCGCGATCGACTCGCTCGAGGACATGCGCGTCCTGTTCGACGGCATCCCGCTCGCCGACGTCTCGACGTCGATGACGATCAACGCGACCGCGGCGACGCTGCTCGCGCTCTACATCGCGGTCGGCGAGGAGCAAGGCACGCCGGCGTCCGCGCTGCGCGGCACGATCCAGAACGACATCCTCAAGGAGTACATCGCGCGCGGCACGTACATCTATCCGCCCGCCGGCTCGATGCGACTCATCACCGACACGTTCACGTACTGCTCGACGAGCGTGCCGCAGTGGAACACGGTCTCGATCAGCGGCTACCACATCCGCGAGGCCGGCTCCGACGCGGTCCAGGAGGTCGCGTTCACGCTCGCCGACGGCATCGCGTACGTGAAGGCGGCGCTCGATGCCGGGCTCGCCGTCGACGAGTTCGCCCCTCGCCTGTCGTTCTTCTTCAACGTCCACAACAACTTCCTCGAGGAGGTCGCGAAGTTCCGCGCCGCTCGTCGGATGTGGGCGAAGATCATGCGCGAGCGGTTCGGCGCGAAGAGCGCCAAGAGCCAGATGCTGCGGTTCCACACGCAGACCGCCGGCGTGACGCTGCAGGCGCAGCAGCCGCTCGTCAACGTCGTGCGCGTCACCGTGCAGGCGCTCGCCGCGGTGCTCGGCGGCACGCAGTCGCTGCACACGAACAGCTACGATGAGGCGCTCGGCCTGCCGACCGAGGAGGCCGCGCGCATCGCGCTGCGCACGCAGCAGGTGATCGGCAACGAGAGCGGCGTCGCGGACTTCATCGATCCGCTCGGCGGCAGCTACGCCGTCGAGTGGATGACCGACGAGATCGAGAAGCGCGCGCAGGCGTACCTCGACGAGATCGACAAGCTGGGCGGCATGGTCCACGCGATCGAGCAGAGCTATCCGCAGAAGGAGATCGAGCGCCGGGCGTACGAGCACCAGCGCGCGGTCGAGGCGAAGGAGCGGATCGTCGTCGGCGTGAACGAGTACGTGATGACCGAGGAGGAGCCGGTCCCGGTCGCGACGATCGATCCAGCGCTCGAGCGCGAGCAGTGCCAGCGCCTCGCGGCCCTTCGGGCCAAGCGCAACGCCACGTCGCACGCGCAGGCGTTGAAGGCCCTCGATGACGCCGCGGCCGGCACCGCGAACCTCCTGCCGCCGATCGTCGGTGCCGTGAAGGCGATGGCGACGGTCGGCGAGATCGCCGATGTCATGCGCAAGCGGTTCGGCGAGTACCATCCGGCAACCTGATCCGGATCGTGCACGTACACGTGTCACGTGCACGTGCACGTGCACGACCGTTCACTCCTCCGGCGAGGCCGACGCCGACTCGAGCTCTTCGCTGGCGGCGTTGCCTTGCACCGCCGATTCGCTCGACACGTCGGTGGCTTCCTCCGACGGCTCCTCGGTAGCCTCCTCCTGGGCCTTCGCCTCCTCGGCGGCTTTGTCGGCGGCCATCGCCTCCTCCACGATCGCAGCTTCGTCGATCATCTCGACCTCCTCCACGGGCGAGAGGTCCGTCTGGGTCGCCGGATCTCCTGGGCGCGGTCAAGGCCTTCGCAACAGTCGGCGAAATTGCCGATGTCATGCGCAAGCGGTTCGGCGAGTACCATCCGGCAAGCTGATCCGGATCGTGCACGTACACGTGTCACGTGCACGTGCACGTGCACGACCGTTCACTCCTCCGGCGAGGCCGACGCCGACTCGAGCTCTTCGCTGGCGGCGTTGCCTTGCACCGCCGATTCGCTCGACACGTCGGTGGCTTCCTCCGACGGCTCCTCGGTAGCCTCCTCCTGGGCCTTCGCCTCCTCGGCGGCTTTGTCGGCGGCCATCGCCTCCTCCACGATCGCAGCTTCGTCGATCATCTCGACCTCCTCCACGGGCGAGAGGTCCGTCTGGGTCGCCGGATCTGCGACCGGCGAGAGCGATGCGGAGGGCTCCTCTGCCGCCTTCACGATCGCGATCGACTTCACGCCCTCGAGACGCTTGCGGCTCGACACCGCCTCTCTCGAGCCGAGCTTGCCGCCGGCCTCGTAGGCGAGCCGCGCCTCGTCGACGCGATCGAGGTGCTCGAGCGCCGTGCCGAGGTTGTTGAACATGTAGCCGGTCGCGTCCTCGAGCTCCGTCGCCTCGGTCAGGTGCTCGACCGCGTCCTCGTAGCGCTTCAGCAGCAGCTCGGTGTAGCCGAGGTTGTTCCACGCGAACACGTTCTCGCGGTTGAGCTCGACCGCATTGGTGAACGCGAGGATCGCGCCCTCGTAGTCCTTGCGGTTGAGCTCGGCGCGGCCGAGCGTGTTGAACGCCTGGCTCGACAGCGGGGCGAGCTTCACGGCCTTGTTCGCGTGCGTCATCGCGAGGCCGCGCTCGTCCATCGCGATGTACATGCGGGCGAGCTCGATGTGCGGCTCGGCGCTCTTCTTGTCGAGCTTGATCGCCGCCTCGAACATCTCCTTCGCGTCACCGTACTTCTGCTTCGCGACGAGCGCCTTGCCGGCGCTCACGAGCTCGGTGAACTTCGTCGGCAGCGGCGCCTTGACCTCGACGACTTGCGGCTGCTCGCCGATCTTCGACGGGCCTTCGAGCGACGGGCTGACCTCCACCGGCTTCATCGGATGCGGAAGGAAGTCCTGCGGCGCGAGAGACGTCGACGGTGTCTCGCGATCACCGCCGCACGCCGCCGCCGGAAGAACGAGAGCAAACAGGATGGAGCGAAACTGAACCTTCATGGCACTGAACCTTTCTGGTTCATCGCTTCAGCATCGGACGTGCCATCGCGCGCACCGAGTCGTCGCGCCGAGTTGTGCGCGTGTGTGGGTGCACGGACACGCGAATCGTCGACGGGCGCACGCACGCAACAGAATTCGCCTCCCGCGCGTTCTATCGGCCCGCTACCGGCCGATCACCGGCCGATCACCGGCCGATCACGGAAGGTGCATCTGGTCGCTCGTGCCGCCGGCGTGGCACGTGTTGCACTTACCGTCGGCAGCCGCGAGCGTCATCTTCACGGCCGACGGACACGAGCTCGCGATGACGAGCACCGGGAACGCGATCGACTGCTTCGTGTAGAAGTTGCCGTTGGTGTTCACGACGAGATCCAGCGTCTGGCCGTTGTTGTCGGTGATGCTGATCGTCGCGCCGCCGAATCCGCTGTTCCCCGTCGCGTTCGTGTAGAGCGTGCCGGCGAGCGTGAACCCGTGGTTGTGGCAGCCCTGGATGCAGTTCTGCCCGGTGTTGTGCTGGCCGAGCTGCGGCGCGGGCGACACGTTGTTCTTGCACGGCAGCATGTTGCCGCCGCCGGACGCGGCATCGACCCACATCAGCTTCGGCGCGTCGATGCGCGCGTCGCCGACACCGCTGTCGCTACCCCCGCTGCCTCCGCCGCCGGATAGATCGCCCGCGGTGCACGCGGAGAGGACGGCAGCGGCGACTGCGAGGCGAAGCATCCCCGCGATGGTAGACCGGCTAGAGGCCCGCGTGGGCCTTGATCTGGACGACCGCGTCCAGGCGGCCGGTCGGCACCATGTCGTTCGCCTCGATGCGCAGCTTCGAGCCGACGATGATGTTGAACGGGTTCTTGTACGTGCTCATCGTGTCGACGAGCGCCTGCTTGCCGTCGGCGGTGAACGCGAGCTCGGCCATCGCGACCGTCGCGCCCGCCGGAACCGGCGGGATCGTGCCGATGAGCTTCGCCATCTGATCGTCCGGGTCCATCACCGACATCGGCGCGACGTAGACCTTCATCTCGGGCGTGTCGACGTTGAGCGTGTTTGCCGGCACCCGATACGTGACGCTGTCGATCGTCACCTTGATGATCGGCTCGTCGTTGATCGACTTCAGCTCCGGCTTCTCCATCACGAGGTCGATCGACTGGTAGACGCCGACGTCGAGGTTCAGCACGCACGTGTTCTGCGGACCGCACTCGCCCGAGCAGTCCATCGGGCACGCGTTCGTCGCCGCGGACTGACAGATCATCGGCGACGACAGGCAGCTCATCGCCAGGAACTGATCCGCCGCCTGCTGGTCCACTTGCCAGCGAGACGCGTCGACGCTGAACGACTTGTCGGGGAGCGTCAGATCGAAGTTGGTGACGTCGGACGAGATAAGCCCGCACCCGGTGGCACCG
>JABFXX010000595.1 GCA_013368795.1 Kofleriaceae bacterium
TCGACGAAGCGGATCGGATGCTCGAGATGGGATTCGTCGAGACCGTCGGCGCGATCGCACGTGCACTGCCACGCGAGCATCAGACGTTGTTGTTCTCGGCGACGTTTCCCGATGCGGTGCGCGCGTTGAGCACGACGTATCAGCGGGACGCGTTGCATGTGGTCGTGCCGGAGGAGGACGTCACGGCGCGGATCACGCAGGTGCTGTATCGCGTGGAGCGAAGTGAGCGTGGTGACCGAGTGGCGGCGCTGATCCGGATCCTCGGCCACCATCGCCCCGAGTCGGCAATCGTGTTCTGCAATCACCGCGAGACGTGCGATGAGGTTGCGGAGGGGCTTGCGCGCGCGGGGTTTGCCGCGGTGGCGCTGCACGGCGGCATGGAGCAGCACGATCGGAATACGGTGTTGTTGCTGCTCCGCAACGGCAGCCTGCGAGTTGTGGTGGCGACCGATGTGGCCGCGCGCGGTCTCGACATCGACGACCACGCGAGCCCGATGTGTTCGTCCATCGCATGGGCCGCACGGCTCGCGCGGGTCGCAGCGGACTGGCGATCAGCCTCGCGCAGGCAGCGGATGGACGGACTCTCGACGAGCTGCGGCAGGGGCCGCTCGCTGGGGTCGCGATGTCGAGCATCCCGTCGAGGGAGGCGCAGCTGCCGCCGCCGCCGGCGATGGCGACGATCGCGATCGTTGGGGGACGGCAGGATCGGCTGAGGCCGGGCGATATCGTTGGCGCGTTGACGACGGGAGTCGGGATTGCGGGGACCGACATCGGGCAGATCGCTGTGAACGAGCGGATCAGCTTTGTCGCGGTCGTCGCGTCGGTGGCCAAGCGCGCGGTCGACGGGCTCTCTGCGGGGCGGATCAAGAACAAGCGGTTTCGCGCGTACCTGGTCAAGCCACCGCGGTAGGCGAGTCTGCTACGGTGCGCGACCACCGTGAAGACGATCGTCACTCACCCAGGCGGCGCGCACAAAGACGACCTTCTCGCTGTCTGTGTCCTCGCCGCGATCCATGGCTGTCCCATCGTCAGGCGTGAGCCGACGGCTGAGGAGCTCGATGATCCGCAGGTTGCCGTCGTCGATATCGGCGGCGTTCACGATCCGGCGCGCTCGAACTTCGACCACCACCACTTCCCCCGCGAGCATGCACCGACGTGCGCCCTCAGCCTCGTCCTCGATCACCTCGGGCTGTATCAGGACGCATTGCAGTTCTGCGACTGGCTCGAGACGGCGGAGTGGTTCGATTCGCGCGGCCCCAAGAAGACTGCCGAGTGGTTGGGCGTGCCGCGTCGGGCAATCTCTCAGCTCAACTCGCCGATCGACATGACGCTGCTGCGGCGCTGTGCCCAGGCGACGCAACTCGAGCCGACCGATCCGCTCTACGTGTTCATGAAGATGGTGGGAGACGATCTGCTCGAGTATCTGCGCGTGGCGCGGGAACGCCTCGACTTCATCGAGCAGCGCGTCGAGCGGTGGACGATTCCGTGTGGACAGGACGTCATCGAGGCACTGTTCCTGCCACGCAGCGAGCCCGCCGCGGACGAACCGAGCTCCATGCTCGGCAGCTACATCCGGGCGCGGAAGCTCGACAACGTGATCGCCGCGATCGTGTATCCGGATCGCCGCGGTGAGGGCTTCGGCATCGGGCGGTATGAGGACCACCCCGCGCTCGACTTCTCGCGCGTCGAGGCTGAGCCCGACGTTCACTTCGCGCACAAGAGCGGCTTCATGTGCAAGACCTCGGCGACCCACCCGGAGCGTCTCAAAGAGCTCATCGCGCTCGCCTGGCATCGGCGTTGACGCATCGGACATCGAGTAGGCTGGCGCCGATGCAAGCTCGCGAATTGCAGCGACCGCTTCGTCAGACCGAGATCGACGAACTGAGCGAGTTCCTCGCGACCGCCCCGGGGGCGATGTCGTTCTCGGAGGCGCACGGGTTCCTGACCGCGATCGCGTCTGCGCCGACAACGATCGGGCCGAGCGTGTGGCAGTCCGTGCTGCTCGGTGAGAGCGGGTTCTCTTCGATGGAGCAGGCGAAGCATGTCTTCGGCTTCGTGATGCGGCTCTACAACCAGATCGTCACCGACCTGAACGAGGGCAATCCGCTCGCACCGTCCGATGCGGACGAGGCCATCGGTTCCTGGTGCAGGGGCTATCTCACGGGCGCACGCATGGACGAGGTCTGGACCGCCGACGAGACCGGCGTGGTGTACTTGTTTCCCCTGGCGGTGCTCGCGGGCGAGATCGACCTCGTTGGAGAGCAGGATGCGAGCGGCAAGGTCATCGCTGACCCCGCCCCGCAGCTCCGGCGCTGTCGGGAAGGCCTCGACGACACCGTGCATGAGGCGCACGCATACTGGACGGCGTGGCGGCGCAAGACCATGGCCGCGACCGTGGCATCGCGTCCGCCCAAGATCGGACGCAACGAGCCGTGCCCCTGTGGCAGCGGGCGGAAGTACAAGAAGTGCTGCGCGCTGACTGAGCAATGACCAGCGAACGGTCACGGCAACGGGCGCGCTCGCGCGGGTCAAGCCGCCGCGGTAGCCGCGCAATGGGCGTGGCGTCTTGCTCGCGAGCGAGTAGAGTGGCGGCCGGTGTCGTTCCAGGCTCTGGGTATCTCTGATCCGCTGCAGCGGGCGGTCGCCGACTACGGATATCAGGACCCGACCGTGGTCCAGTCGGCGGTGATTCCAGAGGTGCTCGGCGGCCGCGACGTGTGGGTCAAGGCAAGCACGGGCGCCGGCAAGACTGCAGCGTTTGTCTTGCCGATCCTCGAGCTGATGTGTCGCCGCGAGCTCGTGGTCCCGCGACGCGTACACACGCTCATCCTCGTCCCTACGCGCGAGCTGGCCAAGCAGACGGTGGACACGATCTCAGCGTTTCGCCGCCACCTTCGGCAGCGCCCGAAGACCGTGATGGTGCTCGGCGGAGTCTCGATCAACCCCCAGATGATGGAGCTTCGCGGCGGCGCGGACATCGTCGTGGCGACCCCGGGCCGCCTGCTCGATCTCGTCGACAAGAACGCAGTCTCGCTGGCGGCGGTCTCGCAGCTCGTCCTCGACGAGGCCGACCGCCTGCTCGAGCTGGGCTTCGCGGACGAGCTTGGCCGCGTCGTGGCGCAGCTTCCGGCGAACCGTCAAACGCTGTTGTTCTCGGCGACGTTTGGCCCCGCAATGTCGAGGGTCGCAGAGCCATTGCTCCGTACGCCGGTGTCCATCGATGTCACGGACGCGCCGACGGACGTGCCTGCGATCCAGCAGCGCGCGATCGAGGTCGATACGCCGAGGCGGACCCAGTTGCTGCGTCATCTCCTCGAGCAGAACATCTGGGAGCGAGTGCTCGTCTTCGTCGCCACGACCCACGCGACCGAGCACGTCGCCGCAAAGCTTCGCGGCGCGGGCATCAACGCGATGCCACTCCACGGTCAGCTCAGCCAGGGCGCGCGCACCCGAGCGCTCGACATGTTCCGCGCGTCGAACATCCACGTCCTCGTTGCAACCGACCTCGCGGCACGCGGGCTCGACATCACGGGACTTCCGGCGGTCGTCAACTATGACCTTCCGCGGTCGCCGAATGACTACGTGCACCGGATCGGCCGCACCGGTCGCGCGGGTGAGAGCGGCGTCGCGATCAGCTTCGTCACCGCGGAGATGCAGGGACACTTTGCGTTGATCGAGCGGAGACATCGTCACTACGTCGTGCGCGAGCGCGTGCGCGGATTCGAGCCGACTCAGACGGTTCCCGCATCCCTCCACTTCGCCACGGGCGGGGTGAAGGGACGGCGCAAGAGCAAGAAGGACAAGTTGCGCGAGGCGGCTGCGCGAGCACGCGAGCTCGACTCGTGACCGACGAGCTCGACGTCCTGCTCGCCGATGGTGTCATCGATGAGGTGCTCGGTCGGCTGAAGAGCGGCAAGGAGGCGAACATCTCGCTGGTCCGCCGCGGCGAGGTCGTGATTGCCGCGAAGGTCTACAAGGATCGCGCGACGCGCAGCTTCAAGAACAACACGGACTACAAGGAGGGCCGCAAGGTCCGCAATAGCCGCACCCAGCGCGCGATCGACAGCGGCGGTCGATTCGGGCGCGATGCGGCGGAGCAAGCGTGGAAGAGCGCCGAGGCCGACGCTCTCTACAGGCTCGTGGGCAGCGGGGTCCGCGTGCCGGAGCCCGTGATGTTCTACGAGGGCGTGCTGCTCATGGACCTCGTGTGCGATGCAGAGGGCAGGCCCGCGCCTCGCCTGATCGATGTCGCCATCGAGCGCGATGCCGCGATCGGCGTCTTCGCCGACCTCGTCGCGCAGATGATCTCGATGTTGTGCTGCGACCTCATCCACGGCGATCTCTCGCCGTACAACATCCTCGCGGCCGCGGACGGCCCGACGATCATCGACTTCCCTCAGGTCATCTCGGCCGTTCACAACTCGCGCGCGGAGTACTTCTTTCTGCGCGACTTCGACAATATCGTGCGCTTCCTCGCGGGCTTCGATCCGAGCCTCGCCGTACATACCGCGGACGGTCGCGCGATCTGGCGAGCCTATGTGTCGCGCGAGCTCACGCCGCAGTTTGTGCCCCCACCTCCTCCGCCGCCACGCGCCACACGTGGACCCGATCGACGCTCGCGCCCCGACAACCAGGGTCGACCACGCGACGACCGGCCGCCTCAGCGCTTCAGTGGTCGCCCACCGCAGGATGTCGGCGGTCGGTCTTCGCAGCGGCCGCAGCCGCAGCCGCCGCAGCAGCAGCAGTCCCGCGGTCGTCGCCGGCGACCGAAACGCCGCTGGTAAGCTGCGCGATTCACAGGCGCTGGCTAGACCGCGCTCAGTGCGTCGAGGGACTCGGCGAGAGCGCGAGCACGGAGTAGCCGCGGCTTCAGGTCGGCGAGCAGCGGGCCCAGCACGGCGATGTGACGCTTCGCTGCCGCCACGCCATGACGCTCGCCGCGCTTGGCGACGCTCGCCTCCGTCAACAGCCGGAACATTGTCAGCCGCTCCGCATCAGTCGGCGGCGCGACCTCGCGCCTGGCGAGCCGTGCTTGCGCCTCGCGGAAGATCCACGGATTTGCAATTGCCGCACGGCCGATCATCACGCCCGCGCAGCCGGTCTCGTCGAGGGCGCGCACGACGTCGTCGGCGGTGACGACGTCGCCATTGACGATCACCGGGATGGCCACACGTTCTTGGGCCTTGCGAGCCCAGCTCCAGTCGGCAGCACCGCGATGACCCATCTCTGCGGTTCGGCAGTGAATCGTCAGCGCCGCGATGCCCGCGTCCTCGAGTCGACAGGCCAGGTCCGTGATCGGCATCTCCGACTCTGGCCCCCAGCCGATGCGCGTCTTGACCGTGACGGGTAATGCATTTGCTTCGACGATCCGCCGCGCCATCTCGACCATCGCGTTCGGGTCGCGTAGCCAGCCTGCACCGGCACCACGCCGCGCGATGGCCGGCACCCAGCATCCGCAGTTGATGTCGATGAACGTCGGCTGCGCGGCCTCCGCGATCCGCGCCGCGGCGAGCAAGAGCTCGGCATCCGCGCCGTAGATCTGGATCGCGGTGGGGCGGTCCTCGGGCGATAGGTACGCGCGCCTCCGCGCGAGCTCCGAGTCCGCGATGATCTGCTCCGCACCGACAAACTCGGTCATGCAGAGCGATGCGCCGAGGCCGCGACAGATTCGCCGGAACGCCGCGTCGGTGATGTCCTCCATCGGCGCGAGCACGACGGGCGACGTCGCGAGCAGCTGCCTCACCAGGTTCACCGCTGCAGGATAGCGGTATTGCTTGCGATGTGCCGCTCGTCCGCGTGTCCCCGCACGCGCTGGAGGTGTCGACGAAGCGAACGCGTACGGTAGAGTCGCGCCGTGACGGCTCCCGAGTTGCGTCCGTATCAGCGCGAGGCGATCGACGCTGTGATCGCAGCGCGCCGCCGCGGCGTACGACGGATGGTCGTGTGCTTGCCGACGGGCGCGGGGAAGACGGTCATCTTCTCTCACCTCGCACGGCTGGCGACGAGACAGGTGCTCGTGCTCGCACACCGGGAAGAGTTGCTCGCGCAGGCGGTTGACAAGCTGTCGCGCGCGCTGGAAGGCACACGCGTCGTCGGTCTCGAGCGCGGGACGTCACGCGCGCCTGCGGAGGCCAAGGTGCTGGTTGCATCGCTGCGCTCGCTGCATCCCGATCGCATCGGCAGCGTGCTCGGCGGACGCGATCTGGGGCTCATCATCTATGACGAGTGTCATCACGCGCCGGCCGAGGACAACTTGCGAGTGCTGCGCACGATCGGCGTGTTCGAGTCTGACTGGCCGGGCACGTTGCTCGGGTTCACTGCGACGACCGCGCGCGGCGACGGCAAGGGTCTCGATAGTGTGTTCGAGCAGATCGTGTACTCGCGCACGCTGCCCGATCTGATCGACGAAGGGTATCTCGCGCCGCTCAAGGGATATCGAATTGCGACGGCCGCGGATCTCACGCGCGTGTCCGGTGGGCAGAGCGACTTCGCGGAAGGCGAGCTGGCGGAGGCCGTCGATATCGAGGAGCGCAATGC
>JABFXX010000090.1 GCA_013368795.1 Kofleriaceae bacterium
GACCTCCTTGATGCCGACCGACGACGCGATCGACTTCGCGACGCGCGCGTTGTCGCCCGACAGCATGATCGTCGTGTCGATGCCGAGGTCTGCGAGCTTGCCGAGCGCGGCGCTCGCATCGCTGCGCAGCGTGTCGGCGACGCCGAGCACGCCGAGGAACGCACCTTCGCGCCACACGATCATCGTCGTCTGGCCCTTGCCCTCGAGGTCGGCAGCCGCACCGACGAGCGCGTCGGGCAGCGCCTCGCCCTCGAACATCGCGAGGTTGCCGATGCGCACGCGCTTGCCGTCGACCTGCCCCTGGATGCCCTTGCCGTGGACCGCGTCGCCCTCCTCGGCCGCCAGCGGCGCGACGCCACGCTCGGCAGCGCCGGCGAGCACCGCCTTCGCGAGGGGATGGTTCGACAGCCCCTCGAGGCCCGCGGCGTTTGCGAGCAGGTCGTTCTCGGCGACGCCCTCGGCCGCGACGACCGACACGAGCTTCGGCTTGCCATGCGTCAGCGTGCCGGTCTTGTCGAACGCGAGCGCGCGAATCCGGCCGAGCGCTTCGAGATGCGCGCCGCCCTTGATCAGCACGCCGCCGCGAGCCGCGCGCGACACCGCCGCGAGTACCGCCGACGGCGTCGAGATCGCGAGCGCGCACGGCGAGGCCGCGACGATCAGGGACACGCCACGCAGGACGGCGAGCTCCCACGCCGTGCCCGTCGCGATCAGCACGGCCGGCACCGCCGCCGCGATCACGAGCACGAGCGGAACGAACTTCTTCTCGAGGCGCTGCACGAACCGCTGCGTCGAGCTCTTGTGCGCCTCCGCCTCGGCGACCATGTCGACGATGCGAGCGAGCAGCGTGTCGCCCGCGAGGCTCGTCACCTCGACCTCGATCACCGCGTCGGTGTTGATCGTCCCGGCGAACACCTTCTCGCCGGGCCCGCGCGCCACCGGCACCGACTCGCCGGTGATCGTCGCCTGATCGATCAGCGACTTGCCCTCGCGGATCACGCCGTCGAGCGGCACGCGATCGCCCGCGCGCACGACGACGACATCGCCGATCGCGATCTGCTTCGTCGACACCTCGACGACCTGGTTGTCGCGTCTCACCCGCGCGGTCTTCACGGTGAGCTGACCGAGTGCCTCGATCGAACGCCGCGCCTTCTCCATCGCACGGTGCTCGAGCGCGTGGCCGAGCGTGAACAAGAACAGCAGGAACGCGCCCTCGAACCACGCTCCGAGCACGCCGGCGCCGATGCCGGCGAGGATCATCAGCGTCTCGACGTCGACCTGCTTCGCACGGATCGCGTTGACCGCCGCGCGCAGCGGGAACAGCGCCGCCGCGACGAGCGCGATGACATACATCACCATCGTCAGCGCCGCAGGCACCGTGCTCGCCGCGAGCTTCTCGAGGGCAAACCCGACGCCGAGCAGCACGCCCGCGCCGATCGCGAGCGGCATCTGCAACCATGGCGCGAGGCCGCCGCCGTGCGCGTGCATCGAGCAGGCGTGGCCGTGCTCGGGCACCTCGAGCTGGTAGCCGAGTTTCTCGACGGCCTTCGTGATCGCGTCGGCGGTCGTCACCTGCGCGTCGAACTCGACGACGAGACGCTCGGCCGCATAGGCAACGTTCGCGGTCAGCACGCCCGGCAGCTTCGCGACGAGCGCCTCGAGCGGCGCCGCGCTGTCGGCCGACTCGAGCCCGCGCACGAACCACGTCACGTGCTCGAACCTCTCGGTGCACTCGGCGCCGCTGCGGCACGCGAGATCGATCAGCTCGGTCGGCGTGATGCCGTCGCCGTGGTGGACGCAGATCTCGGCGCGGCCGAGGTCGCGGCGGATGTGGACCTTCGTGATGGCGCGATGCGAGAGCAGCGCCTTCTCGAAGTGATCGAAGATGCCGTCTTCGTCGTTCTCCTCGGGCAGCAGCTGATCGAGCGCGAGCTGGACGGCGGCGCCGCCGGTCTCGGCAGGCCGGTACTGAGGCGGCCGGTTCTGCCGCTTCTTCGGACCGTGGTGGTGATGGTCGTGGCCGCAACTCGAGTGGTCGTGACCGTCGTGATCGTCATGATCGTGACCGCAGCCAGGACCGTGCTCGTGACCATGATCGTGATCGTCGTGGCCATGATCGTGCCCGCAGCCGGGGCCATGCACGTGGGCCTTGTCGTGCCCGGCGTGCTCGTGACCATGGTCGTCACCGCCGTGGTCGTGCCCACACCCTGGGCCGTGCACGTGCCCACCCTGGTCGTGCCCATGATCGTGACCGCAGCCGGGACCATGTACGTGTCCCTCGTCGTGCCCATGATCGCGTTCGCCGTGGTCGTGACCGCAGCCTGGACCGTGCACGTGGCCGTCGCCCGCGCGCGACAGCAGCGAGCGCTTGCCCTGCGGTGCCTTGAAGTAGGCACCGAGCCCGTGGTCGAGCTTGCCGTTGCTCGGTGCCGCCGGTCGCGGCTTCTTCGTCGACAGCACGCCGCCGCCCGACTGGAAGAACGCGCCGAGGTCGCCCTTGGCCTTCTTGTCGTCGGCCACGGCTAGTGCCCGTGACCGTGGCCGCCGCGGCCCGGCTTCGTCACCTGCGGCGGCATCGAGTGATCGTAGTCGTCCTCGTCGTCGTGATCGTCGTCGTGGTGTTCCTCGGGAAGCGGCTGCGTGTACCGCTGGCCGGCGACCTCGAGCACGAACTCCTTGCAGCCCTCGGGCACGTCGAACGTGAGCACGGCCGGCAGCCGGCCCTCGTAGACCTTCAACACCCTGCCGGTGCCGTCGTAGATCGTGCCGCCGGCGGCGACCGTCATCGTCTCGTCGACGAGCACGGCGACGAGCTCGGCCATCTCTTCCATCTTGTCGGCGTGGCGGTGGCACCAGAGGTGTCCGACGCCCGGATAGTCGTCGTGGCCGATCTTCTCCATCTGCTCCTCGTCGACCTGGTCGCCGACGCCGAGCAGCACGAAGTTGATGCGAGGCAGCCGACCCGCGACGATCTCGCGCGCGACCTGCTGCGTGTACGCGATGACGTCGGGCGCATCGGACAGCTGGCTATCGGTGATGATCACCGCGAGCCCGCGCCGCGCGCCGCGCTCGGCGACCTCGCGCTTGATGTGCGCGACGTAATCGCGCAGCACCGGCAGTAAGATCGTCGCCTTGCCGTACGCGCGCGGGCCGGGGAACTTGTACTGCTTGGCCTTCGCGCCCTCGAGGTCGCCGACGAGCTCGAGCTCGGCGCCGCTACCGGTCGCCCAGTAGGCAACGCGGAGGATGCCGTCGCGATCCTTGTTCGCGAGGTACTCGAGCATCCACTGCATCTGCGGCTCGACCTGGTTACGCACCGGGCCGAGCTTCGCGAGGATGCCGCGCGGCCCGTACGTATTCTCCATGCTCGCCGAGCCATCCATGTAGAGCGCGACGTCCAACCCCTCGACCGTCGGGTCGTGGAGCAGCGTCGCGATCACCGTGTGGCCCTTCAGGTGAACGTCGGAGAACGGCTTGACGGCAACCTCGCTCATCGCTCAGTGGCCCTCGTCGTGGTGGTCGTCGTCCTCGGGGAGCGGCTGGGTGAACCGCTGGCCGCTGACTTCGAGCGTGAAGCTCTTGCAGCCCTCGTGCACCTCGAACTCGAGCACCGCAGGCAGCCGGCCCTCGTACTCCTTCACGATCTTGCCCTTGTCGTCGTAGATCGTGCCGCCCGCCGCGACCGTCATCGTCTCGTCGACGAGCACCGCGACGATCTCCGCGACGTTCTTGATCTCCTTCGCCGTGCGATGGCACCAGATGTGACCGACGCCGTCGTACTCGGCGTGCGCGATGCGCTCGAGCTGCGCCTCGTCGATGCCGTCGCCGACGCCGACGAGCACGAAGTTCATGCGCGGCAATTGCCCGCGCTTGACCGCACGTGCGATCTCCGCGGTCGCCGCGAGCACCTGATCGGCATCGTGCAGCGCACCGTCGGTGATGAACACCGCGAGCCCGCGGCGCGCGCCGTTCGGGATCTGCGACCTCAAGTACCGCACGTAGTCGTCGATCGCGGGCGCGAGGTACGTGTACTGGCCCGGCGACGACGGCCCGGCGAACCGGTACTTGTCGACCTCGGTCCCCGCGAGCTCGCCGAGCGTCTCGATGCTCTTGCCCGTACCGCCGCACGCCCAGTACGCGACGCGAAGCACGCCGTTGCGATCCTTCGACGCGAGGTACTGGAGGATCCAGCGCGCCTGCGGCTCGACCTCGTTCGTCGGTGCCTTCGGCGACGGCTTCGGCTGACCCGTCAGCCACTGCCACAGCGTCCGCCGCTGCGTCTCCTCTGCCTTGTACTCGTACTCGTCCTTCATGCTGCCCGAGCCATCGAGATACAGACCCACGTCGAGTCCCTCGACGGTCGGGTCATGCAGCAGCGTCGCGCGGACGTGGCCCTCTTCGACGTGCAGATCCGAGAACGGCTCGACCGGTCGTTCCTCACCCATAGTCACTGCCTCCTGTCGTGCGAAGGTACCGAGCGATCGCTGCCTGCTTCAAGTCGCGGCGCGATCACTCGTCGTCCGGCTTCACCGGATCCTCGAAGTCCTTCATCCACTCCGGTGTCGCCGTCTTCGATACCGCACGCGCGGGAGCCGACACGCGCGGCGTCGGCCGTGCGGGTGCGCGATGCGCGTCGACGAAGTCCTTCATCCATTCCGTCCGGTCCGCCGCCTCGACGCGAGGCCGTGGCACCGCGCGCGGTGGCACCACCGGTACGGGCGCAGGCATCGTCGCCTGCGGGATCGGCGCCGACACCGACGAAGTGATCGGCGACGCGCTGCGCTTCTCGGTCCGCCGCGCGATCGCCCGTGCCTCCGGCGTCGGAGCCCAGCCGCTCGCGGTCAGGTTCGCGAGCGCCGCCTTCGCGATCGCCGCGAGCTCGTCGACGCTCCCTTGCCGCGGCAGCTTCTTCTTGTCGCTCCGCAACGAGCCGATGAGCCCACTGCCCTTCGGCCGCACCGCCTCGTCGCCCTCGATCCGCCAGCCCTGCGAGACCAGCTCGTGCTCCACCGCCGCACGGCTCGGCACCGGCAATGCCTCGCTCTCGCCGAGCTCCGCCCGCAGCGGCACGAGCACGTCATAAAGCAGCTGTGCCACGACGAGGTCGTTCGACTGCGGGATCTCGAGCAGCCACGACGGCACGAGCGGCAGCGCGACGACGATACCGCGCCCGCCGTCGATCACCTCCGCTCGCTCCGCCGGCAACAGCGCGTGCACGCACCGCGACCCGTGCTCGTCGGGCGCGTACGCGAACGCGCGCGCGAGTCCGTCGACGAGCCCGCCGAGCAAGTCCGCGCGCGTCAGCGTCAGCTGTCCCTCGACCGCCCTGCGCTCGACGCCGAGCTCCGCCGGAAACGGCCCGTGCATGAGCCCGTACACGTAGAGCGGGTCGTTGAGGCCCGGCGCATCGGGCAGCATCTCGATCGTCTGCAGGTCGAAGATCCAGACCTCGTCGGCATCGACCTCGACCGCGCGTCCCGCCGACGCCACCTCGTGAAACGCCAGCTGCCCGCGCGCCTCGAGTCCGAGCCCCTCGCGGCTACCGAGCACCTTCACCGCGCCGGTCGCGTCCGTCCCGACGACGAGCTCGCGTGTCGCCCCGCCGCCATCGCGCAGTCGCACGACACATCGAACGTCGGTGACCGTCGCCGGATCGTCGACACCGACCTCCCGCGGCGGCGCCACACTCGGGACGAAGCGCGTCAGTGCGGGAGCGACCACGGCGCCATCGTATCGCGACCGCGATGGCGATAGCGTAGACGTCATGATCTACGACAACGTCACTGACACGATCGGACGCACTCCCATCGTCCGCATCAACCGGCTAGCGCCCGCGCACACGACGTTGTACGTCAAGGTCGAGGCGTTCAACCCGGGCGGCTCCGTCAAGGATCGCCTCGCGATCGGAATCATCGAGGATGCCGAGCAACGCGGCACCCTGAAGCCGGGCCAGACCGTCGTCGAGGCGACCTCGGGCAACACCGGCATCGCGCTCGCGATGGTGTGCGCCGCGCGCGGCTATCCGTTCGTCGCGGTGATGTCCGACAGCTTCTCCGTCGAGCGCCGTCAGATCATGCGTGCCTACGGCGCGAAGGTCGTCCTCACCCCGGCCGCCGAGCGCGGCACCGGCATGGTGCGCAAGGCCGAAGAGCTCGCCAAGAAGCACGGCTGGTTCCTCGCGCGCCAGTTCGAGAACGAGGCCAACCCGGCCTATCACCGGCAGACGACCGGCCCCGAAATCCTCTCCGACTTCGCCGGCAAGCGCCTCGACATCTTCGTCACCGGCTGGGGCACCGGCGGCACGATGACCGGTGCAGGCCAGGTCCTCAAGCTCGCGCGTCCCGACCTCAAACTCGTCGCGTGCGAGCCCGCCTCCGCCCAGCTCCTCGCCGGCGAGGAGTTCAAACCGCACAAGATCCAGGGCTGGACGCCGGACTTCGTCCCCGCCGTCCTCGATCGCAAGATCTACGACGAGCGGCTCGCCATCTCCGACGACGAGGCCATCGCGACCGCGCGCTCGCTCGCCCAGAAGGA
>JABFXX010000550.1 GCA_013368795.1 Kofleriaceae bacterium
GCCTCACCGGTCCGCTGGCCGACAAGCACGATGGCGGTCGCCTCGCCGGTCCGCTGGCCGACAAGCACGATGGCGGTCGCCTCGCCGGTCCGCTGGCCGACAAGCACGATGGCGATCGCATCGCCGACGCGCTGGCCGACAAGCACGATGGCGATCGCCTCGCCGACGCGCTGGCCGACGAGCTCGATGGCGACGACCTCGAGGTCGGTCCGCTCGCCGACGAGGCGCGTCGCGTTCCCGAGCTCGCGGCGGCGGTCTCGACCGCGGATCACCAGGCCGCCGCGCTTGCCGCGACGCTCGCCGCCGATGCCGATGCGCAGCGCCGGCGCGCCGATGCCATGGCCGAGCTCGCCGGCGCCGAGCGGGCCGCCGAGATCGATCGCGTGCTCGGGCAGGTCATCGGCTCGCACGACGGCAAGCTGTTCCGCAGCTTCGCCCAGAGCCTGACGCTCGATGGCCTGCTCGCCGTCGCGAACTCGCACCTCGAGGAGCTCGCACCGCGCTACCAGCTCGAGCGTGTCCCCAAGCACGACCTCGAGCTGCAGGTGATCGATCGCGACCTCGGCGACGAGATCCGCTCGGTGCAAACGCTGTCGGGCGGCGAGAGCTTCCTCGTCTCGCTCGCGCTCGCCCTCGGCCTGTCGTCGATGTCGGCGCACGATGTTCGCGTCCGCACGCTGCTCATCGACGAGGGCTTCGGCACGCTCGATCCGGCGACGCTCGACACCGCGCTCGCCGTGCTCGATGCCCTGCAGGCCACCGGTCGCCAGGTCGGCGTGATCTCGCACGTGCCCGCGCTCGTCGAGCGAGTTGGCGCGCACGTCCGCGTGTCGCCGAAGGGCGGCGGTCGGAGCGAAGTCGTCGTCGCGCAGGCGTGATCGCCGAAGGGCGGCGGACGGAGCGAAGTCGTCGTCGCGCAGGCGTGACAGCCACAGCGCAGTCGCAGCAAGTCGTCGCGCAAGCCGGACCGTCGAAGGGCGGCGGCTGCAGCGAAGTTGTCGCGCAGGCGTGACCGTCGAAGGTGGCGACAGCAGCGAAGTCGTCGTCGCGCAAGCCTGACCGTCGAGGACGGTCGCCGAAGTCGTCGTCGCGCCAGCCCGATCGTCGAGGGCGGCGGCTGCAGCGAAGTCGTCGTCGCGGAGGCCTGACAGCCACAGGCGCGGTCGCAGCGAGGTCGTCGTGGTGCAGGCGTGACAGCTACAGGCGCGGCCGCAGCGAAGTTGTCGCCGCGCAGACCTGACCGTCGCGTCAGTGTCGGGTATCGGAGATCTGCGACGGCGCGCCGCCGGCAGCGCCCCGCATGAACGTCGACCAGTGGGGCTGCGGGACGAGGTTGCGGAGCAGGCCCGTGGGGCCGGACTCGCCGCGACCGTTGAAGTCGTCGCGGCCGACGCGGCCGTGCGCGGTGACGTAGCCGGCGCTCGCGGTCAGCGTGGTGAGTTGACGCGCGAGGCGAGCGAGCAGCATCGTCTGCTGCCGGATCCGGACCTCGACGTGACGTTCTGCGCGCCGTGCGTCGCGGCGGTCGGCACGGACGTCGCGGCTGTTCTCCACATCCTCGAGTTGCTCGATCTCGGGCGCGAGCTCTTCGAGGCGCGTCGCGATCGCGGCGAGCTCGTCGGCGATCTCCTGGCGGCGCTCAGGCTCCATCGAGCTCGTCCGGAGCTCCTGGCGAAGCGCGGTGCGCTGCTGGCGAAGGCGGCGTCGCTCGACGTAGCGCTCGCGTAGCTCGGCGGTCTGCGCCTCGTAGAGATCGACCTGCGCCTCGAGCGGAGCGTGCTCGGCTTCGAGACGTTCGAGGTCTGCGTGGATCGCATCGATCCGCGCTTGCAACGCTTCGCGCTCTGGACGCGTTCGTTCGAGCGACGCGTCGTGCGTTGCCGCGATGCGCGCGCGCGACTCCGTTGTCGCCGCGTCGAGAGCGGTCGCGTTGTCGGCGAGGGTGCGGAGCCGCTCGTTGAGGCGTACCAGCAGCGGGATCTCGCCCTCGCCGCCGTCACCCGAGTGGCGCTGATTTGTCGCGTGGAACACCTCGCGCTGGTTTGGCGTCATGTGCGACTCGAGCTGCGCGATCAGCGCGTCGTTCTGTTCGCGCAGGTACTGTGCGAGCGCGGCCCAGTCGAAGCGTCCGAGGTCGTGGACCTGTCGCTCGATGAAGGTGCGGTTGGTGGTCGCCTCGGGACCGCTGCCGAGGATCGCGATCAGATCCTCGACCGTTTGCATCGGCCGGGTCGACGCGCTGATCCGCGAGACGTGCGTGACCGGGGTGACGTGGCCACTGCCGGTGTCGACGAAACGCTCGCCGAGGAGGCGCATCTCCTCGCGACCTCCAGCGTCGGGGCTCCCCTGACTCATCGTGATCGCGCGGCGGTACCGGACGTCCCCGAACCGCTGCTCCGCTGACGCCCAGCGCGAGAAGATCACGCTGTGGTTGCCGCCGGGGCTGCCGTTGTCGTTGAAGATCCACAGCCAGTCGCCCGGTTCGAGCGTCGCGAGCTGCTCGAACGGTAGCCCGGTCATCTCGAACGTCGCGCGCGCGCCGGGCGCCGCTGCATGACGGCCGCCGAGGCCGAGGCCGCGGTCGAGTGAATCGCGCCCTGCAGCGGTCGTCGTCGCCCGGCCGGTCCTCCGATCCGTCGTGTCCTCGACGCTGAGCGAGAGGCCGCCGTTGTGATCGAACTGCTCGCGCACGCCGGCACCGGCACCGTTGTCGCAACCTGCATATGCGAGCACGAGGTTCACCCAGTGACCGCACATGCGCGCGTGCACCGCTTGTTCGAAGCCGCCCGGCTGGTAGTGGCCGGTCGTCAGGATGTGACCCGACAGCAGGATGCGCTGTTGTGTGGTCGTCGTGCCGACGTCGTCGCCGTTGAACAGACGCTCCGGGATCTCGAGTGTCGCCATGAAGCTCGCGAGCTTCTCGATCTGCGTCGGCGTGAACAGCACGACGAGGCGCTCGCGCGGTACCCGCACACCGCTCGCGGCCCCGATCTCGGCAGCCGTGACGTCGGGCCCGTGCTCGGCCGCAGGCTCGATGCTGCCGTCCTCGAACACGTGGAGCTGCGCTGCGAACACGCGATTGAAGTCCGCAGTGAAGCGATCGAGGTCGGCTGCGATGCGCGGCGGCGCGCTCGACCCACCGCTCGCGCCATCGCCTGTGCCGCGGTCACCGCCTTCGATCGCGTGACCCCGGTCGACGGCGTCGGCGCTCGCGCCTGGCCGGTAGCGCGCCCAGATGTCGGGGCCGCTGCTGTCTCCGGTTCCCGCTGCGCTGCCTTCGCGCATGCGCGTCGTATTCGTCGAACGGCCCGGCACGTCGCGGTCTTCGACCGATCGTCCGACCGCACCGGCGCGTCCTCGTTCCCGTCCTCTCCACATCGCGCAGCATCTTACGTTCAGGAGCGGAACGTCTTCCGTCGGAGAACGTGGCTCCTTGCGGTACCCAGATGGGTACGTCGTTAGTGACCCGGAGTCGGATACAGCTACCGCGCGCGGTCGCCACGCGGCTCGATGAGATCGGTCCGGTTGCCGTACATATCGCTGAAGAGCCGAAGGCGTCTCGTCGACGAACATCACGCCGCGAGTCTCGATGTGCTCCTTTGCGGTACCCGGACGGATACGTCGCTAGCAAATGGGGTCCGACCCCGTTACCGCGCGCGGTCGCCTCGCGGCTCGATGAGATCGATCCGGTTGCCGTAGAGATCGGTGAACACCGCGACGAGACCGAACGCCTCGGTGCGCGGCGCCTCGACGAACTTCACGCCGCGCGCGACGAGCTGCGCGTGCGTCTCGAGGAAGTTGTCGGTCTCGACGAACAGGAGGACCGAGCCGCCGGTCTGGTTGCCGACGCGAGCCCGCTGTTCGTCGCTGGTCGCGAGGCGAAGGACGAGGCCGGCGGCGCCCGCCTTGATGCGGACCCATCGCTTGGTTTCGAGCGAGGAATCCTCGACGACCTCGAAGCCGAGGATGCCGACGTAGAAGTCGAGGGCCTCGTCGTGGTCGCGGACGAGCAGTGCGGTATCGGCGAGTCGGAGCACGCCGCGAGCATGGGGCCCGAGCCACGTTCGGCGCAAGACGCGCCGGATCGTGGTCGAGCTTCGCGGATCGCCCGCGGCTCGCCGCAGAAGGTCGGTATGCTCGCGCGTATGCCGCGCATGACGATCGCCGAGATCGAGGCCCTGATGGACCAGTCGTTCCCCGACTGGCGCAACTTCTCGTCGATCATCGCGCTCGGCGAGCAAGACATCACGCTGCGCATGCCGTTTCGCAAGCAGCTGCTTCGCGCGGGCGGCACGATCTCGGGCCCTGCACTGATGGCACTCGCGGATACGGCGGCGTACTTCGTGACGCTCGCGCATGCGGGGCCGGTGCCGAGCGCGGCGACCGCGAATCTCGATATTCATTTCCTATCGCGGCCGAAGCCGGCGGATATCACGGCGACCGCGACGATGTTGCGACTTGGGCGACGGCTCGCGGTCTCGAAGGTCGACTTGATGTCAGACGAGCAGCTCGTCGCGCACGCGACCGTAACGTACGCGCTGCCGTCGAGCTAGCGTCCGTGCGCCCGACCGCCGAGCTCGCTGACGTACGCGCTGCTCGGGCTGCGAGTCGCCCGCCGCACGCGCTCGGACTAGCCGACGGCGGTCGGCCAGCGCTCGGCGAGCGCATGAAGCTCGTCGCCGGTGAGGCGCTGGACGGTCCACTCGGACTGCGGCTTCGCGCCGAGCGAGCGATAGAACTTGAGGGCGGGCTCGTTCCAGTCGAGGACGGACCACTCGAACCGGCCGTAATGGCGCTGCACGGCGATTCGCGCGAGCGCGCTCATGAGCGCGGCGCCGACGCCCTTGCCGCGGGCGGCCGGTCGCACGAACAGATCCTCGAGGTAGAGGCCGGGCTTGGCGAGGAACGTCGAGTAGCTCTGGAAGAACAGCGCGAAGCCGACCGGGTGGCCACCGAGCTCGGCGATCAGGACCTCGGCGGCGGGGCGGACGCCAAACAGCGTCGTCCGCAGCGCCTGCTCGTCGGCGATGACCTCGTGGAGGAGCTTTTCGTACTCCGCGAGGTCGCGGATGAAGCCGAGGATCGTCGCGGTGTCGTTCGCCTCGGCGACGCGGATCGCGAGGTCGGGTACGTCTGGCATCGCCGCGAGTCTAGCGCAGGCGATCGACGACGGCGGTGAAGTCGGGCGGCAGCGGCGACGACAGCGAGACCTGCTCGCCGGTGATCGGATGGACAAAGCCGAGCGTCGCCGCGTGGAGCAGGAGGCGAGGCGAGTCGATGAGCGTGCCGCGGTAGTCGCGGATGTAGACGGTCTCGCCGACGAGCGGATGGCCCGACTCGGCGAGGTGGATGCGAATCTGGTGCGTCTTGCCGGTCTCGAGCGTGACCTCGCACAGCGTCGCGCCGCGGAGCGCCTCGCGGACCGCGACGTGGGTGACGGCACGCTTGCCGCGCGTCGGATCGGTCGTCGAGCCGCGGATGCCGTCGCCTCGATCGACGATGAGGTTCGACTCGATGCGGCCGGCGGAGACCGTGCCGTGCGCCGCGCAGATGTACATGCGCTGCATCGTGTGGGCGCGCAGCTGCGCGGCGAGGCCGACCTCGGCGCGCTTGGTCTTGGCGAACGCGAGCAGACCCGACGTCGCGCGATCGATGCGATGGACGACGTGCAGCGCGACCGTCGTCGCCGGCTTGCCCATGCGCCGCCACGCGCCGCGGATCAGGTCCATCGCGGTGCCGGTCTCGCGCTCCTCGTACGGCACGCTCGAGATGCCGGAGGGCTTGTCGATCACGACGACGTGCGGATCGTCGTAGACGAGGACGCCTTCGCGCTCGGGATCGCGAGGGCGAGGTGCGGCCATGCGCAGCTCGACGCGCTGGCCGGCGGTGAGGCGGTAGGCGAGCGAGAGCTCCGCGTTGCCGTCGATGAAGACCTTGCCGCTCTCGACGTGACGCTTCGCGATCGACCACGCGACGCCGGCGTGCGCCTTGATGAATGCGGAGATGGTCATGCCGGTCTCGGTCGGCTCGACGGTCCACGCATTTGTCTTCACGGCGGCCCATCGATTAGCACGTCGGGGATCGATTAGGATGCCGCGATGGCGGGAGGCTTCGACTTCGTGGTCGTCGGTGCCGGGTCGGCGGGCTGCGTGCTCGCGAACCGGCTCAGTGCGGACGGCAAGCGCAAGGTGTGCGTCATCGAGGCGGGTGGCGCGCAGCACACGTCGTTCAAGGTGCGTGCGCCGGGCATGTACCAGACGCTGTGGAGCACGCCGCTCGACTGGGCATTCTCGACGGAGCCGCAGGTGCATTGCGCGAACCGCAAGCACTTCTGGCCCCGCGGCAAGGTGCTCGGCGGCACGAGCTGCCTCAACGCGATGGTCTATATCCGCGGCAACCGCGCGAACTACGACGCGTGGGGCATGCCCGGCTGGGCGTACGCGGACGTGCTGCCGTACTTCAAGCGTTCCGAGGACAACGGTCGCGGCGCGTCGGACTATCACGGGGTCGGCGGGCCACTCGCGGTGGACGACTGCGCACCGTCGCCGCTCGCGAAGGCGTTCGTCGATTCGGCGGCGGCGCAGTGCCGCATTCCGGTCACGGCCGACTTCAACGGCGCCGATCAGGAGGGCGCCGGCTTCTACCAGCTGACGTTTCGCAAGGGCCATCGCGCGAGCACCGCGACCGCGTTCCTCGATCCGGCGCGCGGCCGCGCGAACCTGACGATCCTGTCAGGCGCGCTCGCGCTCGGCCTCGTGCTCGACGGCGATCGCGTCACCGGCGTGCGCATTCGAACCGGCGCGGGCGAGCAGGTGATCGAAGGACGCGAGATCATCGTCGCCGGCGGTGCGCTCGGCTCTCCGCAGCTGCTCCTGCTGTCGGGTATCGGCCCCGCCGACGAGCTTCGCGCGGTCGGCGTCGCGCCTCGCCACGAGCTCGCCGGCGTCGGCAAGCACCTACAGGATCACCTGCTCACCGCGGTCGTTCACGACTCGCGCGCGAGCCGCGCGCTGTCGATGGCAAACCTCATGCTCTGGTCGGCCCGCCACGCGCTGTTCGGCGGCGGTGGTCCGCTCGGCGCGGCTCCTGTCGACGGTGGTGCATTCATGCGCTCGCACGCCGGCGCGCCGCTGCCCGACATCCAGTTCCACGTCACGCCGTGGGGCGTGAACCTGCCGACCGACAGCGGCCGCGTGAAGCCGGCAATGGGCAAGTTCGCGTCGCTGCTTCCCGGCCTCATCTATCCGCGCAGTCACGGCGAGGTGAAGCTGCGCAGCGCCGACCCCGCGGCGCCGCCGATGATCGATCCGAGGTACTGCTCCGATGGCGCGGATCTCGATCACCTCGTCGCGGGCATCAAGCTCGCGCGCGAGATCGCGGCGACCGGTCCGCTCAAAGAGCTCCTCGGCGCCGAGGTCTCGCCAGGCCCGGCGATCGCGAGCGACGAGCAGTTGCGCGATCACGTCCGCGCGACGTGCAATACGATCTTTCACCCGACGGGCACGTGCAAGATGGGCCCGGCGAGCGATCCGCTCGCGGTGGTCGACGGCGAGCTACGCGTTCGTGGCCTGCGCGGCCTGCGCGTCGCCGACGCGTCGATCATGCCGAACATCATCGGCGGCAACACGAACGCGCCGACGATCATGATCGCGGAGAAGTGCGCCGATTTCGCGCTTCGCTAGCGGCCGGTACCCGAGGGCATCCGGCGTCGCAGCGTGTGCGGGTGACTCGTTTCCTTCTGCTGGACCTGCTCGGGGGCGGCCTCGGTCCCGGTGTCGGTCTCGGTCTCGGTCGCGGTCGCGGTCTCGAGCATCGCGTCGATCGCCGCGTCATCGAAGTCGGTCGTTTGCTGACGGCGTGCGACCTCGGCCAGCAGGCGCGTCGTCATCGGGTCGTCGACGGTGCGCGTCCGCGCGAGGGTTAGTGGCGGGTTAGCGTCTGCGCCCTCCCTGACCTTGCCGGAGCTCTGCGTGAGCCCAGCTAACGTGACGGCATCCAGCTCGCGCGTCTTACGCGAATTCCTGTGGTCGCCCTTACCCATATCATCGAGGTTATTCAGCTCCGCCCGGCCAGCAAACCGAAAAATACCCGATTCGGGTGTGCGGCCGAGTGGGTGAATTCGGCACGTACAGAAAGCTGCAGCGGACTGCCGAGTTCGCGGCTGGCAGAGCCTGACCCCGAGATCGCTCCCGAACATCGGGTGCGGTCGAACCTCGGGTCTGGCCGCGAGTCGCACATGGCCCGCGCTGTGTTCCCGCGGCCGGCATGTCCGCGGAGCCGTGTTACGAACGGCCCATGGATCGCAACCTGTTCTCCGAAGAGCACGACAGCTTCCGCAAGGCGTTCCGTCAGTTTGCGGAGCGCGAGATCGTACCCAACCAGAACAGGTGGCGCGAGCAGGGCCAGGTCGATCGCGAGGTGTGGCGCAAGGCCGGCGCGCAGGGCTTCCTCTGCACGTGGATGGACGAAAAGTACGGCGGCGCCGGCGGCGACTTCCTCTACGCGACGGTGGTGATGGAGGAGCTCGCGCGCGTCTACGAGAGCGGCTTCGCGATGGGCCTGCACTCCGACATCATCGTCCCGTACATCTACTCGTTCGGTAACGAGGAGCAGAAGCAGAAGTGGTTGCCGGGCTGCGCGTCGGGCGAGATCGTGACCGCGCTCGGCATGACCGAGCCCGGCACCGGCTCCGACCTCGCCGCGATCGCGACGACCGCCGTCAAGGACGGCAACGACTACGTCATCAACGGCAGCAAGACGTTCATCTCGAACGGCCAGCTCTGCGACATCGTCGTCGTCGCCGCGAAGACCGATCCGAATCCCGAGAATGCGCACCGCGGCATCTCGCTGTTCGTCGTCGAGGCGAACCGCAAGGGCTTCGTGAAGGGCAAGCGCCTTCACAAGATGGGCATGGCATCGCAGGACACGAGCGAGCTGTTCTTCGAGGACTGCCGCGTGCCCGCCGCCAACATGCTCGGCGTCGAGGGTGGCGGCTTCATGATGATGATGCAGAAGCTCCAGCAGGAGCGCCTGTGCGTCGCGATCGGTGCCGTCGCCGGTGCCGAGCAGGTCCTCGCCGACACGATCGAGTACACGAAGGAGCGCAAGGCGTTCGGCAAGCCGATCAGCAAGTTCCAGAACACGCAGTTCAAGCTCGTCGAGTCGCTCGCGAAGGTCGAGGTCGGCCGCGCGTACGTCGACAAGGTCGTCGCCGGGCACGTCGCGGGCCAGCAGCTCGTGAAGGAGTGCTCGATGGCGAAGTTCTGGACCACCGACATGGCTCAGGAGGTCATCGACACCTGCCTGCAGTTCTTCGGCGGCTACGGCTACATGCTCGAGTACCCGGTGACGCGCGCGTTCATGGATGCGCGCGTGCAGCGCATCTACGCCGGCACGAACGAGATCATGAAGGTGATCGTCGCCAAGCAGCTCGGCCTGTAGTCCCCACGCGCCTCGCGAGCTGCGATACTCGCGACGTGAGTGAGCGCCCGACGATCCTGTTCCTGTGCGTCGCGAACTCGGCGCGAAGCCAGATGGCCGAGGGACTCGCGCGCGCGAAGTTCGGTGACCGCTATCGGATCGTCAGCGCCGGCAGTCGGCCATCGACGGTCAACCGGTTCGCGATCGCGGCAATGGAGGAGGCGCACCTCGACATCTCGTCGCATCGCAGCAAGCTCGTCGACGACGTCGTCCGCGACATTGGCGACATCGACCTCGTCGTCACGCTCTGCGCCGAGGAAGTTTGCCCGGTGCTGCTGCGGCCGGTTCGCCGGCTGCACTGGCCGATTCCCGATCCCGCGACGACCGAGAGGCTGTCCGATCGCGAGATGCTCGTGCGGTTCCGCATGGCGCGCCGGACGATCAACGCGCGCCTCGAGGGTATCGACGCCGCGCTGGCGATGCCGGTCGGCACGACGATCATGCCGGCGACCGCGGACGATCGCGCCGAGGTCGAGGCGCTGCTGCGCGCCGCGAAGCTTCCGCTGGACGGCCTCGACGACGCGTTCCCGCGCGGCTTCGCGATCGCCCGCCTCGACGGTGCCATCGTCGGTGCCGCCGGCATCGAGCAGTGGGACGTTCGCGGCTTACTCCGCTCGGTTGTCGTCGCCGATGCCCATCGCGGCAAGCATATTGGCGATGCGCTCGTCGCGGACCGGATCGCCTGGGCGCGTTCGTTCGTGCGCAGCAACGACACCCAGCCGTTTGCGTCGATCGCGCTCCTGACGACGACCGCGGCCCCATTCTTCGAGCGACTCGGCTTCGAACGAATCGATCGCGCAGACCTGCCTGCGCCGCTCGCGGCATCGACGCAGCTCCAGATCCAGCAGTGCTCGAGCGCGGTCGCGATGCAGCTCGTGTTCTTCCAGACGGCGAGCGAGCACGTCAAGCGGACGATCGCGGCCGAGCTCGCGGAGCACGGAACGTTCAGGCCGCCGTGGCTGAAGCATCCGGAGATTCCTCGGTACTCGATCGGCTGGCGGATGGGGTACGGCGAGGACTATTTGTGGGCGTGGTGGAACTGGTGGAGAGGCCTCGACGACGCGGCGCAGAGCACCTACGCCGAGACCTGGCGCTCGACCGCCCCGGAGGACTGGGCGGATTGGTTCGAATTCGTGCACGAGAGCGACGACTGACGCCGAAGCGACGCGACAGCCGGTGCGCCAGCGAAAGTTAGAAACGTTTCGTCGCGAGCTCTGCGGTTTCGTTCACTCGAGCCACGTGAGCTCGTCGCGCGCGTAACGCTTCAGCAACTCGTCGAGGTCGTCGGGCGGTTTCGGTGTGAGCCGCTCGAGCAACGGCTGCAGCGCGTCAGGCTTCACCACGAAGGGCAGATCGGCGTCGGCGCTCCAATACTCGGCGACCATCGCCCGGGCGCGTACGTGCCCGCCGTGCGCAATGGTCGTGGCTTCGGAGTCGATGTGGAGGATCTCTGCGTCGAGATCGCCGCTCACGATGTGATCGCCGCATGCGCTAAGTACCTTCACCCGCTCGTGACCGATCACCACCAGCGCCGACTCGGACGACCACCCGTCGATGAGGTGGCCGTCGACCGTGAGGTCTCCAACCACCACCACCGTGCCGGTGAGCCGCACCGTGCCACGCAGCGACAGCGGCCCGCGATACACTGTTACGCACTCGGAGTCTCCGGTCGCTCCGAGCCGGATCGTGTCGCCTTCCACGGTCGCGCACTCGGGGAACGTCGCGAGTGCCGCGCCGCTGCGATGCATCGCCCACGCGAGCAGCATCTCGCCATTCGGAGGACAGCGGCCCTCGGGCATCTCTAGCGGGACGAAGGTCTCGTTCGCCTTCGCATGGGCGAGCACCTCGGCGTACGCCGCCTGCCAGCGTTGCTCGGCTTCCCTGCTGCTCGCCTCACCCCACCAGCGATACGGCTTCGACGCACCGGGCACGTGATTCCGGAGTTCTTCATCGGCTGTCGCGATGAGGTCCTTCATCTGTCATTGTCCATTCGGAAGTGTAGGAATCAGTGTACCCGTTCACGGGAGCACCAGCACGCAGCCATCAGCGAGATGCCATTCCTGCGTGCCGGACACGAAGCGAGCCGTGCTGCTCGCGCATGTGCGACATCCGTGAAACGAAGGTCGGCGTGCCCTGGTTTCGGGCACAAGACGAAGCGGAAGCCCAGACGCTCGCGCGATCCGTGAAGGTCGAGCTCATCGCGCGGCTGTCGCGACCCGATCCGCGGCCGCCTCCGGACTCGGACGGCTAGAACCGCGGCAGCTCGACGATCGAGCTCGTGCGCTCGCCGTTCGCGACGGTCGTCAGGTACGGCTTGCGTCCATCCTCGCGCACGACCGTCACGTCGTGCTCGTGCTCGCCGAGGCTGACCTTCGCGACGCCGCCGTTCTCGATCCACCGGATCATGTCGATGATGTTCGTGTCGCCGATCGCCTGCCGCCATCTCAACATCACGATGTTCTCGGCCTGGGTGCCTTCGCCATCGAAGCGCACGTGAGTGATGTAGACCATGGCGGCAAGCCTCTCAGCAGGGACTGACAGTTGCTGATGGAGCGCGCAGCGAGCGCGGATCATGCGCGCTGCAAACGGTCGTGGGCATCGCGACGAAAGCGCCTCGTGCCGGTGCTAGTCTGCGCGCGTGAACACCGCGGTCATCGACATCGGCACGAACACGTTGCTCCTCTTGATCGTCGACGAGAACCTGCGGCGCGTCGTCGATCTGTGCCGGTTCGGCAGGCTCGGCAAAGGCCTCGATGCCAGCGGCCGACTCGCGACCGAGGCGGTGACGAAGAGCCTCGACATCTGCCGCGAGTACCGCAAGGTCATGGACGAGCACGGCGTGAGCGCGCCTCGCGTGATCGGTACGCAGGCGCTGCGCGAGGCAGCAAACGCGGCGGAGTTCGTCGGCCCGGCCGAGCAGATCCTCGGTGCACCGATCGAGGTGATCGGCGGTGCGCGCGAGGCCGAGCTGGCATTCACGTCGGTCGCGACCGCGTTCCCCGATCTCGCCGGCACGGCGTTCGTCGTCGTCGATGTCGGCGGCGGCTCGACCGAGTTCATCGTCACCGACGGGACGAAGGTCGTGTCCGCGGTCAGCGTGCCGATCGGCGCGGTCCGGATGACCGAGCGTCACCTGAAGTCCGATCCACCGGCACCCGCCGAGCTCGCTGCACTCGAGGCCGAGATCGATCAGAAGCTCGCGGCGCTGAACCTTCCGCGCGGCATCACGGTGATCGGAACCGCCGGCACGGCGACGACGATGGCCGCGGTCGCGCTCGGCCTCGCCCCGTACGACCCCGATCGGGTGACCGGCTTCCGGATGACGCCGGCCGACGTCTCCGAGCTCTATGCGAAGGTCGCGCGTGCGACGGTCGCCGAGCGCAAGGCGATGGCCGGCATGGAGGCCCAGCGGGCCGACGTGATCGCGGGCGGCATCGCGATCTACGCGCGGATCGCTGCGACGACCGGCGCGCCCGCGCTCGTCACGTGCGACCGCGGGATCCGCTGGGGCCTCGCGTACGAGATCGCTGGGAAGCGCTAGCTCGCGCTGCTAGGCCGCAGCGTACGAGATCGCTGGGACGCGCTAGCTATTGCGCCGCGGCGGTCTTCATCTCGTCGCTCGCGTCCTCGGCGTCGTCGTCGAAGTTGCCGAAGTCGCGCAGGTGGTAACCGGGCACCGTGTGGAACAGCTGGATGAAGCGGCCGTCGATGTGCGGCCACTCGACGTACCAGCCCATGTTCGACGCGAGCAGCTCGCGGAGGTCCGGCGGATTATCGTCGTCGCCCGCCGCGAGGCTCGCGTCACCGTCGACGTCGCTCGTCGCACTGTCGGAGTCGCTCGCCGAGGCCTGGTTCGTCGGTTGCCCGGTCGGTGAAACCTGATCTTCGTTCCAGCCGACGTCGCGGATTCGCTCGACGCCGAGCGCGAGCTGCTTCACGAACGTCGGGTTCGGCGCGCGGACACTCGCGAGCGACGCCGCGATGACGTCGAGCTTGGCCGCGCGCTTCGTTCCGACAACGGTCTTCGCGGCCTGACAGCCTTCGTCGGTCTGGTTGTGCGCGAGCAGGCCGTGCAGCGTGACGAGGTCGCCGGCATGCGCGATCGCCTTGCGCTTCTTCGGCCAGCTGCAGCTGCCGGTGCGCCACGTGTCGCCGACCTTCTCGAGCACCATGCCGTCGTCGTCGATCAGCACGACGGGGTCGCTGTAGTGCCTCTGCACGTAGATGCGCTCGCCGTCGAACGAGAGCAGATCCAACCGATCGCTATCGACGCCGCCCGTCGTGTGGATCTCGTGGTGCACGCCGTCGGGGCCGGGGCGCACGTCGAGCAGATACGGCCAGCCGAAGTCCTGCTCGTGCGGCGTCTGCGCGAACCGGCTCGTCGCGAGCAGCGTGCCCGTCGCGTCGAAGTGGCGCCACGTGCCGCTCAGCGAGCCGTTGACGAACCGGCCCTTGGCGATCGGCGTGCGAGCGTCAGAGTCGTAGAAGAACGTCCACCTGCCGTCGCGGTAGCCGTTCTCGAACCGGCCGGTGGCCGCGACGTTGCCGCTCGGATGGAAGAACGTCCACGTGCCGTGCGGATCGTTGGCGACGAACGGTCCCTCGGCGATGCGCTTGCCGTCGAGGTCGAAGCTCGTCCACGTGCCGGCGCCGCGATGGAGCGTGCCCTTGCCGAGGATCTTGTCGCCGTGGGCGACCGTCCACGTGCCCTCCATGCGCCCGCGCTTGAACGCGCCCGTCGTGACGATGTTCGTGTACTGCGCGGTGTGCGTGAACGTGCCGGTCTTGCGAGCCGGCGGATCCCAGCGGACCCACGACTCGACGGCGGGTTCCTGGTAGCCCGGCTGGATCGACGCGAGCTCGTCGAGCGTGAAGCCGCTCGCGGCGATCCACGCGCGGACCTCGGGCATCGCCGCGGCGATGTCCTCGAGATAGTCGTAGCGGTGGGCGTTCGCGATCGTCTCGGCGAGCTCGCGGCCGGCGCTGCGCTCGATCAGGTAGCCGACCGCGCAGATGTTGCCGAAGTCGTCGATGAACACCGGCGTGCGCCACGGCAGGTGCGTGTTGAGTGGCGTCGTGCCCTTCGCGATGTAGTCGCCGAGGTAGCCGAGCAGCTCGGTGCGCCTGGCCGCGAGCGCGTCGCTCGTCGCCGGCGCGGCAGCGAGCTTGTCGCGGATGAACGCGAGGTGCGTGCGCATGCGAAGCGCCTCGGCGTCGGCGGACGTCGGTGCGCGATGAAACGCCGCGACGAAGCTGGCGTCGCCGACGCGATGATTCGCGCCCTCGCGCAGTCCCGTCGCGCCGGGTGGCAACGCGTAGGCCGTCGACGACGCGAGGACGAGCGACAGCAACGCGAGGCGCATGAGGACGCAACGCGGGCGCGGGGAGCGCTATTTCACGCCGGGTGGAGGACCGGCGCGAGGTGATACAGCATCAGGTAGACGAGGACGCCGGTCACCGACACGTAGACCCAGATCGGCCACGTGAACTTCACGAGCTTCTTGTGTTTGGCGAACTCGCCGCGCAGCGCACGCCGCAGCGCACCGAGGAGCAGCGGCACGAGCACGACCGCGAGCACCATGTGCGAGAACAGGATGAACAGGTAGAGCGACTTGTCCCAGCCCTCGCCGGGGTACTTGTGCGCGCCGGTCGTCGCGAACCGGATCAGGTACGAGATCAGGAACACCGTCGACGACCCGAACGCGGTCAGCATGCGCTTTTTGTGGAGCGCATCGTCGCCTCGCGCGATCGCCATGCGACCGGCGACGAGGAACACGAACGACGTCAGGTTCAGCGCGGCGTTGATGGCGGGATGGATCTCGGTCCAGTGCATCTCACGCCTGGCCGCTCGCGATCATGACGCCGAACAGGATCGGCAGGTACACGATCGAGGTCATGAACACGTTGCGCGCCCACTTCGTCGAGCCGTCGCCGGCGAAGCCCTGAACGAGCACGAGCGCGCCGAGCACGGCCGCGGTGACGAGGTACGCGGTGCCCGCGACGCCGAGCAGCGCAGGCGTGAGGCTGACCGCGACCTGGACGACGAGGAGCGCGAGGATCTGGAAGCGCGCGGCGGCGAGGCCGTGCGTGTTCGGCAGCGTCTTGAGGCCGGCCGCCGAGTACTCGCGATTGCGGTAAATGCCGATCGCGTGGGTGTGCGGGACCTGCCAGATGAACAGCGTGCCGAACACGGCGAGGCCGGGCAGGTCGATGTGACCGGTCGCGGCGGTCCAGCCCATGAGCGCGGGCATCGCGCCGGGCGCGCTGCCGACCCACACGGCCCAGTGCGAGCGCTGCTTCATCGGCGTGTACGCGCCGACATAGAGGATCAGCGCGAGCAGGCCGAGCGCGGCGGGGATGATGCCGGCGAGCGCGAGCACCGGCAGCGCAGCCGCGCCGAGCAGCGCGCCGAACACGAGCGCGGTGTTGGCGGCGAGGCGCTGTTGCGGCAGCGCGCGACTCTTGGTGCGCGCCATCAAGCAGTCGACGTCGCGCTCGAGCCACATGTTGAGCGTGTTCGCCGAGCCGACGACGAGGCCGGTACCGACGAGGAGCCACAGCGCGCGAGCGAGCTCGACGCCGCCGGGGGCGAGCGTCATCGCGCCGGCCGCGGTGAGCAGTGCCATCACCATGATGCGCGGCTTCATGAGCGACACGAGGTCGCGCGCCTTCGCGGTGACGCCGGTCTGAACGTTGGTGGTCACGCCGGCACCGCCTTGGCCGCGGTGACCTCGGTGCGCTCGGGCGCGATCGTGACGGCGGGCTGGCGGCGGCCGGTCATCAGCCACGCCGACATCCACAGCGCCCACAGCGACGCCGCGCCGGCGAAGTGACCGACGGCGACGGGCACCGAGCGCATCGTCATCACCGTGTAGATGCCGAGGACGATCTGGCCGATGACGAGCAGTGGCGCGATCAGCGCGAGCACCTTCAGCGCGGGCCACGACTTCGCGCGGCGCAGCACCATGATCGCCGCGGTCGTCGTCACGATCGCGACGACCACGCCGAACGCGCGGTGGATCATATGGAGGTGCTGGACGCCGGCGGCAGGCCACCAGTCACCGCTGATCGTGCAAGTCGGCATGCCGAGGCACACCATCGCGGCGCCGAGGTGGCGGACGAGTGCGCCGAGCAGGAGCTGGATGAACACCGCGCCGCACGCGATTCCGATCCACTTGCGGGCGGAGCCGAGCTCGCTGCGGAGCTTCTCGTGCCGGTCGAGCTCGAGCGCGCTCGGCGCGGGGCGGGTGCGGAACGCCGTGTAGATCAATGTCGCGAAGTAGCTCATCCCGAGCAGCAGGTGGCCGGTCGAGACGAACCAGGGGAGCTTGTACTTGACCGTGATCGCGCCGAGCAGGCCCTGGCCGATCACCATGCCGAGCAGGAGCCAGCCGAGCCACCGGAGCTGGGGCCGCCTGCGCAGCAGCAGCACGGTGAGGCAGATCTGTAACAATCCGACGGACATCGCCGCGAGCCGGTGACCGTGCTCGTAGAAGACGCCGCCGACCATCGGAGGGAACAGTGCGCCATGGCAGACGAAGGTCGGCTCGGGGCAGGCGAGGCTGGAACCCGTGGGATTCACGGTGCCTCCGATGACGAGCAGCACGAACGTCGCGGCGGCCGCGAGCTTGGCAAATCGGTGCTCGAGCATGGACAACGAGGGGTTGGGTACCACATTTAGTGCCGATTCATCGAGGGGCCGGCCTCGATGCGACAAGACAACGCAGCTCGACTGGACCCCAGGGAATTCAGCCGGTTATGATTAGCGCCCGCGAATGACCGAGTCGTGGACCGAGACCACCTCGATCGGCACGTTGCGATCCGAAGACCTGACCCGTGAGGGAGTGGTCTTCCGATACAACCGCTACCTCTACAAGACGAGCGGCAATCACCTGTCGAACGGCGGCATGGGGACGGTCTACACGCTCGACCGTCGCGACGACGAGACCGGGATTGTCGAGCCCGTCGTCGGCAAGGTGTTCCACTCGAACTACCTCTACCAGCTGCGCACCGACGAGGTGACGCGCCGCGATCACCACAACAACCTCGCCGCGATGGCGCGGATCGCGGCGATCGAGCACCCGAACATCCTCCCGACGTACGTGTCGGCGCCGATCGCCGACAACTACCTCTTCATCACGCCGCGGATGGGGATGACGCTGCTCGAGGCGATCGGCAAGCACAACCTGACGCCGCGCGCGCGCACGAAGCTGCTCGTCCAGGCGCTCGAGGGGCTCGCGACGCTCCACGCGGCGCGGCTCGTCCATCGCGACTTCACGCTGCGCAACATCCTCGTCGACGAGGGCGCGAACGTCGCCTACCTGTTCGACTTCGATCTCGCGATGTCGCTCGACGACGTCGGCAACCAGACCTATCGCAACTACTACAAGGGCCGCATCTTCGGCTCGCCGGGCTGGTCGGTCGCGCCCGAGACGATCGATCAGGCGTTGATGGACACCAACATCAACACGACGCTCGACATCTACGCGATCGGCGGCGCGCTCCACGGCCTGTTCACCGACCAGCTCCTGTACGGCACCGCCGACGATATGTGGGCGCTGCTCATCCGCATCGCGGAGGGCGTCGTCGTCAGCGGCAAGAGCAAGGTCGCGTATCCGGACAACTTCCCGCTGATCCTGCGCGCGCCGATCGAGGGCTGCCTCGAGCGTGATCCGGTGCAGCGCTTCCAGTCGGTGCAGCACGTGATCACCGAGCTGCGCAGCCTGCTGCGCGAGCTGCCCGACGAGACGTCGCGGTCATCGAAGCGGCGAGCGGAGACCTCCGCCGACGACGACAAGGCGCGCGCCGTGTCGGCCGCGTTCGCGAGCACGCCGGATCCGACGATCACCGAGGAGGTGATCAAGCAGGCCGAGTTCGCGATCTGGGAGTGGAACTACACCGTCGAGCGCAGCCTCGGGCGCGTCCGCGGTCATCCGATCTTCCTCGCCCATCCGCGCGCCGATCTGCTCGCGTCCGGTCAGTTCCCCGACGCCAACACGTTCCCCAAGCTCGTCACGGTCATCGATCTGACGAAGGTGGCGGACCCTCGTGCGTTCGTCGAGAACTGGCAGCGCTACTTCTGGCCGATCCTGAAGCGCGTGCGGCAGGGCCTGCTGACGTCGCTGCACAAGGTCATCTACGACGCGAACTCGAGCTCGCTGCTGCTGTTCAGCGAGTACGTCGACGAGCCTCGCTTCGGCGATGTCCTCGCCGACACCGACATGCACATCGACGGTTCGCTCGCGCTGTGCTTCGTCGTGATCCGCCAGGTCGCCGCGCTGCACGAGCACGGCATGGCGCACAACAACATCTCGCCGAACGCGCTGCTGTTCAAAGGCGTGAGCGCGACGCGCACCGTGATCCCGGCGATGATCGGTCTTGTCGAGCCGGCGATGGGCGCCGAGGCGATGGCGGGCGACTGCCGCGCGCTCGCGGGGATGGCGCTCGACTGGCTCAAGCCGGCGCGCATCGCCGCGCTCAACATCCGCATCAAGCCGATGTTCGATGCGCTTCGCGGCAAGCTGCACAGCTGGGCGTACGACACGCAGGTACCGACGCCGACGATCGATCAGCTGATGGCGCTCGTCAGCGACGCGCTCGCGCTCGTCGACTTCAACTTCTCGGTGCTGCGCGACTCGGGCGGCGACCTCCAGGAGTACGCGCTCCTGCTCATCAGCCTGCGCCTCTATCACGTGCTCTGGCCGCACGCGGTCGAGGAAGTCGGCCGACCGTCGCTGCCGGCCATCAAGCGCTGAGAACGCCTGCCGAAAATCGCGCAAACCGCCGGCGCGGGATGTGCGTTTGAACGGGGGCAATGAGCTACCGCAACGACGTCGACGCCCTCGCAGCCCGTCACGATGCGCTCGCCGCCGAGGTCGCGGCCAAGTCCCGCGAGCTCGACTCGACGAGGCAGCTGCTCGACGAGGCGAAGGCCAAGGCGAGGCTGCCGGTCTTGCCGAACATCCGCGTCGCGTCGCCGTGCCATGCCGACTGGACCGCGATGACCGGCGACGAGCGCGTCCGCGCGTGCGCGCAGTGCAACAAGAACGTCTACAACCTCTCGGAGATGACGCGCGACGAGGCCGAGGCGCTGATCGTGTCGCGCGAGGGCCGGCTGTGCGTGCGCTACTACCAGCGCACCGACGGGACGATCCTGCTGAAGGACTGCTCGGTTGGCATCACGCAGCGTCGCAAGCGTCGCGTGATCGCGGCGGGCGCCGCGGCGCTGCTCGCCGGTGGCGGCCTGTTCATGTTCTTGCGGTCGCGCGGCGATGATGCGCCGAGCAGCCGGATCTCGGTCGCGACGGAGCCCGAGTCGCTGATGGGCGTGGTTGCGGTGAGGCCGGAGACGGTCCCGCAGCCCGAGGTCGAGGCGATGCAGGGCCAGATGATGGTGAAGATGGGCGACGTCGCCGTCGACCCGATCGAAGATCGCTGATCAACGTCGATCTCGGTTCGCATGCGATGATCGCCGGCGGGTGAAGAGGCTTGCCATCATCGCAGTCATGCTCGCGACCTCCGCGGCGAACGCGGAGCGCGAGGTCCACATTGGCATCGACGCCCGCACGGACCTCGGCACGCATCCGGCACGCGTCGCCGTCGGCTACCGCGCGTCCGCCTGGGACGCGACGCTCGTCGTCGATCCGATGTACGCCGTCGACGGTGAGCACGACCTCGACGCGCTCGCCGAGTGGTTCCCGAGCACGCGGCTCGGCCTCCTGCTCGGCTGGCGGTGGACGGTGATCGACGTCGCGACCGGCCATCATCAGCAGCAGCGGTCGCTCCTCGGCCTGACCGGCGTCGGGCCGCGGTTCTTTGGCAATGCGCTGAGGACGAGTGCGTCGCTCGAATTCGCGACGCTGTGGGTCAGCCACGGCGGTGGCGAGGATGCGCAGTGGTTCGGGACCGATCGCAACTTCCTCGACCGGCTCTCGTTCGGATTGTTCGTGAGGATCGAGTATGCGCGCTAGCATCCTGCTGCTCGCGCTCGTCGCATGCGAGCGGCCGTCGCCCCGCGTGATCTGTCACAACGCGAACTGCATCGCGCCGTCGGCCGAGCGTGACGATTCGCTACCGGTCCTCGACGAGTCGCTCGCGCTGACGTACGGCGGGCTACCGCTCGTCGACGGCGTCGAGCTCGACACGTTCTGGTTTGGCGCCGAGTCGCGCTGCCTCTTCGCGCACGACCTCGACCACGACACGTCGACGTCTGCCGTCGTCGCGGCGCAGCACGTCGCCGATCACCTCGCGAGCACTGACCGCCCCGCGTGGAATGGCGAGCGCTTCTACGTGCTCGTCGAGCTCAAAGCGAACGTCGCAGACCCATACGACAGCTTTCATACGCCCGAGCAGCGCGCGCTCCACGCCGAGTGCGCGCTCGATGTACTCGACACGGTACTCGCCGGCGCACGCGCGCGAGGTCACATGATCACGGTCGGCTTCTTGTCGTCGGCGCCGGCCCTGTTACGCGAGCTCGTGGCGCGGCCGCGATGGTCGGCGTACGACAGCGCGCCCGACCTCGAGCGGATGCTGATCGGCGATATCTTCGCGCCGTACTCGAGCGTGGTGCCCGAGCTCTCCGACTACGAGGTTCCGCTCGACGGCATGGAGTTTCATCCCGACTTCATGACGCGAACGCGCGAGGAGACGTATCGCGCGCTCGGCCTCGAGCTGTTCCAGTGGTCGTTCGTGATGACGCCCGAGGCGTTCGACTCGCTCGAGCGCTGGGAGCCCGCGTTCGTGCTGACGAACGAGGCACGGCTCGTCCGCAACTGGATCGAGCGCTAGAGGCTCGTCGCCGCGGCGAGCGGGCCGCCGTACGCGCCGATGTCGAAGCGCGAGCCATCGGGCTCGAACGCCGCCGTCTCGTAGCAGCCGTGGTTGTGGCCGGGCGAGCCGTTGCCGAGGTGGAAGTCGTACGTCGACGGGTTCACGAAGTGAGGATCGGCTTCGATGTTGCCGTCGGTGCCGAGCGTGTATCTCGTCGGCGGATCCGTGTACGGCTCGTCGATGAGGACGCTGTTCTCGAAGAACAGATTGCAGTGGATCCAGCCGGTCTGGATGTACTCGAAGCGCGTCGCGATGCCCGAGCGCGCGATGATGTTGTCGACGATGTCGAGGTACGCGGCCTGGTTGGCGATCGCAGTGCCGGTGTTGCCGTAGAACACGTTGTTCGCGACGAGCGAGCGATCCTGGAAGTGATTCGCGACGAGCGCGTGGCGGTTGTCGACGAACACGTTGTTGCGGATCACGCCGAGACCGTGGAAGTACAGCATCAGCGCGATGTCGTTATCGACGAACACGTTGTTCGTGACGATCGGCGGCGGCGACGCGGCGGGATCGAGGATGCCCGGCAGCGACACGTAGATCGCGGCGCGGTACCAGTCGCCGGAGCAGTTGAAGATGTCTGCGTTGCACTGCGGCTGGTCACCGCCGCCGACGCCGCGCAGCTGGAAGCCGGAGACGACGGTGCCCGCGCCGTTGGTCAGATCGATCAGGTTGATGCCCTGACCCTGCGCGTCGAGGATCGTCTTGTTCGCGCCCGCGCCGAGGAGGCAGATGCCGGGACGCATGACGACCGACTCGTGATACGTGCCCGCGCCGACCTTGACCGTGTCGCCGGGACTCGCCGCGTCGACGGCAGCCTGGATCGTCGCGTAGTCGCCCGGCACGTGGAGCTGATGTGCGGAGCCCATCGTGCAGGGCGCCTGCATCGAGTGGGTCGCGACGAGGTTGCCGTCGCCGTCGGTGACCGTCGCGACGAACACGTCGGTCGCGCTACCGGTCAGGGTGATCGACGTACCATCGGAGACCTGCGTGGTCTCGGTCGTCGACGCCTCTGACACTCGCGTCGTGTGAACGAGCCAGCCCGGCTCGAGATCGGAGAGCGTGAGCTCGACCGAGCCGCTACCGCCGCCGCCTCCTCCTCCGCCACCGTCGTCTCCAATGTCATCGCCGACGCTGGACTGCGTGCAGGCGGGAGCGAGCAGGGCGACCACGACCACCAGCGCCGATCGACTCATCGTGCCGATCGTACGCCCACTCGTACCGAAACCAAGCTCAGGAAACTGAGGCCGGAGGGCTGATGGTGTTTGCCGTCACATGCCAGACTGCGCGCATGCATCCGCAGACCCGCGCCGAACAGACGAGCTACCAGGAAACGTCGATGCACCAGCACGTGATGGAGTTCATCGCGGCGCTCGAGGCACGCAACGATCGACGGTTCTCGCGTACGTCGTTCGGCACGAGCCCGGGCGGCCGCGACTTCCCGCTATGCGTGCTGTCGGCACACGGGTTCAAGACGCCCGAGGAGTCGCGCAAGGCCGGCGTCCCCGTCGTGCTGATCATCAACGGCATCCACGCCGGCGAGGTCGAGGGCAAGGAGGCCGCGATGATGCTGATGCGCGACCTCCTCGACGGCAAGCACGGAGAACTGCTCGGCGAGCTGACGCTCGTCGTCGTGCCGCTGTTCAATCCCGACGGCAACGACGCGGTCGATCCGAAGAATCGCAAGCTCGATCTGCCGAAGCTCGAGGGTCAGATCGGTCCGCCGCTCGTCGGCACGCGCGTCAACGCGAAGGGCATCAACCTGAACCGCGACTACATGCGCCAGGCGGCGCAGGAGATGCGGCTCCTCTCGACAAACGTCGTCCAGGTCTGGCAGCCCGAGCTGACGATCGACACGCATGCGACGAACGGCTCGGTCCATCGCATGGCGATGACGTACGACGTGCCGCACACGATCGCGAGCGGCCGCCCCGAGCCGATCAGGTTCATGCGCGAGCGCATGATGCCCGCGGTCCAGGCCGCGCTCGCGAAGGACCACAGCGTGATCGCCGGGTGGTACGGCAACTTCGTCGAGGACGAGCGCTCGCTCGACGCGCGGCGCGATGCCGATCCGAACGCGCCGGTGACCGAGGGCTGGATGACGTACACGCACCACCCGAGGTTCGGCAGCAACTACCGCGGCCTCACGAACCGGCTCGATCTCCTGCTCGAGTGCTACTCGTACCTCGCGTTCCCGGATCGCGTGCGGACGACGTACGCGACGCTGCTCGAGGCACTGAACTACGTCGCCGAGCACAAGGACGACGTGATGCAGGTCGTCGCGTCGAGCCAGGCGCCGCAGGACAAGATCGCGGTCCGCTACACGCTCGACCCGTTCGCCGATCCGATCGAGATCCCGACGATGACGCCGCGCGTGCCCGACGGCGCACCGACGAGCGTGCGCGTGAAGTACTTCGCGAACTTCAAGGGCGCGACGGTGATCGACCGACCGCGCGGCTACATCGTCGACGGCGTCGTCGCCGCGCATCTCGCCAATCACGGTCTCGAGATCGAGGCAGCGCCCGCGATCGTCGATGCCGAGATCGCGAGGGTCGCGGGCTTCGGCACCGAGGGCGGCCGCAAGATTCTCGAGTCGGCGCAGGTCGGCGACCTGCACGTCGAGTGGCGGCAGGAGAGGGGACCCGTGCCGCTGCGCTCGATGTACGTGCGGACCGATCAGCCGCTCGGCGCGATCGCCGTGTACCTGTGCGAGCCCGAGAGCGACGACGGCGCGATCGAGAACGGCCTGTTCGCGGCGCCGGAGATCGGCCACGACTTCCCGATCTGGCGCGTTCGCTAGTCCTCGCGCACGAGCTGCAGCGGATCCTCGGGCCACTGGTGGCGCGGATAGCGCCGCATGAGCTGCTTGCGCAGGGCGGGGTAGTGCTTGACCCAGAACCCGGGCAGATCGGTCGTCACCTGCACCGGTCGCTGGTTTGGCGCGAGCAGATGCAGCACGAGCGGGACGCGGCCGTCGGCGACCGACGGTGCGCG
>JABFXX010000414.1 GCA_013368795.1 Kofleriaceae bacterium
CGGGCGTCTGTGCAGGCGCGAGCTGATCGAGCGAGTGGAGGAGATCGCGGATCTGCACGCTGTTGCCGATCAGCATGTCGGCCTTGCGTCGCCACGGCGATGCAGGTGCGCCCGTCTCCGCGGCGACCAGCTGCGCGAGAATCCCGGCGAGCACCGCCGGCGGCGGAGCGGCCGGCAGCCACAAGGTCGGTGTCGCGAGCCGTGCGGGGTGAGGACCGATGACGACGAGCGAGGTCGATGGCGCGCGGGTGCGGAGGAAGTTGACGAGCCCATCCGGCGGGCCGTCGCTGCTGGTCGCGAGCACGATCACGCTCGTGCGATCGAGCGCCTCGGCGGTCGGCAGGATCGGCCAGCGAAACGAATCGACCGACCAGCTGCCTGTACGCTCGATCACATCGCGGAGCGACGGAACTCGGTCGTCCGTGCCTACAACCGCGATGCCCAGCTCCTTCAGTTCCATGTCCCGCCTGGATGGGAAACGATACAGCGTCGACCAGCGTGCCGAGTAACGTAATCAAATTCAAGTAATTAGCGGCTGGGCAATTTGCCCAGCGGGATCAGAAGGTTGGACCGGGAGTGGATGGGATCTGGAACACTCCGTAGATCGCGGCAATTTAATCATCAGTGATTTCACTACGTAGGAGGCCGCGAGTCTCTGGCGCTCACCGTGCAGTGACGCTCGTCCTATGTCGAAGTACGTCGTTTGGATGATGGCGGCGGGGTTGGTGGCGTGTACGACCGAAGAGCCGACGCTGAGCACCACGGAGGACCTGGTCCAGTACCACTCCTCCTCGGGGTTCATCCCGAACAAGCTCCCCATCCCGAACGCGTCGGGCTGGGCGACCACGATCTCCACGGAGGGCCGGATCGACCTCGGCAACGAGTTCTTCCAGGACCTCGGCACGAACGGCCGCCGCTGCGTGACGTGTCACCTCCCGACCGCGGGCTGGGGCATCACGCCGGAACAGGTCCAGCTGACGTTCGCGCTCACGAACGGCGGCACGATCAACGACGGCCTCGGCCTGGGCGCGATCTTCCGCCTGAACGACGGCGCGAACTCGCCGAACGCGGACGTCTCGACGCAGACGAAGCGTCGCAAGGCCTACAGCATGCTGCTGAACCACGGCCTCATCCGCGTCGGCATGCCGATGCCGGCGAACGCCGACTTCGAGCTGATCGCGGTCGACGATCCGTACGGCTTCGCGAGCGCGGCCGAGCTGTCGTTCTTCCGCCGCCCGCTGCCGTCGACGAACCTCAAGTTCCTCAGCGCGGTCATGTGGGACGGCCGCGAGACGTTCGCGGGCCAGAGCATCCACTTCGATCTGTCGCAGCAGTCGACGGACGCGACGACCGGCCACGCGCAGGGCGAGGCGCTGACCGACGCGCAGCGCGAGTCGATCGTGAACTTCGAGGTCGCGCTCCACACGGCGCAGGAGTACGACCGGGACGCCGGCAATCTGAGCACTGCGGGCGCGCAGGGTGGCACCGAGGCCGTCATCGACCAGGTGTTCTACATCGGCATCAACGACCTGTTCGGCGACTCGCAGACGCACATGCCGTTCGACCCGGTCGTGTTCGACATCTACGACGCGTGGAACAACTCGAGCAAGAGGGAGCGCGCCGCCGTCGCGCGCGGCCAGCGCCTGTTCAACACGAAGGCGATCAACATCAGCGGCGTGTCAGGCATCAATGACGAGGCGATCTTCGGGACGCCCGCGAACGTCGTCGGTACTTGCACGACGTGCCACGACTCGCCGAACGCGGGTGACCACTCGACCGCGGTCCCGCTCGACATCGGCCTCGTCGCCGCGAGCCGCCGCACCATCGACATGCCGCTCTACACGTTCCGCGAGAAGAGCACCGGCGCCATCAAGAAGGTGACCGACGCCGGCCGCGCGATGGTGACCGGCAAGTTCAAGGACATCGGCCGCTTCAAGGGCCCGATCCTCCGCGGCCTCGCGGCGCGCGCGCCTTACTTCCATGACGGTTCTGCAGCGACGCTCGAGGAAGCGGTCGAGTTCTACAACGTGCGCTTCAACATTGGTCTGACGAGTCGCGAGAAGTCAGACCTCGCTGCATTTTTGCGCACGCTTTGAACAGTCCGCAATCCGGACCGCCCGCTCGCGCGAAACGTGAGCGGGCTTTTTGCTGTCGCCCCTGCGACGAGTGTAGTGTCGCACCAATGAAGACCATAGGGATCGTCGTCGTTGGTTTACTGGCCGCAGCGTGTGGCGGCTCGCCGAAGAAGCAGTCGACTCCGCCCGGACCGCCCGACACCTCGGGCAACACCACCCAGGCGCCCGTGACGGACGCGTCGGCGCAGCAGCCGACGCAGGCCCAGGCCAAGTCGCTCTACGACCGCCTCGGCGGCCTGCCGGCGATCACCGCGGTCGTCGACGAGTTCGTCAACCGCACGACGGCCGATGCCCGCATCAAGGATCGGTTCTTCAACACCGACCCCGTGCAGCTGAAGAAGCTGCTCACCGACTTCGTCTGCATGGCCACCGGTGGCCCGTGCAAGTACACCGGCCGCGACATGGCGACCACGCACGCGGGCATGGACCTCGTCGATGACGAGTTCACCGCGCTCGTCGAGAACCTCGTCGGCGCGCTCGACAAGTTCAAGGTTCCCGAGAAGGAGAAGGGCGAGCTGCTCGGCGCGATCGGCCCGCTGAAGCCGCAGATCGTCGTCGCGGCCGACAAGCTGAAGCCGATCGACGCGAAGAAGCTCGAGGCGGTCACCAAGCTCGCCGGCACGATCAAGGATCCGGAGGCACAGCGCCTCCTCAAGGGGGCGGTCACCGCCGGCCAGCACGGCCAGCGCTCGTACGCCGAGCAGCTGTTCACGCGCGCCGAGATGATCACGGGCCCGAAGCCGGTCGCGAGCGTCGCGAAGACGTTCCGCGATGGCGCGCCGACGCGCGTCACGACGCCGACGAAGACGATGCCGAAGGAGACCGCCGCGCAGCCGAAGATCGGCGAGGTCGAGGCCGACGAGACCAAGGCGCCCGCCAAGGTCGGTTCGTTCAGCGGCGCGATCACGCTCGACGGCAAGGCCCCGACGGGCCTCGGCGTCGTCATGCTGACGCCGGCCAAGGGCGGCAAGAAGCGCACGCCGAAGCAGCGCATCATCGAGCAGCGCGGCAAGGAGTTCGCGCCGCACGTGATGGCAGTGCCGGTCGGCTCGACGGTGTCGTTCCCGAACTTCGACCAGATTTTCCACAACGTGTTCTCGCTGTCGAAGACGAAGGCGTTCGACCTCGGCATGTACAAGAACGGCGAGACGCGCGAGATGAAGTTCGACAAGCCGGGCATCGTTCGCCTCGGCTGCAACCTGCACGCGGCGATGTCGGCGTACCTGATCGTCGTCGACGCTCCGCACTACGTCCTCGTCGACAAGGACGGCAAGTTCTCGTTCAAGACGCTCGCGCCGGGTAAGTACAAGGTGCAGGCGTGGAACGAGAACGGCGGCGATCCGATGACGAGCGAGATCGAGATCAAGGAAGGCGCGAACGAGAAGAACCTCGAGCTCAAGGCTGCGCCCGCGGGTCTCTCGCCCGACAAGTTCGGCCAGGCTCGCCAGTAACTAGCGCTTGCGGGCCAGGCTCACGCCGAACAGCACGAGCATGAGGCCCGCCAGTCCGAACAGGCCGTAGCGGACGTAGACGAGAGGGTCGGTGGTCGGGGGCGGTGGCGGCGCGGGCGGTTCGTACACCGCGGCCAGCGACAGCCCCGAGACGTGGGACTTCTCGCTGGCCTTGATCGGTGCGGTCACCGTCGTGCCGGTCGCGGACGCATCGCCGAGCAGCACGACGGGCTTGGCGAGGCCGACGAGCGCCAGCTGTTTCGGCGCGGGCTCGAGCTTCTTCGCGGCGCCGAGGTCGACCGGCGTCGCGAGCGCGATGACGCCGCCCTGCACGCCGGACTGGGTCAGCACCGGCGTACCGACGACGATCGTCACGTGCGTGCCGTCGGTCTCGACGCGCGTCCCATCCGCCGCGATGTGCATCGTCGGTGCGGTCTCGGGGACGCGCAGCATCGAGGTCTGCTGATCGCCCTTGGTCTGCAGGATCTCGATGACCTCGTTCGCGTCGTGCTTGATGAGGAAGTCCTTGTCCGCGATCATGTTCTTCAACGTCGCGGCATCGGTCTCGATCGCGGCACGCAGCATTGGCGTGCTCGCGATGCCCTCGGCGCGCAGCCGCGCGGCCTGGGCCTCGGACTCGAGCGCGGTGCCGAGCTGATCGGCGGTCGTCTGGAGCGCGGACTTCGCGAGCGACGTCGTGTCGGCCTGGGCGGGTGCGCCGCCGCTCGGCGGCTTGAACATCAGCGCGGCACCCGCGCCGCCGGCGAGCAACGCGGCGACGAGCCACAGGATGCCTCGCTTCTTCGGCGCGCCGGGGAGCGTCACCGGCTCTGCGACTGCCGGCATCGGCGTCGCCGGAATCGGCTGGGTGTCCCGGCGCGACACGCTCGCGAACGCGTCGAGCGCGGCCTGCACGTCCTTCATCGACTGGAACCGCTGCTCCGCCGACTTCGCGAGCAGCTTCTCGTTGATCAGCTGCTCGAGGCCCGGCGGCAGGTCGGGGCGACCGAGCGGCGGCGGCGCGTCCTGGATGATCTTGTGGAGCAGCTGGTCGGTCTCGGCGAACGTGCGGTCGGTCGTGCGGCCCTCGGCGTCGAAGTCGAACGGCCGGCGCGCGGCGAGCATCTCGTAGAGGACGACGCCGAGGGCGTAGATGTCGGCACGATGATCGACGGCGTGGGGCGCCGTGATCTGCTCGGGCGACATGAACTCCGGCGTGCCCATGATCTGGTGCCGGCCTTGCGAATCGTCGTTCTCGGTCTCGACGAAGCGCGAGATGCCGAAGTCGAGGACCTTCACGTGATCGCTGACGTCTTCCTTGTCGGTGAGGAAGATGTTGTCGCTCTTGAGGTCGCGATGAATGATGCCGGCCGTGTGCGCCGCCTGGAGCGCCGACGCGATCTGGGTCGCGATGCGCAGCGCGCGCCGGGGCGGCAGGCCGCGCAGGCGATAGATCTCGTCGGTGAGGAGCGTGCCCTCGAGGTACTCGAAGACGATGAACGGGACCTCTTCGCGCGTGAATCCGAGGTCGGTCGACTCGACGATGTGCGGGTGGCCGATCGCGCCGGCGGCGCGGGCCTCGTTCATGAACCGATCGACGACCTGCGAGTCCGCGGCCAGCTCGGCGCGCAGGACCTTGATGGCCACGCGCCGCTGAATGAGCATGTGCTCGGCGAGATAGACGGTCCCCATCCCGCCTTCGCCGATCGTCTTTAGAATTTTATACCGACCCTCAAGGGTGTCACCCGCCTTGACGGCCGCGCTGGAGGAGACCATCGCAGGGTTAATCCTACCAGGCCCCTGAACGTTGTTAATGACGCTAAGCCTGCGATCCGACGAGCCGAGCGTCGATCGCGGCATGGAACCAGGGGACCCCCTGGAAGACAGACTGTTCGATAAGCGCCCAGCTGCGATCCCAATGATCTGCGTCGTCTACGCGTGTTTCTGGGACGAGCATCACGTGTTCCCATTCCGTCACATCCGGCGCGTGTGGCGTCATCGACGAGCAAGGAGCTGTTGCGGCTCGTCGAGAAGTGTCTCGGTCAGCTCGAGGCGTGACGCAGGAGCGGGTCGAGGACCCACTCCTCCTTCGCGACGTGCAGGAGCAGGACGCTGCGCAGCGACGACAGGACCTCGAGACCGCCGGGCTTGTCCTCACGCGCGATGCGGTCCCACATGTTGTCGACGAGCTGGCGCAGGCTGCGATGCTCGCTGCGCATTCGCGCCGTCGTCGCCGGAGCGAGTGACGTGAACCGCTCGAGCACCGGGAACAGCAGTCGTTCCTCGCCTCGCATGTAGCGGGTCAGTGCCGCATCGAACATCGTGAAGTGCTCGCGCGCCGTGTTCGAGTCGTCGGATTGAAGCGAGCGCTCTACCTCGGCAAGCTCCTCATCAAACCTCGCGGTTTCGTCCGTCATCGCATCCTCCTCGGGAAATTCGATGCAAGGTCCATGCGTTCGGTGCCGTGACAATGCGCCGCGGAGACTCGAATCGAGCACGTGGTATCGAAATGACGACATGCTCGAAGCTGTACTTGCTGGTACGTCCGATGTGACGAGCGAACGCTTCCGCCATCTCGTGACGGCGGTGCGCCGCGTGATCGCGTGCGATGCCGTGGCGCTGCTGCGGCTCGAGGCGGGCACGCTGGTGCCGGTCGTCGTCGACGGTCTGCGCGGCGAGGCGGTCGCGCGTCGGTTCGTTCCGTCGGAGCAGCCTCGGCTCGCGCGGATCCTCGCGGCCACCGGGCCGATCCGGTTCGACGATCCCGCGCTGCCCGACCCGTTCGACGGCCTGCTCGCCGAGCGCGGCGACGAGCTCAGCCGGCCGCACGCCTGCATGGGGTGTCCGCTGATCGTCGATGGTGCTGTCATCGGCGTGATGACGCTCGAT
>JABFXX010000500.1 GCA_013368795.1 Kofleriaceae bacterium
TGCATGTTCATGCCCTGCATGTTCATTCCGTTCTGGGAGACGGTCGACGTATCGAGCTCGTCCATGTCGACCGTGCACGCGCCGAGCGCGAGGCCGGCGGCGCATAGCCAGAGCGTGTTGGGCATTGTCTTCATCATTTCACTGTTGGAGGAGTGGGCTCGGATAGCGGTGGGTTTGCGCACATGCGCAGGCCGATCCAGACGTGGCGCTGGGTCGGCTCCGCGGGCTCACGATTCGTGCTCCGCGCGCTCAGGGCTTCGTTGTACCAGCCACCGCCGCGCGCGATCGGTGAGTTCTCGGTTGTCTCGACGGAGCGCGTCCATTCCCACGCGTTGCCCGCCATGTCGTCGGCACCGACCGGGCTGCGCGACCGCGGATGCGAGCCGACCTCGTCGGGACCGAACGCGAGGGGCAAGCGGCCGTATGTCACGTCGATGTTGGCGTCGCCGCCGCCGAGCGTCTCGCCCGTCGGCCACGTGCGGCCGTCGGCGCCGCGGGCCGCGCGCTCCCACTCGTACTCGTCGCAGACGCGGGCGCCGGGCAGGCGCTTCGTGCGATCGAGCCACGCCGCGTAGGCGAGCGCGTCCTCGTACGAGATCGCGGCGACGGGAAACTTCAGCCAGTCCTGGTCGGCGCGCACCTTGCGATCGTCGTAGTGGATGCGCGCGCCCTGGTCGGCGACGTATGTCTTCGTCCCGCGCACGAACGTGTAGCGCCACTTCTTCGGCGCGACCTCGGTGAGCGTGACCGCCGACTGCGGCATCTGCGAGCTCGGCGTGCGCGCCGCGCGCTCGGAGGGCGAGAGATCGTCGAGGAACGCGATCCACTCGCCGTACGTGACCTCGTGGCGCGCGATCAGGAACGCGGGCGCGGCGACCTCGTGCATCGGCGGCGAGTTGAGAAAACCGCGGCGCAGGTCCGAGCTGTCGGCGCTGCCGAACAAGAAGCGGCCGGCAGGGACGTAGATCATGCCATCGGGCACGGACGCGGCGGGCGGCAGCGCGACGGAGAGCTTCAGCTTCTCGCCGTGCCCGGCGAGCACCGGCATGTGCGCGGGCGCTCGACCGGGCGCCTCGAACGCGAGCACGAGCGCGCCAGGCGGAACGTGAAGCGCGGGCAGCGGCGCGGTGCCGACGAGCATGCGAGTGTCGCCGTGCTCGCGATAGACGGTCGTGCCCGGCGCGACATCCAGCTCGATCTGCGCCTCGGTCGCGAGGTCGGAGGCGCGGTGGCCGCTGTCGTATGCGGCGAGGCGGCCGGCGAGCTCGTCGGCGAGCTCGGTGTGGCGGTCGCGCTGTGCGCGCTGGAGGCGCTCGGTGAGGAGGTCGGCGAGCTGCTCGCGCAGGCTCGTGCGCGTCGGGTCGAGCGCGAGCGCGTTCTCGAGGTGGCTCGAGGCGGCGCGGTACTGGCCGGCCTCGCGCAGTCCGAGCTCCTCGGCCTTCGCCCACGCGTCCTCGCCGGCTGACCAATCGTGCGCATCGAAGCGGGCGAATGCCTGCGTGCGCACCGCGTCGCGCTCGCGTGAGATCGTGCGTGCCGAATCGAGCGAGGTCGTCGCGTCGGTCAGCTGTCCCGCGATCACACGTTCGAGCTCGTGCCGGGCGCGCGCGCGGAGAATCGTGCCTGTCGCGATCGTGCCCGCCGCGACCGCGACGAGGCCAGCTGCGACGAGAATGCGCGTGCGGACGATCGCGCGGTGACCGGCGGCGAGGAACGCGGCCTCGCGCGGCGCGAGCGACGAGCGGTCGAGCGGCCTTGCCTCGACGAGCTTGCGCCGGCTCCACAGCAGGTCGCGAGGCTCGCCGGCGCGCTCCCACTCGGCGGCCGCCTGCTCGACGCGCCTGCGCACGGCATGGTCGGCGGCAGTCTGCTCGAGCCAGTCATTCAATGTCGACCAGCTCGCGAGCAGCGCCTCGTGCGCGATCTCGTAGGCGCCGTCCTGTGCGTCGTTGGCGACGACGATGCGGCCGCGCACGAGCACCTCGAGCGCCGCGCGATCGGTGCGCTCGCGGAGCAGCTCGCCGGCGGACCGGCGCGCGCGCGTGCCCTCGGCGGTGACGAGCCGCAGGAGGATCTGGCGCGCGGACTCGCGGCCGTTCGCGTCGAGACCGGCGAGGATCCGATCGGCGTGGCGGGTGAGGGCGCCGGCGACGCCGCCGAGCGCGGCGAGCGCGTCGCTCGGAATCGTCCGCGTCTCGACGTCGCGCGCGTCCCACAGCTCGGCGAGCGTGAACTGCAGGAGCGGCAGGCCGCCCGGCGCGTTCTCGGTCTGCTCGACGAGCGTGTCGACGAGCGTGTCCGACTCGAAGCGGACGCCCTGCGCGGCGGCGGGGCGCACGATCGCCTCGCGGATGCGATCGCCGGCGAGCGGCCGGAGGAAGTAGAGGCCGCGGCTCATGTCGTCGCCGAGGCCCGGCAACATCGCGAGTCGCGAAAGGTAGTCGGAGCGGGCGGTCGCGAGCACGCGCACCGACGGCGAGCGCTGACCGATCGCGGCGAGCGCCCTCGCGAACACGCGAGCGTCCGCCGGATCGGACAGTGTGTGCAGCTCCTCGAGCTGGTCGACGAACACGAGCAGCTTGCGCGGCGCCGACGTGCGCGATACGCCCGAGCCTCGCGCGAACGCCACGCTCGGAGCATCGGACGCGCTCTGGCGCAGCGTGCGCGCCGTGTCGTCGGGCGAGTCTTCGAACTGCTTCTCGAGCTCGTCCTCGGCACGGCCGCACCACGGCGCGAGTGCGGCGGCGAGTGCGCGGACGGGCTTGCGGCCGGGGACGATGTCGACGCGAGTCCAGCCGTCGTGCTCGACGAGCCACGGCAGCACGCCGGCGCGGCACACCGACGACTTGCCGGTGCCCGAGTCGCCGCCGACGATCACGAGCGGCTCGGCGCGCACGCGATCGACGAGCTCGCGGATCTCGCCGCGGCGGCCGAAGAACAGCGAGCCGTGTGCGCTGTCGAATGCGGCGAGGCCGCGATACGGGTTGCCGTCGGGGACGTCGTCCTCGCGCCTGGGCGCGGCCATTTCTTCGAGGGCGACGAGCAACGCATCCGCCGACGGGAACCGCGCACCGGCGTCGCGCTCGACGAGGCGATCGATGATCGCTGCGAACCCCGGATCGACATCGGGGACGAGATCGCCGAGGCGGGGCACGTCCCAGGTCTTGACGATCTCGGCGAGCTGCGCCGCGGGAATGCCGCGATGAGGAGCCGCTCCGGCGACGAGCTCGTAGAGCAAGATGCCGAGCGAGTACAGGTCCGAGCGGCGAGTTGCCGGCTCGCCCTCCCAGATCTCCGGCGCGGCGTAGAGCGGGGTGCCTTCGATGCGAGCGTTCGGCGTGCCGTTGCCGAGCGTCAGTGGCTCGGGGTGGAACGCGGACACGGTCTCCATCGCGTCGAGCGCGGCAAGATGGTGCTTCGGCCTCTCGCTCCTCGGCGAGGTCGCGCGCTCGAGCCGTGGCGGCATCACCGGCTCCTCGATCACGCCGCCGTCGACGACGACCGCGAGCCCGAAGTCGAGCAGCTTCGCTCGGCCATCGTCGGTGATCATCGCGTTCGCCGGCTTGACGTCGCGGTGGAGGACGCCACAGCGATGCGCGGCCGCGAGCCCGCGCGTCAGATCGATCGCGATCGCGAGCACCTGTCGCCATGGCACCGGCCACTGCAGCTGGTCGAGCGCGCGCCCGCGCACGTACTCCGAGACGAGATACGGATGCCCGCCGACCTCGGACGCGCGATAGATCGCGACGACGTTCGGATGCTGGAGCCTCGCGATCGCCCGCGCCTCGACGAAGAATCGCTCGCGCACGTCGGGATCCTCGGCGGCGCGCGGGAACTTCACGGCGACCGGACGATCGAGTAGCGAGTCGTGCGCGAGATAGACCAGCCCCATCGCGCCGCGCCCGAGTGGTTGCACGAGCCGGTACTCCTCGAACCTGTCGGGTGGGCTCCACTCCAGTTCCGACATGCCGCCGACGACGATGTTAACTCCGGGCTCGCGCCGTTTGCGTCATTCCTCGTCGGGAAACTGCCGCCGCAGAATGTTGCAGCCTCGCCCACTGAGACACGGGCGCACACCCCTGATAGGGTGGACAACCGTGGACGAATCGTTGCGAACAGGGGCGCGCGAGGCCCGCGCAGCGATCGAGTCGGGCGCGCTTCGCGGACCGGCGCTGCTCGACCTGATCCGCGCGGTCCCCTTTGTCGATCGCGACGACTGGATCGACGAAGCTCTCGGCTTCCCGCCGCCGCCGCCCGACGAAGATCTGCCGCGCGGCGCGGTGCCGTACCTGCCGTGCGGCGTCGAGGAGATCCTCGCGACCGTCTGCGAGGCGCCGGTCGGCCCCGGCGACGACCTCGTCGATCTCGGCTCGGGACTCGGCCGCGTCGCGATCCTCGCTCATCTCCTGTCGGGTGCGACCGCGCGAGGGATCGAGATCCAGGGCCACCTCGTCGAGGCCGCGCGAGCGCGCAGCGCCGAGCTCGGCGTCCCGGTGTCGTTCGTTCACGGCAGCGCGGGCGATATCGAGCTCGATGGCTCGATCTTCTTCCTCTACGTGCCGTTCAGCGGCGAGATGCTCGCGCGGGTCGTCGTGCGGCTCGAGGCGGTCGCGCGGCGCAGGCCGATCGTCGTGTGCGCGGTCGGCTTCGATCTCGACGCCCCGTGGCTCGCGCCGCGTGCGACGTCGAGCCCCTCGCTGATGATCTACGAGTCGCGTTAGCGGATCGGCGCGATCAGTCCGCACATCCGCTCGGCGCGGCGAACTCCGAGCGCGGCGAGCTGGCCGTCGGCGGTCGACTTCAAGGCGGCATCGTCGCGCAGCTGGGCGAGGCGCCAGCGCGAGGCCGCGGCGGTCGAGCGCATGCCGCCCACATGCGCGAGCTCCGCGGCACGCTCGTACAGCGTCGCCGCGCGCGTCGCATCGGTCTTCGCGCAGTCGCCGGCCTCGAGCAGCGTCGACCACACCGCGGCGAGCGGGTTCTTCTCCTTGTGCAGGCCGCGGATCGCCTGCGGCAGCTCGGACTCGGGGAGATGCCCGGCGAGCGCGAGCCGACCACGCGTGTAGTCGAACAGCACGCGCACGCTCTCGACGCGCGTGAGCAGCGAAGCGCGCAGCTTCGCGATGCGATCGGGCAGCTGTGCTCGGTCGTCGAGCACGCCGTGATAGAGCCCGATCTCGGCCCACGCAACGAGCTCGTGAAAGTGCTGGACGTGAAATCGATCGGTCGGCGGCACCCACGTCGCGCGGACGAGCTCGCGGACCGCACCGCGTGGGTCGTCCTCGGCGAGCCACATCGAGGCGCACGCGCGGCGCATCGTCGAGTCGAGGTAGCGATCGCCGCGATTGCGTGCGTCGGTCTTGTAGTCCTCGTACTTCGCGCGGATCGCCGCAAAGTCGCCGGCGAAGCGCTGCGCGAACAACAGGAACAGCTGCGAGGTCGAGCGCTCCCAGTTGTTGCCGGGCGCGAGCGGGAACAGCTGCGTCGCCTCCTCGAGGTGCTTTACCGCGGTGACGATGTCGCCGGAGAAGTAGCCGAGCGCGCCGCGTGCCCCCTCGACCATCGCGCGCAGGTACGCGTCCTCTGGGTTGCCGACCTCGAGCGCGCGCTGGATGTACTGGAGCGCGCGTTTGCGGTTGGACGCCGTCGCGTGGAACATCGACTCGATCAGCAGCGCCCGCGTGATGTGCGCTCGATGGCCGGTCGCGAGCGCCTTGCGCAGGTGGCGCGTCTGGAAGTCCATGCCGCGCAGCGAGTCGATCATCGCCAGGCCCGCAGCCGCCGATTTCAGGACCTCGAGCTCGAGCATGGTCGCGTCGGAGATCTCGCGGCGATGGCGCTCGCGGAACCCGAGGCCGCGGACGCGCACCTGCACGCGGTTCCACAGCAGCGATGCGAGCGTCGCGCGGAGCGTCTTCGGCCACGGCACGCCGATCTCCTCGAGGATGCCCTGCAGGACCTCCATACCGGGGCCGATGTGGCCGGAGATCAGGAGCTGCTCGGCGGCGTGGCGGTGGCACTCGAGCAGCGTCGCGCGATCCGCGCCCTCGGCCGCCGCGAGGTAGTGCTCGGCTGCCTCGGTGCCTCGGCCGGCATCGATCAGCGCGTGGCCGAGGCGCATCAGCACGCGGCGGCGATCGTCGGCGTCGCGCGGAATCGCATCGAGCGCGACACGCCACAGCTCGGCCGCCTGGTCGAACGCGTGCGCGGCTTCGCTGCGATGCGCGGCGTCCTCGGCGTAGCGCGCGGCGCGCTCGGAGAGCTCGGCGAGCAGGAAGTTGCGGAGCAGCAGCTGCTGGTCGCGGCCCTCGGGCGCCGTCTCGAGCGCGTACGCGATGCGCGCGTGCAGCTCCTTGCGCGGCGCCGCCTCGATCCGGCCGTCGACCGTCTCGCGTACGCGATCGTGGTAGGGCTCGAGCGCGATGTAGCGGCCTCGCTGGGTCTCGCGCACGAGCATCGCGACGCGCAGCGACGCGACCGCGCGCGACACGGTCGTCGCATCGAGCCTCGATGCCTTTGCGGCGACCTCGAGCGAGATCGGTGCACCGGCGAGACAGACGACCTCGAGGATCGTCCGCGCCGCAGGCTGTAGCAGCGCGATGCGCGCCGACAGCGCGTCGTCGAGCGTCGCACCGGCCTCGCCGCCACCGGTGACGTCGAGGTGGCGCAGGATCTCGTGCAGGAACATCGGGTGGCCGCCGGCCTCGCGCGACACGCGATCGAGATCGAACCGCGCGGTCGCGCCCGGGACGAGACCCTCGGCGAGCTCGTGACACTCGGCCTCGCTGAGCGGCCCGAGGTTCGTGCGTCCGACCGACAGGCCGTCGAGGTGGTCCTCGAGCGCCGCGTCTTCCACACGCGCCGTCGCGAGCACGAGCAGTGGCGGTGCATCGCCGCCGCGCAGCAGCTCGCGCAACAACAGGAAGCTGTCGGCATCGGCCCACTGGAGGTCGTCGATCGTGATCGCGACGCGGCGCTTGCGGGCGACGCGCGTGAACAGCTCGCGCAATGCGACGAACATGCGGCGCCGCTGCTCGTGCGGTTCGCCGGCCTCGATGCCGCTCTCGGGCGCCGTCGCGATCGCCTCGACGAGCTGGAACACCGGGAACAGGCGGGAGAGCAGAGCGGGGCGCTCGGGCAAGAGCTCGCGGACCTCGGCCTCGGGCAGCTTCGCGAGCAGCTGCGCCAGACCGTCGGCGACACCGTCGAACGCCTTGAACGGCACCGACTCGCGCTCGTAGCAGCGGCCCGCGAGCGTCATCGCATCGGGATCCTCGGCGGCGATCGTGCGCACGAACCGCGACACGAGCTCGGACTTGCCGATGCCCGACTCGCCGACGACGAGGTGGACGCGCGCCTTCGCCGCCGTCGCCGAGGCAGCGAGCTCGGCGAGCTCGCGTTCGCGCCCGACGAACAGCGTGCGCGTCATCGGCGTCGACGTCCGCCGCGCCTTGCCGAGATCGATGCCGAGCCGCTTCGCGATGGCCGTCCCCGTCGGCCTCGCGCTCGGCTCGATCGCGAGCAGCGACATGCAGAGGTCACACAGGTCGCGCGGCGCGTCAGGTGCGAGCTCGGTCGCCGCCTTCGGCTCGACCTGCTGCTTCTGCACCATGATCTGCAGAGCGTGGCCGCTGTGCGGCATCTTCCCGGTGAGCGCCTCGTACAGCATCACGCCGACGCCGTACCAGTCGGCGGCCTCGCCGACCTGCAGACCGCTCGCCTGCTCGGGCGCCATGTACTCGACGGTGCCGATCGGGCCATGCGCGATCGACTGGCGCTGCGGATCGAGATTCGTGACGAGACCGAAGTCGAGGAGCACGACCCTGCCGTCGCGCGTCACCATCACGTTGGACGGCTTCACGTCGCGATGAACGAAGCCGGCCTCGTGCAGCGCGGTCAGGCCGACCACGAGCTGCTCGAGCGTTGCGCGCAGCTTGTCGTTGTCGCCACGTACGTGCTCGAGGAAATGCCGTCCGTCGACGAGCTCCATCGTGAAGAACCACACGTCATCGGCGCACACCAGCTCGCGGATCGACACGAGGTTCGGGTGCGACGTCGACTGCAGCGCCCGGAACTCGCGCTTGAAACGCGCAAACGTTTCGCCGTCGGTGCGCGTCAACGTCTTGATCGCCAGCACATCGCCGCGATCGCGGTCGAACGCCTCGAACACCTCTCCCATCCCGCCCGACCCCAGTCGGCGGCGCACCTCGAACCGTCCACCCAAGACGTGCCCTGCGAGAATCAATGTGGCCGGCCATTGTAGCGCGATGTGGGAGCGCGCTGCGATTCCGTATTTCACGCAATACCGGACCCGCCGCATCGCCCGACGCAGACACATTGCGATCGCTCACAAGTCCCGGGAGCGTCCGCCTGTTTTCCGACGACGACGGCAACCGCGCGACATGCCTGTCTCGGATTGGAACGCAATCACCGATTCGCGATGGTCAGCCGATTGCTTGGGCGCACACGCATGTCGTTCCGCCAGCCCCATACCGATGCGATTCTGGTTCTCGGCTCGCTCGCTCTGGGTGGGTGTGCCTACCAAGCCGACTCGTTCAGCTACGCGCGCGAGCCGTTCAATGGCGTCTACATGACCGTGGATTGCCTCGACGTCGCGATCGATCATCAATCACGACGATCGGCCAGCAAGAACGTCATCACCTATGCCTTCGGCAATCGCTGTGATGATCCGGTGGTCGTCGACCTCGCCTCGGTCAGAGTGTTCGGGCGAGCGAACGACGGCACCGAGATGCAGCTGTTCGCGTTCGATCCCGCGAACGAGATCCGCGCGATGCGGATCGACGGTCGCGCCGTCGGGCGTGAAGCCATCGAGTACCCGAGCGACGACACGCTGAAGTCCATGTGTGTCGACGCTGGCTCGATCACGCGTTCGCGCGTTCCGCGTTGGGTTTGCTTCGACGACCGAGACTGACTTTTTCGATCCGGCGTCTGTTGGGTCGAAGCGACCACGCCACTTCATGCAGGAGGGCCTCGTGTCTCGAACCGGCGTTGTAGTCGTTCATCTTGCGTTCTCTCTCGTAGCGGTGCTCGCGATCGATTCGCGAACGGCGCAGGCCGACGACGACGATATGTCGTCCGGCCGTACGAACCTCACGCCCGAGCCGTGCCCGACAGAGGACGGCGTCGTCGGCCGCCGGTCGTGCCCCGAGTACGGCGTGTGGGGAGCCGCGCGCGAGAGTCCGTATGCGACGATCACATTCGGCGTGAACTTCCGGCACCTCCCGCGGAAGCTGCCGGCCGATCAGCCGGTGCTCACGCGCTCGATCACCACACCGGGAACCGTGAACGTCGGGGGCTCCGACCTCAGCTACAGCCTCATGGAGCAGGTCGTCGCCTCGCTCTCCGATCACCTGTATGCGGGCTTCGAGGTCGAAATCTCGCCGACCGATGCGGACGCCGTGACAGGTGCGCGCTTGCTCGCCGCGGGCAGCCAGCTGTTGTTCGGCTTCCAGGGCGGCACGAAGTTCGTCAAGCTCGGTCTCGAGGCCGCGGGAGGTGGGCGCCTCATCGTCAGCGAGCAGTCCGACGACGACGACAGCGAGCTCGTCCTCGAGGGACGCGCGCGCGCCGACTTCTGGCTGACGCCGTGGATCACGATCGGTGGTGCGCTCGGTTCGAGCTTTCTGAACCGTGGCGAATGGATGGCTGGCGTCTACTTCGCGGCCCACACGTATTCGTTCGGCGGGCACTGACCGCGTCCGTGCCCCGTGGGGACCTGTGCTCCCCGACGGGAACGCTCGCGCCTTTTAGCGAGACAGGAACGCGGCGAGCACGCGCGCGACATGGCTCGCACGTTCGACCGGAACCATGTGCGTCTCGCCCTCGACCAGCTCGAGCGATGCGTGCGGGAGGAGGGCGGCGGTCTGCTCCTGCATGCCGTCGCCGAAGAATTGATCGCGCGTCCCGCCGATGACGAGACAGGGCGCCGCGATCCGCGCGAGCTGCGCGGCGTCGATCGGATCGTCGAGCACCGCGCGGAGTCCGCGGATGATCAGCGCGGGCTCGTTCATCGCCTGTGGCAGGCGCGCCCGCGACGAACGCAGACGCAGCCAGACCAGCCAGTTGAACCACGGCCGGCGGAACACCGAGACGAAGCCTTCGGTGAGCCCGACGAGATCGCCGCGCGATGCGCAGTCGATCTGGTGCTGCACGCGCCGCGTGCCCTCGGCTGAGAACGCGTGCGCGCTCGCGAGCAGCACGAGCTTGCTCACGAGCTCGGGGCGCTCGGCAGCCGCTCGCAGCGCGGCGATCCCGCCATACGAGATGCCCATCACGGTTGCCGGCGTACCGACCTGTTCGAAAATTGCGCACAGATCGCGAGCGATCATCGCGAGGCTGTAATCGCTCGGCGTCGGGTCGTAGCCGACGAGGATGAAGCTGCGATCGCGCGGCATGATGCGCGCGATCCGTCGCGCGTCTCGCGCCACTCGCTCCGCTGTCGGGCGCTGAACGAAGGCCTGACCGCCGGAGATCACGATCACCGGATCGGGGCCACTCCCAACGCGCGCGGATGGAATGTGACCGAGGAACGTTCGGCTCTCGATCTGCATCAATGCGGCACGTTATGACGTGCTGCGCTCGACGCGGGAGATCGCTGCGCGTGTTTGTTGTGTCCGCGCTAACGCTCGAAATTCCTGCCAGTACGAGTCAGTGACCTTTCTCGGACCACTCCTCACTAGAGCCTTCACCCAAGGAGGTTTCATGCGATTCCAGATGTTGTTCTCGAGTCTCGTCCTGTGCGGTTCGATTGCCGCGTGCACGCAGCAAGCGCCGGAGGACGCGAGCATGTACTTGACCGGGACGGAGGAGTCGGCGGTCACGCTCGCCAATGGCCAGGTGGTCTGTGAGAACCCGAAGAAGACGCTCATCTGTCACATCCCGCCGGGCAATCCTGAAAACGCTCACTCGATCTGCGTAGGAAACCCCGCGGTCGCTCCGCATCAGGCGCAACACGGAGACACGATCGGTGCGTGCGAGACGACGCCTCCCGATGACGGTGGTGATTGCGACGGCACCTGCGGCGGCAGTGGTGACGGCAGCGGCAGTGGTGACGGCAGCGGCGACGGAAGCGGAAGCGGCAGTGGAGACGGCAGCGGCAGCAGCGAGCCGCCGCCTGTGTAGCGCTCACGACGCGAGCGTGGTTCGGGGGCTCGTTTTAGCGTGACGGTTACGAGTCGGAAACTTGGGGTCGGTAGCGTTCTGCCATGCGACTCATCCGACTTCGTGGGGCTGCGGTTGTCCTCTTGATGTTCCTGGCCACGGTGGCGCTGCCACTGCGGGCCGCATCCGCCGAAGGTACGACGCCGACGGTGGAGCAGCGGCTCGCGAACCTGGAAGCGTACGTCACGAACAGCGTGCCGGACGCCCAGGGCGGCGCGCTCGCATCGACGTCTGGGCCTGGCCACAACGGCTGGGTGATGATCTCGACCGCGCTCGTCCTGTTGATGACGCTGCCCGGTCTCGCGCTGTTCTACGGCGGCCTCGTGCGCCGCAAGAACGTGCTGTCGGTCGTCGCGCAGTGCTTCGGCTGTGCCGGCCTCGTCACCGTGATGTGGTGGCTCGTCGGCTACAGCTTCGCGTTCGCGAAGGGCACGCCGATCCTCGGCGGGCTCGACTTCGCGATGTTCTCGGGCGTGACCGCGGCACCGAACGGTGACTATGCGGCGTGGGTCTCGCAGAACGTGTTCGCGATGTTCCAGCTGATGTTCGCGATCATCACGCCGGCACTGATCGTCGGCGCGATCGCAGAGCGCATGAAGTACTCCGCGGTCATGGCCTTCATCGGCGTGTGGATGCTCGCGGTGTACTTCCCGCTCGCGCACATGGTGTGGGGCATCGATGGCCTGATGAACGGCGTGTGGAACGCGAAGGCATCGATCAAGGCGATCGACTTCGCCGGCGGCACCGTCGTCCACATGTCGTCGGGTTGGTCGGCATTGGTCCTCTGTCTCATCCTCGGCAAGCGCACTGGCTTCGGCAAGCGCGCGTTCATGCCGCACAGCCTCGTCCTGACCGTCGTCGGCACCGGCATGCTGTGGGTCGGCTGGTACGGCTTCAACGCGGGTAGCGCGCTCGCGTCCGACGGCATCGCCGCCAACGCATTCGTCGCGACGACGCTCGCCGCCGCGGTCGCCGCGGCCGCGTGGCCCGCGCTCGAGTGGGCGACGCGCGGCAAGCCGACGGTGCTCGGCTTCTGCTCCGGTGCAGTCGCCGGTCTCGTCGTGATCACGCCCGGCGCCGGCTTCGTGTCGGCCTCGAGCGCGGTGCTGATCGGCCTCCTCGCGGGCGTCGTGCCGTTCTTCGCGTGCACGAAGCTCAAGGCGCTCCTCAAGTACGACGACGCGCTCGATACGTTCGGCGTCCACGGCGTCGGCGGCACGCTCGGCGCGATCCTCGCGGCGGTGTTCGCGAACGCCGACGTCAACCCGAACCTCAAGACGAACCTCGCAGACCTCGTCGGCAACGGCCTGTGGATCGAGCAGCTGAAGGCCGTCGGCGTGACGCTCGCGTTGTCGATCGCGGGCACGGCGGTGATCGCGTACGCGATCAAGGCGGTCCTCGGCCTGCGCCCGAGCACCGAGGCAGAGGAAGCGGGCCTCGACGACACCGACCACGGCGAGGCGGGTTACCACCCGGATGAGAGCGGCCACGGTGGCCTCGAGGACGTCCACCTGCCGGCGCTCGAGCCTGCGGCCATGGCGAAGCTCGATACCTCGCTCGCAGGCTGATGGACTGTCGATTGCAGTCCCTCGCCGTGGAGGCACCATGGCGAGGACACAAGCAATTCCGAGGCAGATGAGAGCAGCCGCGATCGATCACTTCGGCTCGCTCGACGAGATTCACATCGAGCAGGTCCCGGTGCCGAAGCTCGGCAAGCGAGATATTCTCGTCGAGGTCGCGACAGCCGGCGTCGGCGAGTGGGAAGCCGATCGCATCGAGGGCGCGTACCAGGACGCGAAAGCGAAGTTCCCGCGCGTGCTCGGCTCCGATGGGGCTGGCACGGTCGTCGCGACGGGGGATGCGGTCGAGCGGTTCACCACCGGCGATCGCGTCTACGGTTGGGCGCTCGGTAATCCGAAGGCGGGCTTCTTCGCGGAGTACACGCCGCTGCACGAGAGCGACGCGGCGATCATCCCCGACAACATCACATTCGACCAGGCCGGTGCGCTCGCGGTTGCCGGCATCACCGCGCTGCAGGGCCTCGAGCAGCTCGAGCTCGCGGAAGGTCAGAGCCTGATCATCTTCGGCGCGAGCGGTGGCGTCGGTCACGTCGCGCTTCAGCTCGCCAAGATCGCGGGGCTCCGCGTGTTCGCGGTCGCGTCGAAGAGCGACGGCGTGCGCCTGGTCAACAAGCTCGGCGCCGACGGCGCGGCCGAGGGGCACAGCGCGACGCTCATGAGCAAGGCGAGGGCGTTCGCGCCGAACGGCTATGCCGGCGCGCTCGTGTTCGCGGGCGGTAGGGGCTGGAAGCGCGAGCTCGAGATGGTGAAGAGAGGTGGGCGCATCGCATGTCCCAATGGCGTCTCTCCCACGCCGGTTGCGCCGAGGGGCGTGACGCTTCGCATGTACGACGCCGAGGAATCGCCCGGTGAGTTCGATCGCCTGAACGAAATGATTGCGCGGGGTCCGTTCCAGGTTGTCGTGTCCAGGAAGTACTCGCTGGACGAGGCCGCCCAGGCGATCGAAGACGTTCAGCAGCACCACCTCGGCAAGTTCGAGATCACGGTCTGAGCGCCCTGCGAAGTCTTCGTAGCCGCGGCGCGCGGTCTCGACTGTCCGGTTTGCGGATTGTTTCGTCGTGAGAGGATCTGCGCTGTGGTTGCCACCATGATGCAACGATGCGCGCAGCCTCTACCCTTGCCGCCGTGGCGCTGACGACGACCCTCGCGCATGCACAACCGGTGACGCGACCGTCGGAGATACCGTGCCGCGCTCGCGTGATCGACGCCCCAGAGCCGGTGCGCGCGGAGATCGAGCGATGGGTCCGGTTGGAGCCACGTTGCGAGCACGAGCTCGACGTGCGCGTCACGCGCGTCGCCAGTGGCTTGCATCTCGTGGCTACGGACAACGAGGGCCGCGTTCGCGAGCGCGTGATTCCCGATGCGCAGAGTGCGGCGGTGCTCGTCGTGAGCTGGATGGCCGACGATGCGATCGATGACACGCCTCCACCACTGCCGTCCGGCCAGCTCGCCCCAGCGCCGGAGTTGCCGCGCGTACCTTCGCAAAGGCTCGAGCTCGGCCGCGACGAGCCGGCGATTCGCGTACGCGCTCCGGCCGCGCCGCCGCGGCGGCATCGCTGGCTCGGGCTCGGTGCGTCGGGCGGCGACGAGTCATTCGGCGTGCACGCGCAGCTCGACCTGCTCGGAGTCGGCGCGTGGACACTCGGGATCGCGGGCGGCTGGCAGACCGGCGAGCATGACCTCGAGATGCACGATGCCGACGTCACGGTCGGTGACGCGACGGTGTTCGCCGCGTACACGCGGCCCTTCGGCCGTGTCGACGTGCGCACGCAGCTCGGCATCGGTGCTGCGCTCGAGGGCACCCGCTCGATGATGGACGACGAGATCTCCGTCCTGCCGAAGGTGCAGGCCGGTGCGTTTCTCCGCGTTCACGTCGGCGACGACTGGGGCCTGCTCGGCGGGCCGCTTGTCGACGTGACGCCGCACTCGCTCGGCGTGTCCGCGTTTGTCGGCCTGGAGCGCCGGCTATGAGGATGGGCAAGCTCGTCCAGTTGCGGCCCGACCTCGGAGTCGAGGAGCTTGGCGACGACGGGCTCGCGGCGGCGTGCGCGACCGGCGATCCGGCTGCTCAGAGCCTGTTGTTCGAGCGCCACGTCGACTCGGTGTATCGCTACGTGGCGCGCATGCGCAGCTCGGACCCGGCCGCGATCGACGACCTCGTCCAGGCGACGTTCATCGCGGCGTTTCGGAGTGCCGGCCAGTTTCGCGGCGCGAAGCTCCAGAGCTGGCTGTTTGGCATCGCGTCGAACGTGATGCGCACGTATGTCCGCAAGGAGCGGTCGCGCAAGCGTGTCGCGACAGCACTCGCCGAGCAGCCGCCGCCCGAGCATGCGCATCACGACGCGACCGACGTCGACAAGCTGCGAGACGCGGTCGCCGCGCTGCCCCCGAAGTTGCGCGAGGTGCTGGTGCTGATGGATCTCGAAGGCGAAACCGGTGCGAGCGTCGCCCAGACACTGCGCATCTCCGAGGCCACGGTGTGGCGCCGTCTGGCCGACGCGCGCGAGACGCTACGCATCGCGCTCGGAGGTGCACTGTGACGTGCCTGGAGTCACGCGACATCGCGCGCGCGGTGACGACCGGTGAGGTATCCGAGCACGTCAACGAGTGCGTCGTGTGCCGTCGCAAGATCGAGCAACAGCGCGCGCTTCGTCGCGCCCTGCAGGCGCTGCCCGCGCCGCGTCTCGACGATGCGCATCGGCGTGCGATCAAGTCGGAGACGATGGCGGTCGTCGGTCGTCGCGTGCCCCACGCCACCGTGTGGAGGTGGTCGTTCGTCGCGACCGCGATCGCGGCCGGCGCCCTGCTCGTCATCGGGCAGGATCGTGGTCCGAACGCGACGGTGGATGCGCCATCGATCGCCGCGAGCGAGTCGCCAATGCTAACGGAACGCTACATCGCACACGACGATGTGCCGCCGCCGTCTCGCGCACCGAGCATCGCAGCGGGCGAGGGCAGTGTCATCTCGCATACGCCGGGTGAGCAGAGAGATGCGATCGCCTTCGCCGACGGGACGTTGGAGATCGATACGCGCGGCACGCGCGACGTCGATGCGCGTGTCGGCCGAACGATCGTTCACGTCGACGACGCACGCGTCCGGATCCGCGCGAAGAACCACAGGATCCTCCGCGTGGAGGTCGTCATCGGCTCGGCACGCATCGACGCACCAGAGCAACGGGTCACGCTCGAGCGCCACACGCTGTGGACGCCGGAACCGCCTGCCGCCACGACGGCGCTGTCGGCGTTCCGCGAGGCGTGGGTCGCGCTGCGTGCTGGCCGCGATCGCGAGGCCGTGACGCTGTTCGATCGCGCGACGGATTCGACCGTCGTCGAGGAAGCGACGTACTGGGCGGCGGTGGCATCGCTGCGCGCCGGCGACGATGCCGATGCGAAGCTGCGCTTCGCGGCGTTCCTCGAGCAGTTCCCATCGTCACCGTACGCGAGCAAGGCGCGCGCAGCGCTCGCGCAGTGAGTTGTTTCAGCGTGAGGGAATCGCGCGTCGAGCTGCAACCACGAGCGCATACAACAGTGGCGTTCTCGCCGGGACCGCCGCTCAGGAGAACTCATGCGCGTTCGCTCTGCTCTCGTCCCATTCCTCGCAACGGCGACGTTCGCCGCCGCACAACCTGTCGCGCCTGGTCCGGCTCCGGCGCCCCCTCCGCCGCCGGAGGGTTCGCCGGCCGAGGTGCCGCCGCCCGCGTCCGAACCTGCGCCTGCACCCGAACCTGCACCCGAACCTGCACCTGCGCCCGAACCTGCACCTGCACCTGCACCTGCACCTGCACCTGCACCTGCACCCGCACCCGAACCTGCACCCGAGCCTGCACCTGCACCCGCCGCACCCGAGCCCACGCCACCCGTTGCACCGGCGCCGCCCTCTGCGCCGCCCACACCGGTCGTGCCCTCGGCGCCCGCCGGCTGGCCTCCGATCACGATCACCATCACGAACAACAACAACGGCAACAACAGCAACACGACCACACAGACCAACTCGCAATCGAACCCGCAAACGAACACGCAATCGAACACGCAGACCAATACGCAGACGCAGACGACTTCGGTGCCGGTGACCGTCTCGACGACGGTGACGAGCGCTCCGTCGCTTGTTCCACCGAGTACGCCGGTCGTCGCACCACCGCGCGGCGTGTTCGAGCGCTACGAGGTCCTGCGCGCTCCCTCGCAACGCTGGTTCGCGCTCGGCGCCACGATCGGACTCGACGACGACGGGGCTGCCGGCGTGCGCGGGTTGTTCGATCTGTTCTCGCGTGGTCACTTCTCCGTCGGCGTCGATGCGTCCTTCGACCCAGGAGGTGAAGGCGACGACGACGATCAACGTCATCGTCGTCACGCCGACTGGGATGACGATGACGATGACGATGACGAGCACGACCGCGGCCCGGGCGGTTCCGTCGGGGCGTACGTCGCGTTCACGACACGCCTCGGCCCGCTCGACCTGCGGGCGCAGCTCGGATTCGGTGCGCGGTTCACCGGTGAGGAGGAGCACGAGGAGGGGCCGCCCCTGCGGCGTGGGATGACGTCCGCACGCTTGATCACGGGCGACGACGACAGCGACGAGGACGACGACGAGCTCGAGGTGAATGTCTCTCCGAGAGCGGAGGCGTCACTCCTCGTCGGCCTGCCTCTCGGTCATCGGCTCGGCATTGTCGCGGGACCGGTTCTCTCGGCGAACTTCACCGAGGACGACGAAGATTACGAGCTCGAGGATGAGGGCGAGGGCCCAGCCGTGAAGCTCACGCTCTTCGCGGGCCTCCGTTACCGGTTCTGAGCGCGGCTGTTTCAGCACGGCACTGTGCGCAGCGGCCCGGCTGGCCGTGAGCCCGACGGACCCGGCACGAAACCGGGAAGACGGCTCACATCGCGGCGCTCGTGTGTTGCGGGAGTGCCCTGAGGCGCAAAGCTTCATCCGATGCACGTGTTCGAGCTCGTCATCGCGCTGCTCCTCGGCGGTGCGATCCTCACGTCGCTCGCACGGCGCATCGGCGCGCCGTATCCGGCGCTCGTCGCGCTCGCCGGTGCGGGGCTCGCGCTGATTCCGGGCACGCCGACCATCATGCTCGATCCGAGCCTCGCGCTGACGCTGTTCGTCGCGCCGGTGTTGCTCGACACGGCATTCGATGCATCGCAGCGTGATCTTCGCGCGAACTGGCGCACGGTCGTCGGCCTCGCGGTCGGTGCGGTCGCATTCACGGTCGCGATCGTCGCGATCGTCGCGCGTCTCCTCGTGCCCGAAATGCCGTGGTCGGTCGCGATCGCGCTCGGTGCGATCGTCGCACCGCCCGATGCGGCGGCCGCGACCGCCGTCCTCAACCAGCTACGCCCACCGCACCGCCTGCTCGTGATCCTCGAAGGCGAAAGCCTGTTCAACGACGCGAGCGCACTCCTCGTCTATCGCCTCGCCGTCGGCGCTGCGCTCGCGGGAACGATCTCGCCGGTCACCGTCGTCCCGACGCTGCTCGTCGTCACGGTTGGCAGCGTCGTGCTCGGCTACGTGCTGTCGCGCGTGCTCATGCGGTTCCTGTTGCGCGTGCACGATGTCTCGACCGCGGTCGTCATCCAGTTCTGCTGCACGTTCGCGGTGTGGACGGTCGCCGAGCGCCTCCACCTCTCGGGCATCCTCACGCTCGTCGTGTTCGCGATGACCGCGGCGCGGCGCGCGAGCGACTTCACGCCGGCGCGCATTCGCATCCCGGCCTACGCGGTGTGGGACTTCGCCGTGTTCGTGCTGAACGTGCTCGCGTTCATTCTCATCGGGTTCCAGCTGAAAGGCATCCTGGCTCGCATCACGCCGTTCACGCTGCTCGAGTACATCGGCATCGGCGTCGCCGTCTGCACCGCGACGATCATCGCGCGCATCCTGTGGGTCTCGGGGGCCGCGTGGCTCGCCCGCCGCCGCTATCGCCTGGCGCACGACGGTCACAAGGGCCACCGCGAGTCGTTCGCGCTGTCGAGGGGCGCAGCCGCGATCGTCGGGTGGTGCGGATTGCGCGGCATCGTGACGCTCGCCGCGGCGCTCGCCTTGCCGGCGACGTTTCCGTATCGCGATCTGGTGCTGTTCGCCGCGTTCACGGTCGTGCTCGGTACGCTCGTCGTCCAGGGCATGACGCTGCGGCCGCTCATCAAGCTGCTCGGGCTCGAGGGCGATCCGACCGTCGCGCACGAGGTCCGGCTCGCACGCGTCGAGACGATGCGCGCGGCGCTCGCGGCGCTCGACGAGGCGGCGGAGGACGAGATGTCGGTCCCGTTGCGACGCCGTTACGAGCTCCTGCTGCGGCGAGCCGAGGCGGACATCGAGGCCGAACGCGAGCCGGCGAGCGAGCCCTCGCCCGAAGGCGGGATGACCGAGGTCGACATCGAGCTCGTGCGCGTCGCGACATCCGCCGAACGCCGCCGCCTGCGCGCGCTGCGCGCTGACGGCACGATCAGCGACGCCGCGTACCAGCAGATCGAGCAGGAGCTCGACCTCGAGGAGCTCGATCTCATGCCGACCGCGGCCAACGCCTGAAACCGTGGCAGGATGCGCCGGTGCGCTACATCGGCAAGCTGTACCGTCCTCCGTCGGAGGCCGATGCGCTGATCCTGCAGGCCACGATCGGCTGCTCGTGGAACCACTGCACGTACTGCGACATGTACCGGGACAAGCCCGAGTTCCGTGTGCGACCGCTTGCCGAGTCGCTCGAGGACCTCGCGGGTGCGGCGCGCCAGGTCGGCGACGAGGTCGAGAAGGTATTCGTCGCCGACGGCGACGCGCTGGTGATGGACCTCGCGCACTGGGAGCCGATCCTCGAGGCGTGCACGCGCCTGTTCCCGCGCCTTCGCCGCGTCAGCTGCTACGCGACCGCGACGAACGTGCTCGCGAAGTCCGATGCCGAGCTGCGCCGCTTGCGCGAGCTCGGGCTGTCGCTGCTCTACATGGGGCCGGAGTCCGGCGACGACGTCACGCTGCGCCGGATCGCGAAGGGCAGCACCGCCGCCGATCACGTCGAGGCCGCACGCCGGGCTCGCGCCGCCGGCTTCGAGCTGTCGGCAATCTTTCTCCTCGGGGCGGGCGGCCTCGAGCGCTCGGCCGAGCACGCCGCCGGGTCGGCCGCGCTCGCGACCGCGATGGATCCGCACTACCTCGCGGCGCTCACGCTGACGGTCGTGCCGACGACCCCGCTCGCGAAGCTCGCGACGCGCGGCGACTTCCAGCTTCCCGATGTCGCGCAGCTGCTCGGCGAGCTGCGCACGTTCGTCGACGGCGCGCGACCGACCGACGCGCTGTTTCGCACGAACCACGCGTCGAACTACCTGCCGCTCGGCGGAAGGCTGCCGCGCGATCGCGAGCGCATCGTCGACGTGATCGATCGCGCGCTCGCCGGTGATGTCGCGCTGCGCCCCGAGCGGCTGCGCGGCCTCTAGGCGTACAGCCCGCGCGACATGATGTAGCGCAGCACGGCGCCGGGGAGCGCGGCGGCCGCGAGGTCGAACGCACGGAGGGCGAGCACGGCGCGGATCTTCGTCGCCGAAAGGTCCGAGTCCTCGCGCGCGATCACGATCGGAGGTGCACGCGAGGCGACCTCGTTCCAACCGCGCCAGCCGGTCGCCGCGCGGGCGAGGTCGGCACCGAGCACGAGGCGCCACGACGTCTCGCGATGCCGCGGCATCAGATGATCGAGCACGTCGAGCGTCACGCACGGCCCGAGCTCCTGCTCGATGCAGCTGACCCTCGCGCGTGGCCCGAGCGCGGCGATCGCGAGCTCGCACATCGCGACGCGATCGGCGTAGCGCGCGAGTCGCTTGCCGCGAGGATGGACATAGACCGGCACGAACCAGACCTCGTCGAGCTGCGCGAGCGCCTGCTGCGCGGCCATCACGTGCGCGACGTGCGGCGGGTCGAAGCTCCCGCCGAACAGGCCGACCGTACGCATGCTGATCGATAGCGCCCTCGCGTCCACGCGGAGTGTTCTCACCGTCTGCTCACCCCACGCGCACGTGTTGCCTGGTCGCGCGCGATCCACGGTGGCACATGAAACGACGGGACTTCCTGAAGACCGGCCTCGTCGGCGCGGGAGCGACGATCGCTGCGCCTGCCGCTGCCGCTCCGCCGGCCGCACCTGCGCAAGGGCAGGCGAGCACCTCGCTCGATCCGCACGCGCTGATGCGCGTCACCGATCCGGGTGAGCGCCGTGGAGACATGCTCTATCGCACGCTCGGCCGCACCGGCGAGAAGGTGTCGCTCATCGGCATGGGAGGGTTTCACCTCGGCAAGCCGCCGCTCGACCAGAAGAGCTCGATCAAGCTCATCCATGCCGGCCTCGATCGCGGCATCAACTTCCTCGATAACTGCTGGGACTACAACAAGGGCAACAGCGAGAGGTGGATGGGGCTGGCCCTGGCGCAGGGCGGCTACCGCAAGAAGGCCTTCGTGATGACGAAGATCGACGGCCGCACGAAGGAGCTGGCCACCAAGCAGCTCGACGAGTCACTGAAGCGGCTGAAGCTCGACACCATCGATCTCGTCCAGCACCACGAGATCCTGCGCTTCGACGATCCCGACCGGGTCTTCGGCGAGGGCGGCGCGATGGAGGCACTCGTCGCCGCGAAGCAGGCGGGCAAGCTGCGCTTCATCGGCTACACGGGCCACAAGGACCCGCGCGTGCACCTCTACATGCTCGAGGTCGCCAAGCGCAAAGGCTTCGCGTTCGACAGCGTGCAGATGCCGCTCAACGTGATGGACGCGCACTTCCGCAGCTTCTCGCACCTCGTCGTGCCGGTGGCAGTGAAGGAGAACGTCGGCATCCTCGCGATGAAGACGATGGGCGACGGCGTGATCCTGAAGAGCGGCGCGCCGGTCACGCCGATCGAGTGTCTGCACTACGCGATGAACCTGCCGGTGTCGGTCGTGATCACCGGCATCGACAGCGACAAGATCCTCGATCAGGCATTCGAGGCGGTGAAGACGTTCAAGCCGATGTCGGGAGACCAGGTCGCTGCGCTCGTCGGGAAGACCGCGCAGTACGCCGCCGAGGGCAAGTACGAGCTGTTCAAGACGACGAACCACAACGACGGCACGGCGAAGCACCCTGACTGGCTCGGTGGCGAGACCGCGGCCGTGAAGAAGCTCGCGCCGGGCTGATCAGTCACTCGCCAGGCGCGACCCGTCGTATCGGAATACGGCATCGGACAGCTGCACGCGGACGCGGACGTGCAGCGGTGCAGTCGCGGGAAGCCCGTAGATCGCGCGCAGGCCGGTGTACTGCTCGTACGCGGCCTTGATCGCGGCCTCCTGAGCAGCTGCATCGCGCTCGAGGAAGTCGATGTCGGTCAGCAGGCTCACGACGACGTCGTCGTCTCGTACGGCGTGGTAGTCGAGCCACAGGCCGGTCGCCGCGAACGCCTCGGTCGCGAGCGTGAACGCGGCCATGTCCCGCTCCTCTTGCTCGGCATCGCGCGGTTCCGACGGCTTGCCGTCGAGGAGCACCTCGAGATACGCGGCTTCGCCGTCCTCGCTGATCTCGAACGTCTGCGAGAACGCGCGTGTCTCGTCGACCTCCATCTTGTCGATGTGGATCAGGTGATTCCGGTTGCCGGAGCACTTGATGTCGAGGCCGGTCAGGGCGCGATGCGTCAGGTTGCGCAGCGTCCCCGAGCACGTGATCTTGCCGTCCTTTCGCTCGTTCTCGACCTTCGATACCTCGAAGTCGTAGTCCTCGCGATCGCTGAGGAGGGCGTCGCCCATGCCGACGGTGATCCGGGACCGCTGGCGATCGCGCCGCCAGCGATACACCGCCCGGCGCCGATCCGCGAACATGACGTCGGTCCGGATCTCGGGGTCGCGCAGCTGGCGCGTGACCCGATCCTCGAGGTCGCGAGCGCGCTTGCGCATCGCGGCGAGGTCGCTGCCCGCCGATTCCTTCAAGAGGTGGAGCGATACCGTCGGCGGCGCGCCATCTGCGTCGATGAATTGCAGCGTCGCAGTCGGCGAGGTCGCCTCGAGCGCATCGAACAGCGGCTGTGACCGGTCGGCGAATCGCGCCGGCACGACGCGCGTCGGAACGGTGACATCGCCCGCCGCCGGCAGCGCGCAGACATCGGCCTCGGCATCGGTCTCTCCGACATCGCCCTGATAGTTCGTCGTGTTGTGAGCGATCAGCGCCCAGGTCCGGCGATCGAGCTCGGCGGTCGACACGATCGATGCACGGCCGACGATGGTGGGCAGGGCGGTCGCTCGACCGTTGGCGACGACGCTGGCATAGGACCTGCCGCCCGACGGCGCGGTGCGCGCGAGCGTCGTGTCGCCCTGGTACACGAGCTTCCACTTGCGGGCCGCCAGCTCGACCGGCTTGGTCTCGTGCGAGAGCATGTCGTGGACCAGCACGCGCTCGCCGTCGAGATGGACGAGGCTCGCTCCCTGCGGTTCCGACTTCCTGATGTACGGGACCTTCGAGATCGCCCGCGTCTTGACGTCGACGACGAGCACGTCGTCGCCCTTGCGTGCGAACACGTGACCGCCGGATGCGCTGAGCAGGATGTCGGCATCGACGAGGTGATACGGCTTGAGCTCGTCGAGCCCGAGCACGTAGACCGCTCGCGCACCGACGCCCTCGGCGAGGAATACGACCGTGTGCGCGTCGAGCACCTCGACATCGCGGACGTCGAGAGACGACGAGGTGAGCTCCTGCGTGTGCAGATCGCCGGCGAGCAAGACCAGCGTCCACGATCCGGAATGCGAGTGGCGCAGTGCGAGCAGCTGTCCGCCGATGAACCGGATCGGCGCGCCGGCATCATCGAACACGACCTCGGCGCGCCGGTTGCGGAGGTCGTAGCGCACGAGGCGGTTCACGCCCGTCAGCTCGGCGTCGAAGTCGTAGTCGCGCGCGCGCTCGAGCCAGTAGAGCCGACCGTCGGGGCCGGCCGTGAGCTGCGTGCGGATCGCCGCCGGCAGCGCGAGACACATGTCGCCATCGGGCTTGCGCCCGCGGCGGCACGCGACAAGAGCGAGCAACACCAATACAACCGCGACGCGCCTCATGCGCCGCGAGTATAGGGGACCTACTTGCCGACACGCGCCTGCAGGTGCGCCGGATACCGCGCGCCGTGTACGGTGATCTGGGCGGATGCCGCCTCGATC
>JABFXX010000189.1 GCA_013368795.1 Kofleriaceae bacterium
ACGTCGTGCTCGCCGCATACGGCGTCGGCACCGACGCGGCGACGACGGTCACTGTGCTCGCGACGAAGGCCGACAACATCACGAACGGGGTCCGCCTCGACGACGAGCTCGTCGCGCTCGGCCCGCCGGAGTGGACACGTCAGCTCGAGGCGCGGGCGGCGATCGCGCGCCAGACGCCGCTCGTCGCGCCGCGCGAGCTGCTGCTGCTGCGCGACCACGCGATGCCGAAGCAGGCGCCGGGAGCGGTCCTGCGTGTGACCGCACGATTGCCGTTCGACGCGCGGGTCTCGCTCGCCCGCCAGACCGGCATCGAGCTCGCCCCCGCGCAGCTCTCGGTGTGGGCCGACGTCGTCGACGATTTCGCGCTGATCGTCGATGCCGATGCCGCCGATCCCGGCGACAAGAAGAACAAGGACGCGGTGAAGCGGATGCACGCGAGCCTCGAGACGCTGCTTCATGGGCTCGCCGCCGAGCCCGTCATCCGCGCACTCGGAGTTCCGACGAGCCTGACGGACGCTCGGTTCATCGAGCAGGGCACGTGGGTCCGTGCGGTCGTCGCGATCGGGCCGCGCCATCTCTCGCGTGCGGTCGAGCGCGCTCGTGCGATGCTTGCACCTGCGTCATGAAGCTGATCGTCGAGCCCGCCACCGGCCCATTGAACGGCACGATCACCGTCCCCGGCGACAAGTCGATCGGCCATCGCGCGCTCCTGTTCTCGCTGCTGTCGCAGACGCCCGTTCGCGTGCTCGGCCTGGGCGACGGCGCCGACAACGGTCGCTCGGCCAAGGCGATCACCGCGCTCGGCGCCAAGGTCGCGAAGGACGGCGCGGCGATCGTCATCACCGGCACCGGCCTCGACGGCATGACCGCGCCGGCGGCGCCGATCGACTGCGGCAACTCCGGCACGACGATCCGCATGCTGTGCGGCCTGCTCGCCGGCCAGCGGTTCGCGACGACGCTCGTCGGCGACGAGTCGCTGTCGAAGCGGCCGATGCGCCGCGTGATCGAGCCGCTCGCGAAGATGAACGCGTCGATCACCGGCAAGGGCACCGGCGTCGACATCATTCCGCCGCTGACCGTCGGTCTGGCGTCCGGACCGCTTGCCGCGCTCGACTACACGCTGCCGATGGCGTCGGCGCAGGTGAAGACCGCGATCCTGCTCGCCGGCCTCTACGCCGACGGTGCGACGAGCGTCACCGAGCCCGGGCCGAGCCGCGACCACTCCGAGCGCATGCTCGCGTACCTCGGCGCGCCGCTGACCGTCCGCGGCCGCACGACGACGATCGACACGCGCGGCTGGGATCGCCGTCTCGCAGGTGCCGGCTTCGAGGTGCCCGCCGATCCGTCGTCGTCGGCATTCCTCGTCGCCGCGGCGCTCGTCGCGGGTGCGGGAGAGGTCCGGCTGCCCGGCGTCTGCGTGAACCCGACCCGCACGGGCTTTCTCGACGCGATCGCCGCGATGGGAGGGCAGGTCGCGCTCGAAGATCACCGCGATGCCGGCCCGGAGCCGACCGCGACCCTCGTCGTCCGCGGCGCCGCGCACGAGCTGCGCGCGACGGAGATCGCGGGCGACCTCGCGGTGCGCTCGATCGACGAGCTGCCGATCCTCGCGGTCCTCGCCGCCCGCGCGCGCGGCACGACCGTCGTGCGCGATGCCGAGGAGCTGCGCGTGAAGGAGTCCGATCGCATCGCGACGACGTGCGCGATGCTGCGCTCGTTCGGTATCACCTGCGAGGCGCATCCGGACGGCTTCACCGTCGAGGGCAGGCCCGATGGTGCGCTCGAGCCCGGCAACGTCCACGCCGAGGGCGATCACCGGATCGCGATGGCAGCGGCGGTCGCCGGCCTGGTCGCCAGCGGCACGACGCACATCGACGACGCCGACAACGTCGCGACGTCGTATCCGGGCTTCGCCGCCGCGATGACGTCTCTTGGCGCCACGATCCGGACCGCGTAGTTACGGCGCGTAGTCACCGGACGGACGCCAGCTGCTCGCGCGGCTGCGGCTCGCGGACCATCGCCTGGCGCATCACCTGCGCATCGGTGCGCTTGCCGCTCCAGTACACGACCTCGCCGTAGTTCATGAGCTCGCCCGGCGTGATCAAGCGCTGATGGTCGCCGGTGCGCAGCTCGCCCTGCGCCGCCCACCACACGAGCTCGCTGCAGTAGACCTTGTCAGGATCGTTCCAGCCGAGCATGCCGCGCGTATCGAACGGTGTGCCGATGCGGCTGCGCGCGCGCTCGACCGACCGCGTGCGCTCGGCATCGGTCATGCCGCTCGGCCGCACGACGATCACGTAGTGGTTGCGCTGCACGAGCTGCGCGAGCGGAATCTCGCGGACGCCGCTGCCGACCGCCTCGATCACCGTGTCGCGCTTCGCGTCGTAGATCGAGGCGTGCGAGAGGTCCTCGCCCGACGTCGTCAGCGAGATCATGTCGGCGACCGCGTAGTAGCTGCGGGTCAGGATCCAGTCGCCGTCCTTCGCGACCTTGTGGATCTCGTGCGACCACATCTCGGTCACCGCGGTGTCGACCGCCGGCGATTGCGGGCGCTTCACCATCACCGAGTGCGGCTCCGCGCAGCCGGAAGCAGAGAGCGCGAGGACCAGGCCGAGAAGAACCACGAGGCGAGTCATGGTCCGACCAATATCCACGGACCGTGCCGCACGGCGGAATCGAGCAAATCAAGCTACTTGTGAGCGGATGGTGCCCGAGGTTCACCAGTTGTCAGGCACGCCTTCGCCACCTGTCTGGCAGTCTTCGACATGCGATATAGGTCGTCCGATGCGGATCTGGGTCGCGGTTCTCCTGTGCCTGTCGAGCGCCGCCCATGCGGATGACGGCACCGATTTCACCGCGCAGGCAAAGGCCATGTTCCGCATCGCGGCCTGCGGCTCGGACGACGCGATTCCGCGGCGGCTGTCGGCGCGCGCGATCGATGCGCACTGCGACCGCATGAAGTGGATCTACGGCCAGTTCAAGAAGACGTGGATCGACGACGCCAAGCCGTACATCGCGAAGCTGCGGCCCGACGACCTGCCGAGCGTCGTCGTCTATCCGTTCGGCGGCGGAGACCTCAGCTCCGCGCTCACCGTGTTCCCCGATGCGACCGAGCTGACCACGCTCTCGCTCGAGGCGCCCGGCGACATCCGAGCGATCGACACGATCGACGCCAAGCGCCTCGGCGCCGATCTCAAGGCGATCAGCACCGACATTCGCCGCCTCTATGGCGAGGCGTACTCGACGACGCAGAGCCTCATGGCCGCGTCACACTCCGAGCTCCCCGGCACGATCATGTTCGCGCTCGCCGGGCTCGCGGTGCACGACATGGAGCCGGTGCGCCTGAGGTACTTCGGGATCGAGCCCGACGGCTCGATCCGCTACCTGAGCGAGCAGGAGCTCGACGAGCGCGCGAAGGCGATCGCCGAGAAGGGTGCGAAGAAGAAGCACTCGAGGCACTTCTGGTACGAGCAGACGAGCGCGTTCGCGAACGTCGAGATCCAGTTCCGCCCGCGCGGCGACGACAAGGCGCCGATCCGCACCTATCGCCACATCCTCGCGAACCTCGACAACGCGCACGACCGCGCCGACGGCCGCGTGCTCGCTCACCTCGAGGGCAAGGGCAAGGTCGCGGTCATGACGAAGGCCGCGAGCTTCCTCCTCTGGTGGGACGACTTCTCGGAGGTGCGCAACTACCTCCTCGCGCACGCCGCCTGGATGATCTCCGACGCGTCGGGCATCCCGCCGCGCTACGCCGAGCCCGCGGGCTTCGAGCACGTCACGTTCGGCGACTTTGCCGGCCCGTACTTCATCCAGGACCCGAACGGTGCGCGCAAGGAGCTCGTCAGGATGTGGGCGGAGCAGGAGCATCGCGACCTGCCATTTCGCTTCGGCTACCCCGACCAGGACAAGCACAACCACATGATGGTGATGCGTCCGCGGCCGAACGGTCAGCCCAGAGGGGCCCGTGCCGGTACGCCGTGATCTCGTCATCACGCCGCACGGCCGCTGCGTGATCCTCGAGGTCGATGGCGACCTCGAAGGCGATGTTCATCTCATCGGCGACGAGCGCGTGCGCGCCGCGAAGCTCGGTCCGATCCGTCGTCGCGAGCACGCGGCGGGACGCGCGGCGATGCGAGAGGCACTCGGCGTCGAGCTCGAGATCGGGTCCAACGATCGCGGTGCGCCGATCCTGCCGGAAGGCTGGGTCGGCTCGATCAGCCACAAGGGCACGCGCGCGGCCGCGATCGTCGCGCCGGCCGATGCGGGCTTCGTCGGTGTCGACCTCGAGCTCGCCGCACCGCCGCGCCAGCCGATCGAGAAGAGGATCCTGACGCCGCGCGAGCAGAGCCTGATCGAGGCGGGCAGCCGCGAGGTGACGCTGCGGTTCGCGATCAAGGAAGCGATCTACAAGGCCGTCGATCCGATCGTGCGTCGCTACGTCGGCTTCACCGAGGTCGAGCTCGATCTCGAGGCCGACGGTGCCGTGCGCGTGAACGTGCTCGATCTCGCGAGGCTGCCCGTCGAGGTCGAGGCGTGGTGGCGAGAGCAGGATGGACACTGGCTCGCGACCGCGCGCGCGAGACGGCGCTAACGCCGGATCGGTCGCGGTACGTCGCGGTCGAGCACGGTCTTGCGCTCGTCGCGTGCCGCTGCACGGATCGCGTCATCGCAGATCGCGCGCACGTGGTCGCTCAGCATGTCCGCGACCGCGTCGGAGCAGTTAAAGCCCGAGCGGTCCTTGATGTACTTCTTCATCTTCGAGACGACGATCAGGATGTCGCGCTCGGCCTCGGCGAGCTGCAGCGTGCTGCCACCCGACGAGGAGGGCGCGGGCGCGGGCGTCGGCGACGAGGCCTCGCCGACGACGCGGCGGACGACCGGCGCCGAGGGCGCAGGGGCAGGCCTGGGCGCAGGCGCGGGCGGCGGAGGATTCTCGGCGAGCTCGCGCTCCCATTGCTCCTTCGTCGGCGCGCGCTTCTCGACGGCCCACGCATCTCGGTGCCGCGCGTCGGCGACGTGGCTGTCCCAGCACGAGACCGTGCAGAACACGTAGCCGGTCGCCTTGCGGTTGCACGTCGACACGCTGCAGACCCAGTGCGTCGCGTTGTAGGGGATCGGGTTTTTACAGGCGCTGCACTTGAGCCAGGTCTCGGCCATGCGCGGCGAGCTTACCGCCTGCGGCGGCGACGGCCCAGCATGCCGAGAACCAACAGCGCGAGCGGGATCGAGCCCCCGGCCCCTCGGCGGCTGTCGCAGCACCCGCCAGAATCGCCGTCGCCGAACGCGGTCTCGTCGCAGCTGTCGGGCGCCTCGGCCTGCGCGATCGCGATCGGAATCGAGACCTGGAGGCTGCGCGCCTGGTCGTGCGCGTCGGTGACCCCGACGACGACCAGGTCATCGCCGTAGACATCGCGATCGGCGCACACGCGGACGGTCCCGTTCTCGCTGACCGCGGCCTTGCCGTGGTCGGGCGGCGTCACGATCTGGAACGTGTGATCCGAGCTCTTCGGATCGTTGACGGTGATCGTGGTCTCGCCGGCGTCGCCGGTGGAGGTCTGGATCGGCGGTGCCTCGGGCGTCGGGCCGCGCGCGACCTTCACGCCGGTGACCTGATCGATCCAGTCGACGATCTTGTCGGGACGGCCGTAGATGCCGCCCTCGGAGCACGCGTAGCGCGAGTCGTCGTAGCCGCGCGAGGTGACGCCGGCGACGAACGTGCCGTAGTCGGTCGGCAGGTACATCGGGCCGCCGGAGTCGCCGGGGCACGTGTCGATGCCGTTGCCGCCTGCGCCGAGCTCGCCGTCGGGGCGCGCGCCAGCGTTGCAGCCTGCGCGCTCGGTGCAGTTGAAGTCGGTGATCGTCGACGGCGCTTCCTGCAGCGTGTCGGTCGGCGTGTTGCCGTTGCGGTCCGTCGTGCCGAAGCCGACGAACTGGATCGGCGCACCGTTCTTGATGTCGAAGCGCGCCCAGCCCGATGCGATCGGGCGCGGCGTGACCGTCGACGGGTTCGCGAGCACGAGGATGCCGACGTCGACGGTGGTCTGCGAGCTCGGATAGTCGATCGCCTTCATCACCGCGATCGTCTCGCCCTCGCTCGCGCGCGACAGGGCGCTCGCGCCGACGAGCACGCCGTTCGGCGGATCGAACTCGACGCAGTGACCCGCGGTGAGCACGACGTTCGGTGCGATCAGCGTGCCCGTGCACTCCTGCTGTCCTGACCACAGCACGGCGACCGCGTCGGGCCACTTGCCGGCGGGCGCCGAGGTCCCGCCGATGACCGGCGACTCGTCGATCGACGTCGAGAAGTCGCCGTCCAGCGTGCACGACGCGAGACCGAGTCCGACCAGGCCTGCCGCGAGCTGGAGCCGCATGAAGGGCGACTCTTACACGAACCACCCCAGGGGAACCATGAGGCTTTTCACAGGCGCTAGCGAGGGCTTGCGCGTGGTGTGCAACACCGTCAGGCTACGCAGAAATTGATGTCGCGCTGGGTCTCGCTCGTCGTCCTTGCAGCCTGCGGTGGTAGCACCGCCCGTCCCGTCACGCCGACCGCCACCCCGGGTGCGGTCACCGACCCCGACGGGCCGCACAGATCCGCCGTCGCTGCGCAGATCCAGCCGCTCGTCGACGCCGAGCTCGCGAACGGGGTCGTGATCGGCCTCTACGACGCGGGCAAGCGCGAGATCTACGGATTCGGCAAGGGGCCCGACGGCAAGCCGCCGACCGGCACGACGCTGTTCGAGCTCGGCTCGCTGACGCACATCTACACGGGCCTCCTCTACGCGGATGCGGTGCAGCGCAAGGAAGTCGAGATGGATACGCAGGTCGCCGAGCTGCTGCCGCCGGGCGTCACCGTGCCGACCGCCGACAGGACGGCGATCACGCTCAAGCACCTCGCGCTCCACAGCTCCGGTCTGCCGGCGGTGCCGCTGACGATCGCGCGCCGGCTCGGTTCGCCCGATCCGTTCGCCGGCTACGGCGAGGACCAGCTCTATCGCGACCTGATCAGCACCTCGCTCGAGGCGGCGCCCGGGACGCGCATCAGCCGCTCCGACTACGGCGTCGGCCTCCTCGCGTTCGCGCTCGGTAAGAAGCTGAACGCGGGCGGGTTCGCGGGCGCGCTCGAGAAGCACGTGATCGCGCCGCTCGGTCTCGAGAGCACGTTCTTCACCGTGCCCGAGGCGGCGGCCTCGCGCCGTGCGACCGGTACCAACGACGACCTCGCGCCGGTCGCGCCGTGGACCTACGGCGCCCTCGCTGGTGCGGGCGGCCTCGTCTCGTCGGCGAGCGACCAGCTCGCGCTGATCGATGCCGAGCTCGATGCGGCCGCCGGCTCGAAGCAAGCGATCCGTGCGGCGATGCGGCTCACGCAGGAGGCGCAGCTCGACAGCACCGGTGCGAACGAGGGCCTCGGCTGGAACATCGACAGCGCGGGCCGCTACTGGCAGGTCGGCACGACCGGCGGCTTCCGCAGCTTCATCGGCTTCGACCCGAAGACGCGGCGTGGCGTCGTGATCCTCGCGTCGTCGTCGATCTCGCTGATCGATTCGATCGCCAAGCGCATGTACGGCCTCCTCGACGACGAGACGGTCAAGGCGCCGGTGTTCCCCAGCGCGGCCAGGCTCGCGAAGTTCGAGGGCACCTATCAGTTCGACAAGTTCAAGCTCGCGATGAAGGCGAAGGGCAAGCGCATGTACGTCGAGGGTCCCGGCGAGCCGCCGATGCGCATGCTGCCGGTCTCGGATCACGAGTTCTGGATCGAGCAGCTCCAGACCGTCGCCGTGTTCGATCAATTCGCCGACAAGTCACCGAACGTCATCTTCATCATCGGCGAGCACCAGGTGACGGCGCCGCGCGTCGCCGACTAGGGGCAGGCGCCCGGCGTCGGGATCGCGGCGTCCTTCAGCCACGTCTGCGCGCACGCGGTCGCGTCGTAGCCGGTGACGTCGTGGATCGTCTCGAGCATCTCCTGCATCGTCGCTGCGCCGCCGCCGTGCGCCATGTAGAACGCGTGCAGCGCCGCGTCGACCTTGTCGGCGCCGACCTTGTCCGCGACCGCCTTGTAGAAGAACGCGCCGCGCATGTACGGCGCACGCGAGAACAGGTTGTCCTCGATCACGTCGACGACACCGCACGACTGCGGCCACACCGGGTCGGTCGGCGACAGCGACGCGAGGTCGGTCGCGTAGCCCTGCCAGACGGTAGCACCGACGGTCGGCGCGACGACATCGAGCGCGCGCGCCGCGAGGTAGCTGACGGTGCCTTCGGACAGCACGAAGTCCTCCCAGCAGCGGATGCGGATGCCGTCGCCGAACCAGCCGTGCGCGGCCTCGTGGACGTTGGTCTCCTCGTCGGCGATCGCGGCCGAGCCGACGTGCCAGCGAGGGTGGTGCTCCATGCCGCCGAACGCGCCGCGCGGCCACGCGACGTCGACGGTGCCGACGTGGTTGCCGAACCGGTACGGGCCGATCGTCTTCTCGAGCCAGTCGAACGCGGCGACGAGGTGCGCGCCGCCGGTCATCGCCTTCATGGCGTCGTTCGGCAGGTGCCACATCGAGACGAGCGTGCCCGCCGTCGTCGTGCCGAGGTCGAGCTGCGTGTAGTCGCCGATCGCCCACGCGATCTGGTACGACGGCGCCTCGCCGGGAATCTCCGGCGGGAACACCGCGGTCTGGCCCGCGGGCGCGCCCTGGACGTCGAGCGTGAACGTCGTGCCGTCGGACGGCGCGGAGTGACACGGGAACACGTTGCCGCAGAAGTACGGCCAGACGAGCGTGTAGCCGTTCTTCGACGCGCCCTCGAAGTTCTCGTGGTTCTGCCACGTGTACGCGATGTCGACGGTGAGGTTCTCCGTCGACGCGGCAAGGCCGAGGTCGAGCTGCTTGCCCGTCGCCGCGAACAGGACGTCGGCGCCATCGGACGTGACGGTCGAGATCGCGAGGTCGCCGGACTCGAGCGATGCGCCGGGCTCGGTCGCCGGACCGAACGTGATCGTCGCCGTCGCTGTTTTCGCGGTCACGTCGAAGACGAGCTTCGTGTCGATGATCTCGCGTGCGAGGTTGGCAGTCGGCTGGACGGGCTCGTGCACGGGCTCGCTCGGATCGCCACAGGCGGCGAGGACGGTAAAGCCGACGACAAGAGCTCGGTGCGCGTGCATCGCCGCGGACATTGCCCCCAGGCCGCCGCACGTTCAAGCGAGAACCGCCGGGCCGTCAAGGTGGTCGCATCGCTCGGGAAGATGGGCGATGATGCCACCGTGCTTCGAGCATCGCTCGCGAGTACCGCAGTGCTCGCCGCTGCATGTGGCCGCGTCGGGTTCTCGCCGACGCCAGACGCCGCCACCGCCGGCGAGGAGCAGTGCACGCTTGGCCCGTGGGGCAACACCGAGCGGCTCGCGATGCTCGCGTCGATCGGCGACGACTGGGAACCCGCGATGTCGATCGACGGGCTCGTGCTCGTGTTCGCGTCGAATCGCGACGACGTCGTGAATCATCTCTACGTCGCGACGCGAGCGTCGACGAGCGAGTCGTTCGACAACGTGCGCGCGCTGACCGAATTGACCGGCGGAACCATGCGCGAGGACTCCCCGGCGTGGTCGCTCGACGGCTCGCGCCTGTACTTCTCGCGCGGCAGCAGGGCTATGTCGGCCGAGCACCTCGGCGGCGGCATGTTTGCGGCGCCGATCGACGCCGCGTTGCCGGACGGTGACAGCTGGGTGATGGCGAACGGCGAGCTCGAGACGTTCTACATGGTCTACCCGGCGCCCAACGACGGCGACCTGAAGCACGCGACGCGCGGATCGCTGGCCGATCCGTGGACGGTCGATGGCGCCCTCGATGCGATGAACCGCGTCGGATCGCCGGACGGCTGGCCGGCGTTCGACGAGGCTCGCCAGGAGCTCTACGTCGAGCAGGAGAGCGCGTCGGGGGCCGAGCTGCGCGTCGCCTCGCGTGCGTCGCCGGGTGAGCCATTCGGGCCGCTCTCGACGATCGAGTTCGGCGGCGATCCCGACATCTCGCGCGATGGCCGCACGCTGCTATTCGCCGCGGATCGCCTGGGGGGCGCCGGCGGCGCCGATATCTACATGCTGACGCGCGACTGCGAGTGACTCAGTAGCGCTTGATCGACGGGTCGACGTCCTTCGACCAGGCGTCGATGCCGCCGGCGAGGTTGTAGACCTGCTTGAAGCCCTGCTTCAGGAAGTGCTCCGCGGCGCCGCGGCTGCGACCGCCGTGGTGGCAGTGGAACGCGATCGGCGTGTCCTTCGGCAGCGCCTCGATCGACGCCATCGTCGTGTCGTCGAGCAGCGTCGCGCCCTCGAGCTTGGCGATGTCGCGCTCCTTCTGGGTACGCACGTCGTAGAAGTGCTTGACCTTGCCGCTGTCGAGGAGCGCCTTCAGATCCTTCGGGCCGATCTCGCGCACCATCGCCGGGCGGTTCGGGTTGTCGATCTTGAAGCCGGCGCCGGTCGCGTCCTCGATGAAGTCGATCGACACGCCGTTGGCGCGCGACGCGCTCGCGCGGTCGAGCTGCACGGTGATGCCGTTCGTCTCGATCGTGACGTGGCTCGCTTCCTTGCCGCCGATATCGAGCTGGTGCTCCCACGCCTGCGTGATCGTCAGGTGGATGACGTCACCGGGCGAGCCCTCCTTGAGGGCGGCGGTGAGCTCCTGCGCGGCGCGCGGGGTGACCGTCACCGCAACGGCCTTGGCCGGCGCGACGAGGTCGCCGAGCTTCTTCTCGAGCTCGCCGGTCTCGTACATCTGCCGGACGATGTCGGCGCCGCCGACGAACTCGCCCTTGATGAACAGCTGCGGGAACGTCGGCCAGTCCGAGTACTCCTTCATGCCGCCGCGAACATCTGGATCGGACAGCACGTTGACGGTTGCGTACTTGGGGATCAAGGTGTTCAGGATGTTCACGACGGACGCCGAGAACCCGCACTGCGGGAAGCTACGCGTGCCCTTCATGAACAAGACAACCGAATCCTGGGCGACCAGCTGGTCGATCTTCTGCTTGATAGCCGGGTCGAGCGACATGGGTGTTGTGCATGGCTTCTAGCACGATCTCCGTCCGCGCGGTTCCGTCGATCTCGGAGGTTTCCCCCGCCGCCTGGGATGGGCTCGAGCACGGCCCCTCACCGTTCCTGCGCCACGGCTTTCTGAAGGCACTCGAGGACTCCGGCTCCGTCGGTGGAACTGGGCGAAAGCGCAGCGGCTGGGTACCGGTGTACCTGCTCGCAGAGCTAGGTAGCCAGCTCGTCGGCGCGGTCGCCGCGTACGTGAAGGAACACAGCTACGGCGAGTACATCTTTGACTGGGGCTGGGCAAACGCCGCTCAGCGCGCGGGCATCCGCTACTACCCCAAGCTCGTCGTGGCCGCGCCGGCCACGCCGGCGACCGGCAATCGCCTGCTGCTCGCGAAGGATGCGCCGCCGGTCGTCACCGAGGCGCTGCTCGCGGCGGTGCGCCAGGTCGCCGACGACACGGATTGCTCGTCGATCCACTGGCTGTTCTGCACCGCGGCCGAGCAGCGCATGCTCGCGGAGCACGGCTACTTCGCGCGCGACACCCTGCAGTTCCACTGGAAGAACCGCGGCTACACCTCGTTCGATGGCTTCCTCGGCGAGCTGAAGAGCCGCAAGCGCAAGCAGATCCGCAAGGAGCGCGCGAAGGCGCAGGCCGCGATCGAGCGCCTGACGTGGGTCGAGGGCCGCGAGCTCGATCAGGCGCGGCTCGACGATCTCGATCGCTTCTATCGCAACACGACCGACAATCACGGCGGCCGCGATTACCTGCGTCCCGGCTTCTTCCATCGGCTCGCCGAGACGCTGCCCGAGTCGATGCGCATGGTCGAGGTCATCGCCGGCGGTCAGCGGATCGCGGGCGCGCTGTTCTTCGAGACGCCGGAAGGCCTCTACGGTCGCTACTGGGGCGCCGACGCGCACGTCGACATGCTGCACTTCGAGACCGCGTACTACGCCGGCATCGATCGCGCGATCGAGAAGCGCATCCCGCTGTTCGAAGCGGGCGCGCAGGGCGAGCACAAGCTGCTGCGCGGATTCGAGCCGAGCCCGACATACTCGGCGCACTGGATCCGTCATCCGGGCCTCGCTGCCGCGATCCAGGACTACACGGCGCGGGAGTCGGCAGCGATGGCGACCGAGCTCGCCGAGATGGCCAAGTACGGACCGTATCGCAGTGACAACGACGACGAGTAGCGCGTAAATCGCGGCATGGCCGACAAGAACTCTCGCGAAGGCGTGCGCTACCAGACGCCCGAGATCATCAAGTACGTGAGCGAGGTGCACGCGGGCCACGACGCCGCGCTCGCGCAGGCGTTCGAGGTTCCCGACGGCATCCCGGCGATCCAGGTCGGCCCGAGCGAGGGCAAGCTGCTCGAGCTCCTGCTGCGGCTCGCCGGCGCGACGAAGGTCGTCGAGGTCGGCACGCTCATCGGCTACTCCGCGATCCACATGGCGCGCGTGCTCCCCGCCGACGGTCACCTGTGGACGATCGAGTTCGAGCCCAAGCACGCCGAGGTCGCGCGGACCAACATCGCGAAGGCCGGGCTCGCCGACAAGATCACGGTGCTCGTCGGCGCGGGCACCGAGATCCTGCCGACGCTCGTCGACAAGGGACCGTTCGACGCCGTGTTCATCGACGCCGACAAGGTCAACTACGACAAGTACGGTGCGTGGGCGATCGAGAACCTGCGCAAGGGCGGGCTCGTCCTCGGCGACAACTCGTTCCTGTTCGGCGAGCTGCTCGACGAGAGCGACCGCGGCCGCGCGATGCGCGGGTTCCACGAGCTGGTCGCGAAGTCGTGCGATTCCGTGAACATCCCGACTCCGGACGGCCTCGTCGTCGGCATCAAGCGCTGATCGGGTACGCTCGCAGCATGCGCGCACTCGTGTTGACCGTCCTGGCGCTCGCGGGTTGTACCGAGCCCGACTACGACGTGGTCGTCGGCCGCATCCAGCTCTGGGATGAGCCGGTGATGATCGAGGTGCCGTCGAGCGCGAGACGCGGGGAGCTGGCAATCGTGAACGTGACGACGAGCGGCAACGAGTGCGTCGACTACCTGTCGACCGACCTTGACGTTCATGGCGACGTCGCCGACGTCACTCCCCTCGATCGCCACCCGCGCGGCAATCTGGTTTGCCATGACATCTGGAAGTCGATCCGGCACGAAGTGGGGATCGCGTTCGACACGGCCGGCGTGAAGACGATCGTCGTCCACGGCCGGCGCACCACGGCGAACTTCGGCGACGAGGTGATCGAGGTCCCGTTCACGATCACCGTCGAGTGATCACGACACGGACGCGATCAAGCTCGCGATCGCGGTGACGCCGAGCGCGAGCGCGGCCCAGCCGATGCGGAACGGCGGCGCCGGCAACACCGCGCGGCCAAGCGGGTCGTGCATCATGTCGGGCGCGACGCGCCGGACCATCAGCCAGCGCAGGTACCACGGTCCGTTCGCCGGCAGCGGGATGTCGGCGGAGCTGCCCTCGGCGAACCGGATGCCCTTGCCCGGCGCGTCGACGATCGACAGGCACGCGCGCAGGATGTCCTCGACCTCGTCGAGATCGGGGCGCTCCTCCGGTGTCTTCGCGAGCATGCGGAGCAGCAGATCCTCGAGGCCGACCGGAATGTCGGGCCACGCGACGCTCGGCTTCGGCGGCTCGGCGCGCAGGTGCATGTGGATGAGCGCCAGATCGTTCTGCGCGGCGAACGGCGTGCGGCGGCAGAGCAGGGTGTACGCGAGGACCGCGAGCGAGTAGATGTCGGCGGCCGGCGTCAGCGCGTCGCCGCGGATCTGCTCGGGCGCGACGTACGTGAGCGTGCCGGCGATGAGGCCGCGGAACGGATCATCTTCGCCCGTGACATGCGCGACGCCCCAGTCGAGGAGCTTGACGCGGCGGCCGTCGGCAAACGGCTTGTCGGTGACGAACACGTTGTCGAGCTTGAGATCGCGATGGACGATGCCGGCGTCGTGGGCGGCGCGCAGGGCAGCGCACAGCTCGAGCAGGTAGCCGATCGCTTCCTTGCGCGGGAGCGGCGGGCCTTCGTCGAACATCTTGCCGAGCGTCTTGCCCGCGAGCTTCTCCATCACGAGGTACGGGCGCCCGTCACACGAGCCGGTCGCGAATACGTCGATCACCGCGGGGTGATCGACGGCGTGGACGATGCGGGCTTCGCGCAAAAACGTGTCCGCGGAGAAGTGGTCGCCGAGCACCGACTTGTGCGCGATCTTGATCGCGGCCTTCTTGCCGAACTTCGTGTGGACGACCGCGTGGACGCTGGCCATCCCACCTCGCCCGAGCTCACCCTCGACGCGCCACGCGCTGACGCGTGAACCTACCGGGAGGGCATCATCGGGGCGACCGCGGCGGCGTTGCGACCGTGTGGCGTCACAACCCTGTGGCGCGGGTACGTGAGCGGTGGTCGCTGCTGCCATAGTGCTCGGCTGCCACTGCATCCCGCGGACCAGCACACCGCGCGCCCAATGCCTCGGAGAATCTTGGTTCTTTCGCCTTAGCAACGCGCGGGCTCGCGCAGCCGTGGCGCTCGTGTACGTGCGCCGGTAGAAGACGTGCGCGACGCCTCATTCGAACTTCGCTCCGACAGTGGTCGACGCGAGCGTCGGAGTGACCATGCACGAGTGCGCGGTGCCGAGGCAGCCCTGCGACCAGAACTCGAACTCCTTGTCGTGGGCCTCGATGGCCTCGAGCTCTCGCGCGACGCCCATCGGCACCATGAACGTGCACTGTCCCGCCGGCCCGCTCCCACTCGACTCCTCGGAGTCGCAGCTGCCGATGTCCTCGACGGTGACCTTGCCCTTACCCATGATCGCGATCACGAGCCGGACCGCCGGACCTCCGGCACCATTGTCGGCGGTGCTGCAGTGGCCGGCGACCTCGGGCGCGGCGCAGAACCCGTCGCTGCCGCAGACCTGACCGGACGCGCATGCGCCGCTGCCTTCGCACGACACGGTGCAGTTCACCGCGCCGGGGTCGTAGCAGCCGGCGAGCATCGCGATGAGGATCAGGCGGCTCATGGGCTACTTGAACTTTGCGTGGATATCGTTCGAGCCGAACGGGATGAACGTGCACGTCTCGTCCTGCAGGGCACACGGCGTTCCCGTCCACGCTTCGAAGATGCGAGTGGGATAGGGCGCCGCGACGAGGTCGAGCTGCTGCGCGAGCGCGACCTGGAACGTGCAATCGCCGTTGTCGGGGGCGGTCTTCTCGCACGCACCGTAGCCGGTGACGGTCACCCTGCCGTCGCCGTCGATCTTGAGGTGCAAGGGGACGCGAACGCCGCCGTCGGGCTGGCTGTCGACCGCTGCATCGCCGGCGACCATGCCGCCGCCGTCGTCGGTCGACGCGACACAGTGGCCGGCGATGTCCGGTGCGGCGCAGAATCCGTCGCTGCCGCAAACCTGGCCGCTCGCGCACTCGCCGGAACCGCCGCACGACAGCGTGCAGTCGACCGCACCCGCGTCGTAACACCCCGTCAACCCCACGGCGAGGAGAAGCACCCGCATCAGTCCTCCTTCTTGAACCGCGCGTGGACGTCGCCCGCCGCGGTCGCGATGAACGAACAGGTCTCGGCTTGCTGGTTGCACGGGCCGCCGTTCCAGCGATCGAACTTCGAGTCCTCGTAGGGCTGCGCGGTGAGCGTGAACGGATCGCCGATCCTCAGCTGATACGTGCAGTCGCCGTTCTGCGGGCCTCGCTTCTCGCAGGTCGGTTGCCCGGTGAGGAGGACGCGGCCTTCGCCGTCGATCTTGAGATGGAACGGGACGGTCACGGGGGCATCCGGACGCGCGGCGTCGGGGCGGGCATCGACTTTGCCGTCGACGACACCGGCGTCGCGATCCTGGGAACCGGCATCGCCCGGCAACGAAGAGCAACGGCCCGCGATCTCGGGCGCGGCACAGAATTGATCGGCACCGCAGATCTGGCCGGACGCGCAATCCTCCTGCGACGCGCAGACGACCGTGCAGTCGCGGAGCTCGGGCGAATAACAGCTCGCGCTCGATAGCGCCATCGTCATCGCAGCGGCGAGCCTCAGAACCGCCATGACATCGTGACCTGGGCGCCGCCGCGACCGGTCGGAGTCACGGATACGTGCTGCGCCTTCTCGTAGTGGTGACCGACCGCGTAAAGGATCGCGCCGCTCGCGAGCGCCAGTCCGCCGCCGATGCCGAGCACCGTCGCGAACGTCTGCGCGCGGCGCCCGCGTTCGTCGGCGTCCTTCACGTCGGCCCACTTGCCGCCCTTGGCGTACGTCTTGGCGACCGTGTTCGACTGCTGGTGCGCGTCGAACGCGAACACCGCCGCACCGACGAGCGCGACGCCGCCGGCGACGCCCATGCCGATGCCCGCGCGCTTGAACGAAGCGCTCCGGTCGTCGTCGGTCATCACCGGCGCATCCGGCCTCTTCTCGTCGGGCACCGGGACCTTCGCGACGATCTTCGGCGTATCGATGCCGACGCGCAGACCGCCGTGACCGCACTTCTCGACGAGCGCGAGGTTCGTTTGCGCGATCTCGCGGCGATCACCGCTCGGGTTCGTGTCGAGGAACCGGCGATACATCCACGCCGACTCGTCGCATTTGCCGCCGAGCCGATACGCCTGCGCGATGTTGAACAGCAGGCCGGGCGTCGGCGCGAGTACGTACGCTTCCTTGAACGCCGACACCGCCGCGTCGTAGTCGCCGGCGTCGTGCGCAGCGCGGCCGCGTTCGGCGAGCTCGCGCGCCTTCGTCGGGATCTGGTCCGGACGCAGCTCGTTATCGGCACGCGCAACCGTGGTGGCAGCGACGAGTGTCGCCGCGATGAGAGCGGACCGCATCACAGGTACGGGTCGAGAGTGCCGTCAGGATCGAGAGGCTTCGCGTCACGGCGCGGCTTGGCCGGGACTGCCTTACGAGGCGACGGGGTGATACGAGCGCGGTGGCGTGTCGCCGCCGGCGCGGAAGCGGGAATCACACGGGCGGGCGCGGCCTCGAGCTCCACCGAGGGCGTCTTCGGGGCGACGTCGGCGATCTGGTACTCGGGCGGCATTTCGACCTCTGCCGGCAGCTCGGCAACCGGCGGTGCTTCCTCGACGATCGCTTGCTTTGCCGTCGCGGCCGACGCGCTCTCGGTGCTGCGGCTGACGACGAACATCGCGGCGCTCGCGGCGATCGCGAACACGCCGAGCACGTACTGCCAGCGGCGGCTCGGCTGCTGCCACTCCTCGGCCTGCTCGGTCGGCGCGAAGCCGGCCGGCGTGAGCGGAACGGGCTGCGACGACGGCGGGCGCACGCGCGTGAACGGGCGTGAATCCCGCGGCGCGATCGTGGCGGCCGCCTGCTCGGTCATCTCGGCACGGCGGCGCTGCAGCTCGCTGCGGATGAGCTCGAGCGTGTGGGCGACGGTCAGCATCGTCGGACGCGAGTCCGGGTCCTTCGTCAGCATCGCGAGCAAGAGGCTCTCGAGACCGGGCGGGATATCGGGCCACAGCTCGCTCGGCGTCGGCGGCGTCGCGCGCAGGTGCATCGCCATGATCTCGGCGGAGGTCTCGGCCTCGAACGGCAGCTGCTCGAGGAACAGCTCGAACGCCATGACACCGAGCGAGTAGACGTCGGTCTGCGGCGAGACCGCGGCGCCGCGCGCCTGCTCGGGCGCGAGGTACTGCGGCGTGCCGACGAGCTGACCTTCGATCGTGTGGCGAACGTCGGTCGAGATGTCCTTCGCGATGCCCCAGTCGAGGAGCTTCACCCTGGGCTGCGACGGATCGTCGGGGTTGTCGATCAGGAAGATGTTGTCGAGCTTGAGGTCGCGATGGACGACGTTCGCGGCGTGGGCGGCGATCAGCGCGTCGCAGACCTGAAGCAGGATGCCGATGACCTGATCCGGAAGGATCTTCCCTTCGTCGGCGCGGTAGCTGAGCGGCATGCCTTCGAGCCGCTCCATGACGATGTACGGGCGGCCGTCTTCCAGCGTGCCGGTCTCGAAGATGTCGACGATGTTGGGATGCCCTACCTGATTGACGACGCGCGCCTCCTGCAGGATGCGTTCGGCGCTCGAGCTCGTGACCAGGCGGCGGTGCATCACCTTGAGGGCGGCTCGCTTGCCGATGCCTTCGTGGGTGACCGCGTACACCGACCCCATGCCGCCGCGACCAAGCTCACGCTCCACGACCCACGGCCCCGCCTTGGCACCTGGCACCAAATCATCAGGCTCCGCCGGCTGAGCGCCCATTGGTTGGGCCAGCGCGGCACCTGCGGTGGAGACCATCGTCTGCATACCGCATGGCTGCCAGTGCAGTCCTTATGCCCTTTTCTGGTCGGTGCGCTCCCGCCGTGACCGAGCACTTCGCGCACACCCACGTGACGATCGAGCGCGGCGTGGCGGGCGAGCACGGTAGAGTGTCCCTGTGGGGCTCGTGACACGTGAGGAGCACGAGGCGTCGCTGGCGCAGCTGGCCCGTGAGGTTCGCGATCCTGCCGAAGGTATTCTCGGTCCGCGAACGATCGCGTGGCAGCTCGGCGGCGACCTCGCGGTGTTCCTTGGCGGAGGTCGTGCGGCGCTCTTACAGCTCGCACATCCCATGGTCGCGTTCGCGGTCGATCACCATTCGCGCACGCGCGCGGATGTAGTGGGGCGCTTCCAGCGCACGTTCCGGAACGTGTTCGCGATGGTGTTTGGTGATCTCGATGACGCGATGCGGGCAGCTCGCCGTGTTCACTCGATTCACACGAGGATCACCGGCGAGATCCCTCACGCGATCGGGCGCTATCGCGCAGGCGCTCGGTATCACGCGAACGATGCAGACGCCCTTCGGTGGGTGCATGCGACACTTGTCGACACGACGATCGCCGTGCGCGAGCGCCTCGATGGTGCGCTCCCGACCGCGCTCAAGGACACCTACATCGTCGAGATGAACCGGTTCGCCGCGCTGTTCGGGATTCCCCGAGATCTGCTCCCCGACAGCTGGGCTGCGCACGAGTCGTACATGGCGCGAATGCTCGCGTCCGACGCGATCGCCGTCGCGCCGTGCGCGAGAGAGATGGCGATGTTCCTGGTCGGTCGCATGACCGGCTCCGCGCAACCACCTCTCGGTCGGCTCGCCGAAGCGATCACCTCGACGATGTTGCCGCCGCACCTCGTGCGCGACTTCGGGCTCGCGCACGGCACGCTGACCTCGGCGACGATCAAGCTCGCGTTCGCGGCGAGCGCACCGATCTATCGGCGACTGCCGCGGCAGCTCGTCGCGATCCCGGCGTGCTCGGCGGCCGCGCGTCGGCTCGTCGGTCAGCCGCCGAGTCGGTTGTCGGCGTGGACCGAGCGCCAGCTGTTCGGGCTCTCGCGCCAGGTCACCGGCTCGTGAATCGAAATGCTTCGCGCGAGGCACGAAAGTGCTTTTGCCGAAAGCGGGAGGCTCCCGAGCCTGCACGCGAAGCGAACCTCACATGTTCACGATTCGCGCCGACGATGCACGCGGTTACTCGTCGAGAATCATTCGAGCGCATGACGAAATGCGATGTCGCGCGACGGTCCCATGAGACGTCGCACGTCGCAGCGATCTCGTCGCGAGCGTGCGAATGATGCGCAGCGCGCGATGCCGCATTCGCGGTCGCGGCTCGTCGATGCGAAGTCCGCGCCGCGCGTCGTGACGCAGCAGCGTCGCAGATCTCGAGCTAGCGATAGCTCGCGGGGTCGAGACCGAATCGCTTGATCCAGCGCTGGATCTGCTTGCGGTCCTTGTCGAGCGCGCGTGCGACCGCGGACACGTTGCCCTGGTGCTCGCGCAGCGCGGCGACGACCTGGTCGCGGACCTTCTGGTCCATCTCCGAGAGCACGACGGGGCGAGGCGCGCCCGGCGGACGGCCCGAGCGGACCGTGTCCGGAAGGTGCTCGGCGCGCACGAGCTCGTTACCCGCGAGCACCTGCGCGGTCGCGAGCGCTTGCTCGAGCTCGCGGACGTTGAGCGGCCACGGATAGCGCAGCAGCAAGCGCGCGGCGTCGATGTCGAAGCCCGGGTGCTCGGCCGGAAATAGCCGCGTGTGAAGCGCGCCGATCAGGATGCCGAGGTCGCCGCGGCGCTCGCCGAGCGGCGGCACCATGATGCGGAAGCCGGCGAGGCGCGCGAACAGGTCGTGGCGGAACTGCTGCTCGGCGACCATCTCGTCGAGGTCGCGGTGCGTCGCCGCGACGACGCGCAGGTCGATCGCGACCGCGCGCGTGCCGCCGACGGGCATCACTTCCTTCTCCTGCAGCACGCGGAGCAGCGCGGCCTGCGAGCTCGCTGGCAGATCGCCGATCTCGTCGAGGAACAGCGTGCCGCCGTCGGCCGCGCGAACGAGGCCCGGATGGTCCTGCTGCGCGCCGGAGAACGCGCCCTTCTTGTAGCCAAACAGCTCGCTCTCGACGAGGTTCTCGGGGAGCGCGCCGCAGTTGACCGGCACGAACGCGCCGCCGCGTCCCGACAGCGAGTGGATCGCGCGCGCGATCACTTCCTTGCCGGTGCCGCTCTCGCCCTCGATGAGCATCGGAATCTCCGAGCTCGCGATCTGGCGAATGCGCAGCAGCTCGGACTGCCACGACGGCATCAGCGTGACGAGACCGGGGTCGGCGTCGTTCGGCGTCAGCTCGAGGAGCGCCGGCGCCTCGGCCTCGATCGGCATGCGCTCGAAGAAATAGAACAGCGTGTGACCGAGCTCGATGAGCGAGCCGTCCGTCAGCACCGCGCGCTTGGTCGTGTGACCGTCGACGATCGAGCCATTCTTCGACTCGGTGTCGACGAGCACCCAGCGACCGAAGCTCGGCTCGATGCGCGCGTGCTTCGACGACATCCACTTGTCGGGCACCTTGATCGACAGCTCGGTGCCGGCCTTCTCGGCACGCCGCTCCGAGCCACGACCGAGGTTCACGACCGTCAGATCGGACAGGCGATACCGAACCGAGCCGGCACGCGGGCGCCCGCATTCGAGCGCGAGAATGAGGACGGGTTCGGGGCGCGGGCCGGTCCGGACCCCCTTACCATCCGCATGGATACTCAGCGTCGTTCCGTGCGTGTCGCCCACTAGGCCCGCATCCTAACACGGGGTGTCGCAGGGGCTGTGGGCCGGTGTCAGACCCGATCGCTACCTTCGGGGCGTGGGCGATCTCGTCTATTTCAGCATCGGCCCCCGACGCGGCCTCCGCAGGGGCACCAGCGCGCTCGCCTGGTACGACCGTGGCTGCGCCCTCGAGGCGCACGACCCGGCCGCCGCGCTCGAGGCCTACCAGCGCGCGCTCGCCGGCCGTCCCGACCTGGCAGACGCGCACAACAACATGGGGCGGATTCTCCATGACCGCGGCGACCTCGCGGCGGCCGAGGGCCACTATCGCCTCGCGCTCTGCAGCGACGGCGAGGTGGCGCTGTACTGGTTCAATCTCGGCGTCGTCCTCGAGGACCTCGGTCGCGCGGCCGAGGCCATTCGCGCCTACGAGCAGGCGCTCGCGCGCGACGCGACGCTGGCCGACGCGCATTACAACCTCGCGCGCCAGATCGAGCAGGCGGCCCGCCGCTCGGGCGACGAGATCATGCTGTTCCGCGCCGTCCGCCACCTGAAGCAGTATCGCGAGCTGTCGCGCGCGCTCGGCTGAGCCACGCGTCAGAATGCCGCGCCCCCGACGAGCTCAGCCCGGGGCGCGCCAGACGAGGATCTTGAGGTAGTCCGCCTGCGGGAAACCGGCTGGATGGTCGGCCTCCGGCGAGATGTCGCGCTCGAGCTTCCATCCCTTGCCGAGCGTCTCGCGGACCGTCTTCTTGAACACCTCGCGCTCGACGCGGCTCGTGCAGCACGCGGCGACGAGGAGCCCGCCCGGCTTCACGTGCACAAGCGCGGCGCGATACAGCTTGCGATACGCGGCGAGCACGCCGGGCACCTGGGCCTTGCGGCTCGTCATTGACGGCGGGTCGACGATCACGAGGTCGTACTGCTCGGCGTTGTCGAGCGCGGGGAGCCAGTCGAACACGTCGGCGGTGACGAAGTGGTGCTTGCTCGCATCGGCCACGTGATGCGCGGCCGCGAATTCGAGCGCGCGATCCGACTGGTCGACGTTCGTGATGTCGGCGGCGCCCGCCGCCTCGGCAGCGCGCGCGAGCATGCCGGTGTACGCGAACAGGTTGAGCACGCGCGCCCCGGAGAGGTCGATCGGCGCGGCAGGCGACGACGGCGCCTCCGGCGACGCAGGTGACGACACGGGCGACGCTGCGGCGGCCGATGCCGTCGACGATGCGCCGGCGAGCATGCGGCGAAGCCCGCGAAGGTCGAGATACGTGCCGGTCTTGTGACCGCCCGCGAGGTCGACCGCGAATGGCAACCCGTCCTCGGTGAAGCGGACGATGTCGGGCGGCGAGCCGCGCAGCACGCGCGCCGGCTGCGGCGGACCACGACGGCGGCGCGCCGGGCGCAGCAATACATGCGTCGCGGGTCCGATGATCTTCGCGTGCTCGACGTCGCCGCCGGCAGAACGAGCCTCGGCGACGAGCGCGCGCGCGACGTAGCGGGCGAGCGCGTCGGAGCCCGCGGAGTAGCTCGCGACGACGAGCGTGTCTGCGAATCGATCGACGACGACGGCGGGGATGCCGTCGCTCTCGCCGTGCACGAGGCGGATCGCGTCGGTCGTCTTCGCGAGCTCGGCGCGCTTGGCGATCGCCGCGCGAAGCGTCTCGCGCAGCCAGGCGGCATCGGGCCGCGCGTCGCCGGTGCGAAGCATTCTGATCGCGATCGCGCCGTCCGACTCGTAGATGCCATGACCGACGACGCGGTTTCCGCCGTCGACGAGGCGCAGCCACTGGCCATCGGCGAAGACGTTCGCCGCCGACGACATCTGCTCGCGGAAGACCCACGGATGGTGCCGCTCGACGATCGAGACGGCTTCTTTTCGGAGCTGATAACGGCGCGGGATCATCGAGTGGGCCGATGTGTAGCGCGCGAATGGGGGTCCGACCCCATTTCCGCCACGCTTTCAGCGCGGGCGAGTGCCGGATGGCATGCGAGCGGCGACGACGAGGTCGGCGCGGCCCGCCGCGACGGCGGCATCGAGATCCGGGAGGAGCGCATCGGCGCCATCGACGCACGTGGCGACGCGCAGCTCGTTGCGGAGGCGATCGGCGAGCGGCGCAGCAGGGAGGCGCGCACCGGCCATCGTGATGTCGCCGGTCGAGCTCACCCAGAGCATGTTGGCGCCCGCGCGGACGAGCTGCTTGGCGTGACCGACGACCGCGGCGCGCGTCGCAGGGCGATCGTGGACCGCCGCGGCGATCCAGCCGGTCGGGCGCCACCGGGCGCGCGCGGCCGCGATCATCGCGGGCAGGTGCTCGATCGCCGCTTCGATCGCGGCATCGGCCGCGGCCGACTCGGCGTCGGTACCGGTGTGGAGCGGTGCGCCCGGATCGAGGAGCAGGAGGTCGAAGCCGGCGAACGCGGCGCGCTGGACGGCGGCCTCGAGCGCGCCGAGCACCGCGCCTTGCGTCGCGATGCGCGCGACGACGAGCGCGCCCTTGCCGTGGACGAACTCGACGATGCGGCGCCACGCGACCGCCTGATCGTCGGTGTTGATGCGCGCGGCGGGGCCACCGGCGACGGGAATCGGCGGCGTGACGACGAGGCCGGCGCCTGCGGTCGCCGCCGCACCGAGCGCGACCAGCTCGTCATCGCCGGCGAGCGCGTCGGCCTCGCGCGACGGCGCGCGCGATGCGGGCGCGACGAGCGACGGC
>JABFXX010000589.1 GCA_013368795.1 Kofleriaceae bacterium
GGCGATGCGCCGCCCGACGAGCGGCGGGCACTCGTCGAGGCGCTCGGCAAGCTCGGCGGCGACGAGGCACGCGTGCGGCTCCAGGCGCTCGAGCCGGGCGCCGACGCCGAGCTTGCACGCCGTCGCGATCGCGCGCTGCTGATCGGCGAGCGCGATGCAAAGCGAGGCGAGGAGTCGGCGATCGCGATCGACGTCGCGCCGCCCTCCCCGGTCACGGTGCGGCTGCACTGCAAGGAAGGGCTCGCCGGCCTGTTGCGCGACGACCTCGCGACCCACGGCCTACGCGGCACGGCGCTGCGCGACGACACCGTCGAGCTCTCGCTTGCACGGCCATGGTCCGCGCTCCACGCGTCGCGGCTCTGGATCGACGGCGGCATCCGCGTCCCGCTCGCGGGCCCCTCGCCGAGCGCGATCGCCGATGCGATCACCTCGCCCCGCGTGCGCGCGCTGCTCCGCGCATGGACGACGGGACCGATCCGCTGGCGGCTCGCCGTCCGCGGTGGCCACCAGCGCTCGCTCGTGTGGCGCGTCGCGAAGGAAGTCGGTGCGCGCGCCAAGGAGCTCGTCAACGATCCGTCTCAGACGACCTGGGACATCGCGGTCGATACGTCGTCGACAGAGCACGCGCTCGAGCTCGTGCCCCGGCGCGCCGCCGATCCGCGCTTCTCGTGGCGCGTCGCCGAGGTGCCCGCGGCTTCGCATCCGACGGTCGCGGCGGCGCTCGCGCTCGTCGCCGGCGCACGAGATGGCGATCGCGTGTGGGATCCGTTCTGTGGCTCCGCGGCCGAGCTCGTCGAGCGCGCGCGCCTGGGGCCCTGTCGCTCGATCGTCGGCAGCGACATCGACGACGCCGCGCTCACCGCCGCGCAGAAGAACCTCGACGCGGCGGGCGTGACCGCGACGCTCGTCCGCGACGACGCGCGCACGTACTCGCCGGATCGTCCGGGCACGATCGACCTCGTGATCACGAACCCGCCGCTCGGCAGCCGCGTGCATGTCGACGCCGCGTCGCTGCTCGTCACGACGCTGCCGAACATCGCGAAGCATCTCTCGCCCGCTGGCCGCCTCGTGTGGATCACGCCGGCGCCGCGCACGACCGCGACGGCCGCCGAGAAGCTCGGCCTCAGGATGACGAGGAGGTTCGCAGTCGATCTCGGCGGCGTGAGAGGGCAGCTCGAGCGCTGGGAGCGCTAGGATGCCGACGGTGGTGAGCATCGCCGTACGAAGTTGGGTGCGGTACCTCGTGCCGTTCACCCTGCTCTCCGCGCTCGCGCTGTCGCCGCTGCTGTACCTCGCCGTCAAGGTCGCGCCGCCGGCGAACGCCGACACCGCGCGCGCGCAGCTCCGCCTCGCGTGGATCTTCGGCGCGACCGCGTGGGCATTCCAGTACTGGCTCGTCGCGGGCGTCGCACCGGCGGTGCGCGGCGTCGCGTCAGGCGCCACGCTCTCGCAGTGGCGTGCGCTCTGCGCGGGGGGCGCGAACCTCGTGCGCGCCATCGTGCCGTCCGCGATCGCGATCACCGCGGTCGTACTCGGCGGCGTCGCGCTCGTCGTCCCCGGGCTCGTCATGGTCGTCCTCGTCTCGCTGACCGGCGCGAGCACACGGCTCGGCGAGGATGCGCCGGCCGCGGTGCGCGAGAGCGTCGAGCTCGTCCGCGCAAACCTGCGCACGATCGCGGTCGTCGTGCTCGCGATCGTCGCGCTCGACCTCGCGATCACGCTCGGCTCGCAGCTCGCGATCGTCCCGGCGTTCAGCAAGAAGACGACCGCCGCAAAGCTGAAACCGATCGCGGAGCTCGTCCGCGTCGTCGCGCTCGCGCTCGTCGTCATCTCGCCACTCGTCGCGACGAGCCTCGCCGCGCTCGCGACGAAGAAGCGCGCCTAGAGTCCGAACGTGGCGAGCGCCGCGCGCGCTTCGGCGGGGTCGTGCGCGATCGGCACGTTCAGCTCCTTACCCGGCGCGCCGCCGCGCGAGCGATACCAGATCGCGTCCCAGCCGACCGCGAGCGCCGCCTCGACGTCGGCGGACCACGAGTCGCCGATGTGCACCGGCCTGGCATCCGGCAGGCCGAGCACCTCGAGCGTGTGGTGAAAGATCCGCGCGTCGGGCTTCGCGAACGGCAGGTTCCCCGAGTCGATGATCGTGCGGAACGGATCGGCGATGCCGATGCGCTCGAGCAGCTTCTGCAGCGTGCCCTCGGAGTTCGACAGCACGGCGCACACGACACCGCGCCCGGCGAGGTCGCGCGCGCGCTCGACCATGCCGGGCATTGGTGTGCGCCACAGGTTGTGCTCGCGCTGCTGATCCCACAGCCAGTCGACGTGCGGCTTCGGCTCCATGACGCCGGCCCCCGAGAGGAGCGCGTTCATGAGCTCCTTCCACGGGTGGTCCGCGGTCGCGGCCAGCTCGTCGTACAGGCGCCACGCGGCGGGGGCAGCGGCGTCGAGCGCACCCGGCTCGACGTGTACGCCTCGCTCGCCTAACCGGCGCGCCAGGAACTCGAGATCTAGCTCGATCAGCGTGTGGCCCGCGTCGAACGTGACGACCTGCGGCTGCATGTGCCCTTGTACCGCGACGGGACCGTAGAGGGGTATACTGGGTCGGTGACCCCGGACGGGCCTTCTGTTCCCAACTCGCCCGTGCCCGGCGTCGTCGTGGTGTGGACCGGCGCTCAGCCGACGGTTCAGGTGTTCCGCGTCCCCTCCTCGGGGCTCGTGATCGGCCGCGAGCTGCTCAAGACGACGACCGACGACCGCATCAGCCGCCAGCACGCGCGCATCCTGTGGAAGGACCGCCGGTTCGTCGTCACGGACCTCGGCAGCCGCAACGGCACCTACGCGGGCGGCCACGCGCTGATCGATCGCGAGGTCACGGTGACGGCGCCGTCGGTCGTTCGCACGGGGCGTACGGTCTCCGTGCTGCTCGACGACGTTCGCCGGTTCGAGGGCGCCTCGATCGAGACGCGCCACGACGCGATCGTCGGCGCCAGCACGCACCCGCTCTGGATCCGCATGGAAGAGGCGGCGCACCAGGGCCAGAACTTGCTGATCATCGGCGAGCCCGGCGTCGGCAAGGGGCGCATGGCCCGCGGCTACGCGCGCGTTCGCGGCAAGCCAGAGGCGGTATTCAACCCGACGATCCAGGCCGTTCCGCTCGAGCGCGTCGCGGGGCCGCAGATCGAGACGCTCGTCCTCGAGCAGACGGGCAAGATGGGCGCCGCGAACCAGGCGACGCTCGTGAAGCTCCTCGACACCCGGCCGAACCTGCGCGTGTGCACGACCGCGGTGATGCCGCTCGAGCACCTCGGCATGCCGCCGGAGGTCGCGCTGCGCCTCGGCTCGATGCAGCTCCACATGCCGCCGCTGCGCGACCGGCCCGACGAGATGTCGTTCCTCGTCGCCGACGCCGTGCGCGCCGCGGAGCCTGCCCTGCAGATTCACTCGACGCTGATCGAGGCGTGCCTGCTCCGTCCGTGGCCCGGCAACTCGCGCGAGCTCGTCGGCGAGGTGAGCCGGATGTCCCACACCGTCGCGTCGCAGGGCAAGAACAACATCCGCGGCGAGGACCTCGACAACGACGCCGGCCATCTCATGGTCGGCGCGCCGACGATGAATGCGGCTGTCCAGCCGACCGCGGTCGGCAACAAGGCGCGCCCTCGCACGCCCTCCGCGCGTAACCCGCGGGGCGACTAGCGCCGACGGCGGCGCAGCCCGCCGAGACCGATCAGGCCGACAAGAACGAACGCGCCCGCTTGGCCGCCGCCGGCATTGCAGCCGCTGCTCTCGCCCGGCGGGTCGAGCTCGTCGCCGCCGTTGCCCGAGCCCGTGCCGTCGTCGACGCGCGTCAGGCGCACCGCGTCGAACACGAGCTGTACGTTGTCCGCGAGCGGCTCGCCGGTGTTGTCGGCGAGGTGAATCCACTGCTCGCCGCCCTCGGCGAACTCGAACTCGCCGAGCGACTGCCAGTCGGTGGCGGCGGTCTGGTCGACGACGACGTCGGTCTCCGCGGTGCCCGCGGCGACGACGTACTTCGCCTTCGTCGACTGCGCGTACGCGGTGTCGGTGTAGACCTCGACCTTGTACTTGCCGGCCTGCTCGAGCACGAGGTGCCACGTGCCGTAGTTCGCCTCGGTCGCGTCCTCGGTCGTGTGCGTCCACACGAGGTCGCCGTCCTTGCCCGCGTCGCTGACGTGGCGCATCGACGCCTCGGGGCCACCGCCCTCGAAGCAGGCGTCGCCGTCGTCGATCACGCCACCGGCGAAGCCAACGGTGCCGCACGGACCGCAGTCGGCCGGGCACGACAGCTTCGTCTCGCCGGCATCGCAGGTCATGTCGCCGCACGCGCCGGCCGGGCCGAGGAACGCGAGGAACGACGCCATGTCGCCGTTCCAGCGATTGACGTCGACGTTGCCGCTGATGCCCGCGACGGTGCCCGACGAGGTGAACTGCCAGAACGCCCAGTTGTCCCACGGCGGCGGGATGTTCGGGCATGCGGCGGTCGTGTACTGCGCGTGCCACAGCGGCGACGACGTGATGTCCGGTGCGCCGACGCTGTCGCGCCAGAAGTAGAAGCCCGTGTAGATGATCGGATCGCGGCCGGTCACGCTCTTCACGCGATTGATCCACGTCTTGACCTTCGCGGTGATCGTCGCGGCCGACTGGCCGTCGCTCGCCTCGACGTCGATCACCGGCGGCATGTCGTCGGGTCCGATCGTGTTGTTGATCTTCGACAGCAGCAGATTCGCCTGCGCGAGCGCGTCCTGGCCCGGGCGGAAGAACTGATACGCGCCGCGCTTGATGCCCGCGGCCTTCGCGCCGGCCCAGTTCGACTCGAACTTCGAGTCGATGCTGTTGAGGCCGTCGGACGTGCGGATGAACGCGAACTTCACGCCGTCGCCGGCGACCGCGGTCCAGTTGATCGTCCCCTGATAGATGGAGACGTCGATGCCTTTGACGGTCGGGCCGACGCCGCAGACGGTCGCCTCTTGCTCGGCGAGCGAGACGAAAGGCTCCGATGCGTCATCAGCGGCGCAGCTCGCGACGAACGCGAGCACGATGGCTACGGTGATCCCCTTCACGGTACGGCGGACCACAGCAAAGCACGGACCAGCCGCAGACCGCTAGATTCAAGGGATTAGAAGCGTCGCCGTAGCGCCGAGCTGCAAACGATCGTGGTCAGTGCTCGTGGTGGTGCGCAACTTGAGCAGTCGCGCAGACCTCGTCGTGGGGCAGCTCGCAGCGATGGATCTCGATCGTCAGGTGAGCGACCGGAAGCGCGGTCAGCACCGCCTGCCGGTAGTACTCGAGCTCGCGCGGCGTCGCGGTCACGACCGAGACGATGCAGCTCCGGCGTCCAGGGCCGAGCTCCCACACGTGCAGGTCGGCGACGCGAACGTCGTCGATCGCCTCGAGCTTCTTGCGCACGACGTCCTCGTGGCGCGGCGACGACACGACGTCGAGCAGCTGGCGGCTCGCCTGCCGGCACAGCGTCACCGACCACCACGTGATGACGGCGGCGCCGACCAGGCCCATGAGCGGGTCGAAGTACCAGAGGCCGGCATACTTGCCGAGGAGGAGCGCCGAGATCGCGAGGACCGACGTGAATGCGTCGGCCATGATGTGGATGTACGCAGCGCGCAGGTTGAAGTCGAGCGTGCCCGCCTCGATCGGCGTCCCGTCGTTCTCGCGCAACAGCGCGTGCCCGTGCCCGTGCGCGTGGCCATTCTTGCCGTTCGCGTGACCGTGGCCATGGCCGTGACCGTGGTCGTGACCATGCGCGTGACCATGGCCGTGCGAGTGGCCGTACTGGTGCGACTTGCCGAGCAGGAACGCCGACAGGAGGTTCACGCCGAGGCCGAGCGCGGCGATCGGCAGCGCCTCGTTGTAGTTGACGTTCTCGTAGTCGACGAGCTTCTCGATGCCCTCGACCGCGAGCCACAGCGCGACGATGACGAGGATGATCGCGCTCGTGTAGCCGGCGAGCGCGTAGATCTTTCCGGTACCGAAGCTGAACGTGTCGTCGCCGGCGCGGGTGCGCGCGTACCAGTACGCGATCAGCGTGAAGCCGAGCGCGCCGACGTGCGTCCCCATGTGCCAGCCGTCGGCCTTGAGCGCCGTCGATCCGGTCCACCAGCCGACGAGCAGCTCGCCGACCATCATGAATGCCGTCAGGACGACGACGATCAGCGTGCGGCGCTCTCCCGAACGGTTGTGCTCCGTCTCGTCCTCGTGATGGACGTGGTGAGACAGATCGTGAGACGCCGTGGCCATGAGGGGCGGAATCTAGCCGAAAGAACGACGACGAGGTAGCCGAACAGCCTCGGCTACCTCGTCGTGATCACGTCAGAATGTGATCAACTAGCGGTTACGGTCGCGATTTTGGTCGCGGTTCATCCCGCCCTGGCCCTGCTGGCCGGTGCGCGACACGTCGCCACCTTCGATGTTGCGATCGCGATCGCCGCCCTGGTTCCCCATCTGCTGGCGATCATCCTTCTCGATCTCGGTCGACTGCTTGCCCTGGCCGCCCTGCTGTCCGCCCTGGCTCTGGCGCTGACGATCCTGGTTCTGGTTCTGACCGAGATTCCCCTGCTGCTCGCGCTCGACGCCCTGCTGCTTGTTCTGATTCTGGCCCTGGTTGTTCTTGTTATCCGGCATGACTGCCCTCCTGTTGGTTGACGAACCAACAAGGTTGCAACGCACGTGCCCCTACGTAGAAACGAGCGCGTTACGCCTTGGACGCACGAGAACGCGGACTGCGAGCAACAATGCGCGACCACGCACGCACGCTCGACGAATAAGCGTGCCCGCGCTTACTCACTGCTCCTGCGTGTGGCAGTGCAGGCAGCCAAAGCCCTTAGGATTTTCTGGCGTGAACTCGGGGAGCGAGAGGAGCTTCGCCATCGCGGGCTTTACCTCCTTGCCCATCCACTCGAGATCTTCCTTCTTGTACTTGCTCATATCTCCGAAGTTGAGCTTCGGAAGATCTGCGTTCGGCATGTCGAAGTGGCCCTGCGCGGCCTGCTCGCCGTGGCAGGTCTTGCACGAGAACTCGGCGTACTTCGTCGCGTCGTGGTTCTGGAAGATCGGCTTCATCGCCGGCATCACCTTCTGCTTCATGAACTCGACGCGCTGGTCCTGATCGAGCTGCTCGAACGGAACGTCGGGCAGCGTCGCGACGGCGGCGCTACCGCCGGTCTCTCCGGTCGGCGGCGTGGTCGTGGTGGGCGCGGCCTTCGAGCCGCACGCGGCGAGGAACACGATCGAGGCAAGGTAACGCTTCATGGGGCGCGATGATGAAGTCGCGATCCGGCGTGGGCAAGCCGAGCGTCGGAACACTTTGTCCACCGGACAGGCCGGTAACAGCGGTGTTCCCTAGTCATGAATACCGAGATACGCCTTACGAATCTGGTCGTTCTTCGCGAGGTCCGCGGCCGCACCGTCGAGGACGATCTGGCCAACCTCGAGCACGTAAGCGCGGCTGGCGACGCCGAGCGCCATGTGAGCATTCTGCTCGACGAGCAGGATCGTCGTGCCCTCGGCGGCGATCGTCTTCACGATCTTGAAGATCAGCGCGACGATCTGCGGCGCGAGGCCGAGCGACGGCTCGTCGAGCAGGAGGAGCTTGGGCCGCGACAGGATCGCGCGTGCGATCGCGAGCATCTGCTGCTCGCCGCCCGACAGCGTGCCGGCGTTCTGCGACAGGCGCTCCTTGAGGCGCGGGAACAGCGTCAACGCGTGCGCCTTGTCCCTCGTGACCTGCGCGCGATCCTTGCGGAGGAACGCGCCGATCTCGAGGTTCTCGTCGACGGTCATGTTCGAGAAGATGCCGCGACCCTCGGGCGCGTGGACGAGACCGCGCGCGACGATCGCGTGTGCGCCGAGGCCCTCGTGCGAACCCGCGTGATAGATCTTCTTGAGCAGGCGCGTCCACGACGCGGCCGACGACAGCGTCGTCCACCACGGCCGAGCGCTCTGTGCCGCGGAGCCCTCGTTGATGATCTCGTCGTTGAACCGGACGCTGCCGCGCGACGGCCTCACGAGGCCGGAGATCGCGCGCAGCGTCGTCGTCTTGCCGGCGCCGTTCGCGCCGATCAGCGTGACGACCTCGCCCTTGTCGACGTGCATCGTCACGCCCTTGAGCGCGTGGATGCCGCCGTAGTGGACGTCGAGGTCCTTGATCTCGAGGAGCGACATCAGGTGCTCTCCTTGACCGAAGCCTCGGGCTCGTCGGTGTGAGGCGCCGCGGTGGCCGGCGGAATCGACTCGGCCTCCTCGGGCACGCCGAGGTACGCCTCGATGACCGCCGGGTCGTCCTGGATCTGCTTGGGCGTACCGACCGCGATCGTCACGCCGTGATCGATGACGGTGATCTTCTCGCAGATCTCCATGACGAGGCCCATGTCGTGCTCGATGAGCAGGATCGACACGCCGAACTGCTGGCGCAGCGACTGGATGAGGCCGCGCATCTCGCGCTTCTCCTGCGTGTTCATGCCGGCGACCGGCTCGTCGAGGAGCAGCACCTTCGGCTCGGTCGCGAGCGCGCGCGCGATCTCGAGGCGGCGCTGGTCGCCGTACGGCAGGCTCTTTGCCTGCTCGTCCATGCGGTGCGTGATGCCGAGGATGTCGAGCAGCTCGAGGCTGCGCTCGGTGATCGCGCGCTCCTCGGCGACGTGCATCGGCGAGCGGACGAGCGTGCGGAACCAGCCGCTCCTCGTGCGCAGGCCGGCGGCGGTGCGGACGTTGTCGATCACCGAAAGCTCGCCGAACAGGCGGATGTTCTGGAACGTGCGCGCCATGCCGGCCCGCGCGATCTGGTTCGGCTTCTTGCCGTCGATGCGCGTGTCGCCGAGGTGCACCGAGCCGGTGTCGGGCCTGTACACGCCGGTCAGCAGGTTGAACACGGTCGTCTTGCCGGCGCCGTTCGGGCCGATGAGGCCGTAGAGGCAGCCCTTCGGCATGTCCATCGAGAAGTCGCTGACCGCCTTGAGGCCGCCGAACGCGAGCGACAGCTTGTCGATCTTGAGCGCGCTCGTCACGACTTCCTCCGGATCTTCGCGACGAGCCGGCGCCACAGCGACGTCTCCCACAGCTCCTTCACGCCCATGATTCCCTGCGGGCGCAGGATCATCACGACGATCAGTGCGAGCGCGTAGACGATCATGCGGTAGTCCGCGAACTGGCGGAACACCTCGGGCAGGATCACGAGGATCGATGCGCCCAGCACGACGCCGGTGATCGAGCCCATGCCGCCGATCACGACGATGATGACGAGGTCGATCGACTTGAGAAAGCCGAGCTCCTTGGGATCGAGCGCGCCGACCTGGTGCGCGTACAGCGAGCCGCCGATGCCCGCGAAGAACGCGCCGAACACGAACGCGGTGACCTTCGCGCGCGTCGTGTCGACGCCCATCGCCTCCGCCGCGATCTCGTTCTCGCGGATCGCGAGCAGCGCGCGGCCCTGGCTCGAGTACTTGAGCCGGAAGACGAGCACGAGCAGCACGCACGCGAACAGGTAGACGAAGAACAGCGTCGTGTAGCCGGGGATCTGCGAGAAGCCCTCGGCGCCACCGAGGTTGTTCGAGAGCTCGCCGAGCGTGCGCTCGCTGATCTCCTTGACGTTCTTCGGCTGGCGCGCCGTGATCTGACCGAGCACGCGGACGATCTCGCCGAAGCCGAGCGTGACGATCGCGAGGTAGTCGCCGCGCAGGCGCAGCGATGGCAGGCCGACGAGCACGCCGAACACCGACGCGATGAGTCCGCCGAGCAGACAGCCGCCGAGGAACAAGAGCTCGCCGTTGCCGAGGAAGCCGCCGACCGTCTCCTTCGTGCCGAAGAAGTGGACCGAGCCGTAGAACGTGAGCCATGCGGCCGCATAGCCGCCGACGAGCATGAAGCCGGCGTGGCCGATCGAGAACTGACCGGCGTAGCCGTTGACGACGTTGAGCGAGCCGGCGAGCAGGATCGCGATGCCGACGTCGAGCAGGATCTTGCTCCACGTCGCGCCGACCGCCGGGCCGACGACCTTGTCGATCACGAACGCGACGAGGATCGCGCCGAGGAACGGCAGCACCGACTTGCCGAGCGCGAGCGCGAGCGGCGGGCGAAGCCCGGCGACGCGATCTTGCACCGAGCGCATCGTCATACCTTCTCCACCGTCGTCTTGCCGAGCAGGCCGCTCGGCTTGAACAGCAGCACGACGATCAGGATGCCGAACACGTAGATGTCCTGGAGCTGACCGACCCAGGACTTGTCCGGGAACATCGCGTTGATGTAGCGGTGGACAAACACCTCGACGAACGCGATCAGCATCGCGCCCGCCGCCGCACCGCGCACGTTGCCGATGCCGCCGACGACCGCGGCGACGAACGCCTTGAGGCCAAGCAGCACCCACGACGTATCCGCGGTCATGCGGAGGTCGTTGCGGAGCGCGAACAGGATGCCGCCCGCCGCGGCGAGCGCCGAGCCGATCGCGAACGTCAGCGACACGACGACGTTGACGTTGACGCCCATCAGCGACGCGGTGCGCTCGTCGAACGAGACCGCGCGCATCGCGCGTCCCATGCGCGTGTAGTAGACGATGCGCTCGAGGAAGATCACGAGGATGATCGTGAGCGCGATCGTCAGCGCATCGAGCAGGCGGACGTCGACGCCGGCGAGGTGACCGACGACCTCGTTCGGAAGCAGTGTCTTGATCGTCTTCGGCCGGTTGCCGAAGAACTTGTCGAGCAGGCCGACGTTCTGGAGAAACAGCGACACGCCGATCGCCGTGATCAGCACGTTGAGCCGCGGGGCCTTGCGCAGCGGCCGGTACGCGAGCCGCTCGATCGTGACGCCCATCGCCGCGCACACCAGCATCGCGCCGACGAGCACGAGCGGCATCGCGTAGCCCGGCGTCTCGGACGACGCGAGCCAGCCCGCGCCGGTCGCGATCGACAGCGCGATCCACGCGCCCCATGACACGACATCGGAGTGCGCGAAGTTGATGAAGCGCAGGATGCCGTAGACGAGCGTGTAGCCCAGTGCGATCAGCGCGTAGAGGCCGCCGACGGCGAGGAAGTTGATCGTCGTCTGGACGAGATCACTCGTCGTGAGCGCGTTCGAGAGGAGCTCGAACCGCCCGGGGTCGGCGAGGAGCGCGACCGTCACTTCTTCTCGATGCGGGCGGCCATCGTCTGCTTGCCGCCCTTGTACTCGATGATGACGGCCGACTTCTGAGCGTTGCGGTTCTCGTCGATCGAGAACGTGCCGGTGACCCCCGTGAAGCCCTTCGTCGCGGCGAGCGCGTCGCGGAGGTCCTTACCGGAGAGCGACGGAGCGCGCTCCATCGCGTCGAACAGGACGAGCGCGGCGTCGTAGCCGAGCGCGGCGAGGCCGTCGGCCGTCTTGCCGTACTCCTTCTTGAAGTTCTCGACGAAGTTCTTCACCTCGGGGCGATCTTCCTCGGGCGCGTAGTGGTTCGAGAAGTAGTTGCCGTTGATCGCGTCGCCCGCGATCTTCGGCAGCTCCTCGCTGTCCCAGCCGTCGCCGCCGAGGAACGGCGCGGTGATGCCCGCCTCGCGCGCCTTGCGGATGATCGTGCCTGCATCCGAGTAGTAGCCGGGGAGGAACACGACCTCGGCGCCCGAGCCCTTGATCGACTGCAGCTGCGAGCTGATCTCGAGGTTGCCGCCCGTGTAGGCCTGCTTGGTGACGATGGTGCCACCGAGGTCCTTGAACGCCTTGTCGAAGTAGTCGGCAAGGCCGCTCGAGTACGCCTGCGCCTGGTCGTAGAGGATCGCGGCCTTCGTCGCCTTCAGGTTGTCCTTCGCGAACTTCGCGTCGACCCAGCCCTGGAAGTCGTCGAGGAAGCAGACGCGGAACACGTAGTCGCCGATGTCCGTGACGTCGGGATTCGTCGACGACGGAGAGATCATCGGGATCTTCGCCTTCTGCGCGATCGGACCGCCCGCGAGCGACAGCGACGAGGCGACCTCGCCGAGGACCGCGACGACGTGATCGTCATTGATGAGGCGCGTGACCGCGGTCGCGGCCTCGCTCTGCTTGCCGGCGTCGTCGATCGTGACGAGCTCGATCTTGCGCCCCTTGACGCCGCCCTTGGCGTTGCGCTCCTTGATCGCGAGCCGGATCGCTTGATCCGTCGAGATGCCGAACGTCGCCTGCGGACCCGTCATCGACGCGAAATGGCCGATCTTGATCGGCCCCGTCGCCGACGCGCCACCGCCCGTGCTCCCGCCGCCACCGCCATCGCCTTTCTTACCCTTGTCGCACGCAGCGAACGCGATCAGTGCAAGCGCAAGAAAGGCAACGCGTAGCCCTCTCCAAGTGTTCAGATTCACGGGGTTCTCCTGAGGGAAGTGGGGGATGCGATATCCCGCCGTCGGGATCACTGTCAACCCCGCCGTCTTGGTACTAAGAGGGGGACCACGTGACTGAACCTGCTGTCAAGGTCAACGAGTCGGGCGCCCGACGTCGTGACCACACCGGTGTCCATTCGTCGCACCACGCGCATGCCGCGCACGGCCAAGGACACCATCCTCATTCGCGCAAGGAGCTCGCCTGGTTGTCGCTGGGCGCCCTGGGCGTCGTGTACGGCGACATCGGCACGTCGCCGCTCTACGCGATGCGCGAGTGCTTCACTCATCAAAACCCGCACCACGCCGCCGTCGAGACCGGCAAACTGGTGTTCGGCCCCGCGGGGCCGGCCGTCCAGCGCGTCATCGAGGCCGACAACATCCTCGGCATCCTGTCGCTGTTCGTCTGGTCGCTGATCCTGGTCGTGATCGTGAAGTACCTGGTGTTCGTGCTGCGCGCCGACAACAAGGGCGAAGGCGGCACGCTCGCGCTGGCGGCGCTGGTCGCCCAGAAGCAGCCCGCGTCGCGGACCCGGCTCGCGATCCCGATCCTGCTCGCGCTGTTCGGCACGGGCCTCTTGTTCGGCGAGGGCATCATCACCCCGGCGATCTCGGTCATGTCCGCGGTCGAGGGCCTCAAGGAACAGAACTCGAGCTTCGCGTCGCTCGTCGTGCCGATCTCGGCCGCGATCCTCGTCGGCCTGTTCTGGGTCCAGAAGTACGGCACCGGCAAGATCGGCTCGGTGTTCGGCTGGATCATGCTCCTGTGGTTCCTGTCGATCGCCGCGGTCGGCGTGCCCTACATCATCAAGTACCCCGAGGTGCTGAAGGCGCTGTCGCCGCACTACGGGGCGATGTTCCTCGCGACGCACGGCATGCAGGGCTACCTGCTGCTCGGTTCGGTCGTCCTCTGCATCACCGGATGTGAGGCGCTCTACGCCGACATGGGTCACTACGGCCGCACGCCGATCCGCCTCGCGTGGTCGACGGTCGTGTTCCCCGGTCTGCTCCTCAACTACTTCGGCCAAGGGGCGCTCTACCTCCACGAGGGTGCGAACGTGTCGAACGCGTTCTACGACCTCGTGTCGGGCACGCCGCTCCTCATCCCGATGGTCATCCTCGCGACGATGGCGGCGATCATCGCGTCGCAGGCGCTGATCTCCGGCGCGTTCTCGCTGACGAACCAGGCCGTCCAGCTCGGCTTCCTGCCGCGCGTCAAGGTCGTCCACACGTCGAGCAAGGCCGAGGGTCAGATCTACATCCCGGAGATCAACTGGATCCTCATGGTCGCGTGCCTCGCGCTCGTGTTCGCGTTCGGGACGAGCACGAAGCTCGCCGCCGCGTACGGCATCGCGGTCACCGGCACGATGTCGATCACGTCGTTCCTGTTCTTCCGGATCTGTCGGGTCAACTGGGGCTGGTCGATGGGCGCCGCGCTCGGGCTCTATATCCCGCTGATGCTGATCGACTACTCGTTCTTCTCGGCGAACTTCGTCAAGCTCGCCGACGGCGGCTGGTTCCCGCTCGCCGTTGGCCTCGGCCTGTTCGCGATCATGACGACGTGGTGGCGCGGCCGGTTCGAGCTGTCGAAGATCCTCGAAGGCGGCACGATTGCCGACGAGATGTTCCTCGCGGACATCGGCATGACGCCTCTGCCGCGCGTCAGCGGCACCGCGGTGTTCATGTCGTCGGGCACCGACGGCATGCCGAACGTGCTGCTCCATCACGTGAAGCACAACAAGGTGCTCCACAAGCAGGTCGTGCTCCTGTCGATCGTCACGCAGAACGTGCCGTTCGTGACCGGCAACAAGTCGCTCGACGTACGCGAGCTCTCGCACGGGTTCTACCGCGTGGTCGCGCGCGTCGGCTTCATGCAGCAGCCGAACGTCCCCAAGATCCTCGCGCGCTGCGAGAAGCACAATCTCGTCGTCAACACGAGCGATACGACGTACTACCTCGGCCGACAGACGTTGCTGACGAGCGGCAAGTCCGGCGTCGCGCGGTGGCGAAAGCTTCTGTTCTCGTTCCTCGCACGCAACGCGCGTCCGCCGACGGCATTCTTCAATCTGCCGCCCAACCGCGTCGTCGAGCTCGGCCTGCAGATCGAGCTGTAAAGAACGCGTTAAGATTCGGGCTCACGGCGTGGTGAGACTGTCGGCGCAAATGCCGCGTGGTCTAGTTACCTCGTTCTGTGAGTCAGCTAGCTATCGGTGCGGGACACGTTCCGCACGTTCATGCGCCGGCGTCGCGCAAGGAGCTGCTCTGGCTCTGTCTCGGCGCGCTCGGCGTCGTCTACGGCGACCTCGGTACGTCGCCGCTCTATGCACTCAACGAGTGCCTCCTGGCCAAGAACAAGCACGCGGTCGCGCCGACGCTTCCGAACGTGCTCGGCGTGCTCTCGCTGGTGTTCTGGTCGCTGATGCTGATCGTCGTCGTGAAGTACCTCTTCTTCGTACTTCGCGCCGACAACAAGGGCGAAGGCGGCATCCTCGCGCTCGCCGCGCTGGTCTCGCAGAAGGCGAAGCGATCGGTGCGCCTCGGCATCCCGATCCTGCTCGCGCTGTTCGGTGCGGGCTTGCTCTACGGCGATGGCGTGATCACGCCGGCGATCTCGGTGCTGAGCGCGATGGAGGGGCTCTCGGAGTACTCGCATCGCCTGTCGGACTTCGTCGTCCCGGCCGCCGTGCTCGTGCTCGTCGCGCTGTTCAGCGTGCAGCGATTTGGCACCGCGAAGATCGGCTCCGTCGCGGGCTGGGTGATGCTGCTGTGGTTCGCCGCGATCGGCGCCGCGGGCTTGCCGTACATCATCCGCAACCCGGTCGTGCTCCAGGCGGTCAGCCCGCACCACGCGGTGATCTTCCTCGCGCACGGCGGGCTGCACTCGTTCCTCCTGCTCGGCTCGGTCGTCCTCTGCGTCACCGGTACCGAGGCGCTCTATGCGGACATGGGTCACTTCGGCAAGACGCCGATCCGGCTCGCGTGGTCGTTCGTCGTGTTCCCGGGCCTTCTGCTCAACTACTTCGGCCAGGGCGCGCTGTTCCTCGAGCACGGCACGAAGGTCTCGAACGGCTTCTACGATCTCGTGCCGAAGGCGCTGATCCTGCCGATGCTCGTCCTCGCGACGACCGCGGCGATCATCGCGTCTCAGGCGCTGATCTCCGGCGCGTTCTCGCTGACGAGCCAGGCGGTCCAGCTCGGCTACATGCCGCGCGTCAAGGTCGTCCACACGTCGAGCAAGATCGAAGGCCAGATCTACATCCCCGAGGTCAACCACCTGCTGATGGCCTCGTGTGTCGGGCTCGTCCTCGTGTTCCAGTCGAGCTCGAACCTCGCCGCCGCATACGGCATCGCGGTCACGGGCACGATGGCGATCACGTCGTTCCTGTACTTCCTCGTCTGCCGCTATAACTGGTCCTACTCGCTGGCGAAGGCGCTCGCGATCTTCATCCCGTTCGTCGCCATCGACCTGACGTTCTTCTCGGCGAATGCTGCGAAGATCGCGGCCGGCGGCTGGTTCCCGCTCGCGGTCGGCGCGGCGCTGTTCGGGCTGATGACGACGTGGTGGCGCGGTCGCCGCGAGCTCGCGACGACGATCGCCGCGGGCGCGCTCGACGACCAGCTGTTCCTCGAGGATCCGGGGACGCAGGCGCTGCCGCGCGTGCCGGGCACCGCGGTGTTCATGTCCTCGGCCACCAACGGCATGCCGAACGTCCTGCTCCACCACGTCAAGCACAACAAGGTGCTGCACAAGCAGGTCGTGTTGCTCTCGGTCGTGACGCAGAACGTGCCGTTCGTCGTCGGCAACCTGCAGCTGACCGTGCGCGAGCTCGGGCACGGGTTCTGGCGCGTCGTCGCGGCCGTCGGCTTCATGCAGCAGGCCGACGTGCCGCGGATCCTCGCGCGCTGCGGCAAGCAGGCGCTGATCGTCTCGCCCGCTGACACGACGTATTACCTTGGCCGCGAGACCCTGCTGACGACGGGCAAGGCGCCGATCGCGCGCTGGCGCAAGACGCTGTTCTCGTTCCTCGCGCGCAACGCCCGCGCGCCGACCGCGTTCTTCAACCTGCCGCCGAACCGCGTCGTCGAGCTCGGCGCCCAGATCGAGCTGTAGATCTTTACGTGCTCTTGATCTCCGTGGCCGGTTCCTTGATGGCCTTCGAGCGAAGGTCCCAGGTAGCCACGAGATGTGGAGGATGTTGCGATCTACATGGGCTCGATCCTCGTCGGCGCGGCCGGCATCGGGTCCGACGTTCTGAGAACCGGTCCGATCGGTGCGCCTGCGACGCTCGGCATCTGCATGGTCCTGTTCGGAATTCACGGCATCAAGAACCGCTACAAGCTGCCGAAAGCGCGCGTGCGACGAACGCGGTAGGGTGTCTGGGTGCCTGAGCCACGGCACCTCCAGGTCAGGGCGTACGCGGTCGCACTGGTGACGGTCGCAGCGGCGACGGCGCTCGGCGTGGTCGCGACGCCGTACGCGAGTCACGCCGATCAGGCAATGGTGTACCTGCTCGCCGTTGTCGTCGCGGCGCTCGGCGGGCGTGGTCCGGGCCTCACTGCGGCGGTGCTGTCGGCCGCGGCGTTCGACTTCTTCTTCGTCGAGCCGATTCACACGTTCGCGGTCACCGATCGGAGCTTCCTCATCACGTTTGCCGTGATGCTCGCGATCGGCATCGCGATCGGCAGCCTCGTGCAACGCGTACGCGCCGCCGAGGCAGAGAGTCGAGACCGCGCGCTCCAGGCGCGCGCCGAGGAGCTCCGGAGCACGCTGCTCTCGTCGGTATCTCACGACCTTCGCACGCCGCTTGCAGTCATCACCGGCATGGCGACGTCGTTGCGCGACGACGCGGTGGGCGCGCAACGCGAACCGCTCGATACGATCGTCGGCGAGGCGCAGCGGCTGTCGCGGATCCTCACCAATCTGCTCTCGATCACGAAGGTCGAGACCGGCGCCGAGCCTCGGCGCGAGTGGGTGCCTCTCGAGGAGCTCGTCGGTTCGGCGCTCGGCAGGCTCGAGCCCGAGCTCGCCGATCATCCGGTGACGGTCGCGGTCACCGACGAGCTCGCGCACGTCGACCCGATCCTGTTCGAGCAGCTGCTGATCAATCTCGTCGAGAACGCGGCGAAGCACACGCCGAGCGGCTGCGCGATCGAGGTGCGCGCAGCGCGCGAGGGAAAGACCGCGATCGTCGAGGTGCTCGACCGCGGCCCCGGCCTTCCGCCCGGCCCTGCCGATCAGGTGTTCGAGAAGTTCTTCCGCGCCAGCGGCAAGCGCGACGGCGGCGTCGGCCTCGGCCTCGCGGTCTGTCGCGCGGTCGCGCTCGCCCACGGCGGCTCGATCGAAGCGGCGTCTCGCGCCGGCGGTGGCGCGAGCTTTCGCGTGCGGTTTCCCGATCGCGGCACGCCGCCGGATCTCGACGAGCTCGCGAGGGCATCGTGACGGCGGCCGCAGATACCGTGCTGATCGTCGAGGACGAGGCGCCGATGCGCCGCTTCCTGTCGGCGGCGTTGCACAGCCACGGCTTTCGCGTGATCGAAGCGGGCACGCTCGCGGCTGCCGAGCGCCTCGCGACCGAGAGCGTACCGTCGGCGATCCTGCTCGATCTCGGTCTGCCCGATGGCGACGGCCTGACATTCGTGCGCAGCCTCCGCACGTGGTCGGCGGCGCCCGTGATCGTGCTGTCGGCGCGCGATCGCGAGGACGACAAGGTCACCGCACTCGACGCGGGCGCCGACGACTACCTGACGAAGCCGTTCGGCACGAGCGAGCTCTTGGCGCGGATCCGCGTCGCGCTCCGCCACGCGCGGGCACAACGAACGCCCGATGATCCGGTGCTCGCGGTCGGGCCGATCCGCATCGACCAGGCACGCCACGAGGTCAGCGTCGGCACGCGGACGATTCACCTGACGCCGATCGAGTACAAGCTGCTCGCGCTCCTCGCGCGCCACGCGGGCAAGGTGCTCACGCATCGCCAGCTCCTGCAGGAAGTCTGGGGACCGCGCAGCACGCATCAGACGCACTATCTGCGCGTCCACATGGCCGCGCTTCGCCGCAAGGTCGAGGACGATCCAGCGCGGCCACGCTGGCTGACGACCGAACCGGGCGTCGGCTACCGACTGCTCGACGAGCCGGCACGTACGTAGCTCCCGTGGCACGTGCGCTGCACCGCGTGTTTGCATGCGCCCCATGGCACCAGCACGCTGGGAAGACGTCGTCCTCGGCGTACTGCTGCTGATCATTGGCGTTCCGCGCGCGATCATCGCCGTCACGCAGGATCGTCCGCTCGGCACCGAGGGAACGCTCTCGCTCGCGTGTGTCGTGCTGGCGCTCGCGCTGCTCGTGCATCGCTCGCAGCGACGTAGCCGAACCGCACCGAGGCTGTAGCGGGCCTTTACGGGATCTTGATGCCATTCGAACCTTGTCATGAGGTTCGAAACCGACGGCGACTGGCATATCGGGTGCAATCCGATGCCCGTGTTGACGCGAAGTGGTCGGCGCCTTGATGCGGTCTTGAGGTCGCTGACGCTACTTGTTCCCGCGGATATGCGAACGACGATCACGAGCATCGCGCTCCTTATCGGGAACCGCGCATCGGCTCAGCCGGCAGACGAGGATAAGGCCAAGATCACCGTCGGTGGCTACTTCGAGGAGTACTACCAGCTCGACGCCCAGGACCCGTCGAATCGGCTCACGAACCTGCGCGGATTCGACAACCGGAGCCGCACGTTCACGCTGTCGAACGTCGCGCTCGAGATCAAGGGCGATATCGGTCCGGCGACCGGACACATCATCGTCCAATGGGGTCACACGCCCTCGACCTACTACCTCGCCGAGCCGGTGAGTCCGGGCACGCCGAGCGTCGACACGAGCGATGGCGAGCTGTGGAAGTACGTGCAGACCGCGACGGTGAGCGCGAAGAAGTCCGATTTCGTCGTCGAGGCGGGGCTATTTCCTTCGCCGATCGGCCCCGAGGTGTTCGCGGTGAAGGACAACTGGAACTGGTCGCGTTCGAACCTGTTCTTCGGGCTGCCGTTCTATCACACGGGGGCGACCGTCTCGCATCCGCTCGGCGGCGAGTGGATCGGCAAGCTGCACGTCTACAACGGCTGGAACTCGGTCGTCGACAACAACGGCACTCCCAGCGTCGCGGTCTCCGCGGGATACAACGTCAACTCGACGTTCGCCCAGGTCCTCTACTTCGGCGGCATCGAGCGACCGGACGGGTCGCCCGAGGGCCAGCCATGGCGAAATCTGTTCGACGCGTATGTCCAGTTCCCGGTGAACGAGGTCGTCAGCCTCGGTGCGCAAGTCGACGCGGGATTCGAACCAAATCGCATCGGCACGAGCTGGTGGGCGGCGGGTGCGCTGTACGCGAAGCTCGCGGTGACGGACGAGCTCTACGCGGCGGTGCGCGGCGACTACTTCCGCGAGCACCGGGCCGAGAACGGCACGCTTGTCGCGAGCCCCATCTTCTGGCCCGTCGAGTGGGTCGCCGAGGGCACCGCGACGCTCGCGTATCAACCGATCGATCACGCATCGATCCGCCTCGAGTACCGCCACGATCACGCCGCAGACGACGCTTACTTCGGCGGCGATGTCGTGATCGTTCCCGCCACGCTGACCGCGATCCCGAATCGGACCATGCAGGACACCGTCACGCTCGGCGTGACCGCGTGGTTCTGAGGAGGACCTCATGTTCGATCTTCTGTATCTGCTCTTGCTCGCCGTGCTGCTCGCGATCTCGATCGCGATGGTGCGGTTCTTCGACCGGATGTGATGGAGGTGATGCCGTGACCACGCTGTTCTGGCTCGCCGGAATCCTGTCCGTCGGGCTCCTCGTCTACCTGTTCATCGCGCTGTTCAAGCCGGAGAAGCTGCAATGACCGCCGCCGGCATCGGCCAGATCATCCTCTACGCAGTCGCGCTCGTCGCGCTCGGCGTACCGCTCGGCGCGTACATGGCTCGCGTCTACACCGGTAGAGCCCGGTTCGCGCAGAAGGTCCTCGGGCCCGTCGAGCGCGGGCTGTACCGCCTGTTCGGCGTCAAGGCCGAGCACGAGCAGTCGTGGAAGCAGTACGCGTTCGCCGTGATGCTGTTCAACATCCTCGGCATCCTGTTCGTCTACGGGCTGCAGCGGCTGCAGGCACACCTGCCGCTCAACCCGAACGACCTGCCGAACGTCGACCCTCGCATCGCGTTCAACACCGCGGTCAGCTTCGGCACGAACACGAACTGGCAGACGTACGGCGGCGAAGGGACGATGAGCCATCTCGTCCAGGCGGCCGCGCTCGGCGTGCAGAACTTCGTGTCGGCGGCGACCGGTATGGCCGTACTCGTCGCGCTGATCCGCGGCTTCACGCGCAAGCACGCCGATGCGGTCGGCAGCTTCTGGGTCGATCTGACGCGCTCGACGCTGTACATCCTGCTGCCGCTGTCGATCGTGCTCGCGGTGATCCTCGTCCGCGAGGGCGTTCCGCAGACGTTCGAGGGTCGCGAGACCGCCGCGCTGCTCGACGCGCAGGGTGAGGTGAGCGAGCAGCCGATCGCGGTCGGCCCCGTCGCGTCGCAGGTCGCGATCAAGCAGCTCGGCACCAACGGCGGCGGCTACTACAACGTCAACTCGGCGCACCCGCTCGAGAACCCGACGCCGGTCTCGAACTTCTTCGAGGACCTCGCGATCCTGATCATCGCAGGCGGGCTGTGCTTCACGTTCGGCCGGATGATCGGCAACAAGAAGCAGGGCGTCGCGCTGTTCGTCGCGATGGCGATTCTCACCGTGCCATTCGTCGCACTGACGCTCCAGCAGGAGCAGGCAGGCAACCCGGCGGTCGAGACGCTCGCGGTGGACCAGGAGGCTTCGGAGCTCCAGCCCGGCGGCAACATGGAGGGCAAGGAGGCGCGGTTCGGCATCTCCGCGTCGGCGCTGTGGGCGACGACGACGACCGCGGCGTCGAACGGCTCGGTCAACTCGATGCACGACAGCTACACGCCCCTCGGTGCGCTGTCGCCGATGTTCCTGATGGCGCTCGGCGAGGTTGCATTCGGCGGCGTCGGCTCGGGCCTCTACGGCATGCTCATCTTCGCGATCGTCGCCGTGTTCATCGCCGGCCTGATGGTCGGCCGCACGCCCGAGTTCCTCGGCAAGAAGATCGAGGCATACGAGATGAAGATGGCCTCGCTCGCGATCCTCGTGCCGGTCGCGGCGGTGCTGCTCGGGACTGCGTTCGCGTGTCTCGCCGGCGAGACCTACACGAAGGCCCTCGCGAACCATGGGCCACACGGGTTCTCCGAGGTGCTGTACGCGTTCATCTCGCAGGGCAACAACAACGGCTCTGCGTTTGCCGGCCTGACCGCGAGCGGCACGTTCTTCGCGACAGCGGGCGGCATCTGCATGTTCGTCGCGCGCTACTGGATCATCATCCCGACGCTCGCGATCGCGGGCTCGCTCGCGCGCAAGAAGGTCGTTCCGCCGTCGTCGGGCACGCTACCGACGACCGGCCCCTTGTTCGTGCTCCTCCTCGTCGGCGTCGTGCTGCTCGTCGGCGCGCTGTCGTTCCTCCCTGCCCTCGCGCTCGGCCCGATCGTCGAGCATCTGGTGCTCTAGCCATGTCGATCCATCCTCGTGTATCCGCTCGCCCGCTGTTCGACGGACCGATCGTCCGCCGCGCGATCCGCGATGCGCTGGTCAAGCTCGACCCGCGCCGCATGATCAGAAATCCGGTCATGTTCGTCGTCGAGGTCGGCAGCGCGTTCACGACGCTCCTGTTCGTCCACGCGCTCGTCACCGGCGCGGGCGATACAGGTGCCGGCTTCATCGGCGCGATCAGCCTGTCGCTGTGGTTCACCGTCCTGTTCGCGAACTTCGCCGAGGCGATGGCCGAGGGCCGCGGCAAGGCCCAGGCCGATAGCCTGCGCAAGGCACGCAAGGACGTCGGCGCGGTCGTGCTCGACGGTCGATCGCGAGACGCGGCGAGGACCGAGAAGCCGTCGTCGCAGTTGCGGCCCGGCGACATCGTGCTCGTCGAGGCCGGGCAGATCATCCCCGGCGACGGCGAGATCATCGAGGGCGTCGCGTCGGTCAACGAGAGCGCGATCACCGGCGAGAGTGCGCCGGTCATTCGCGAGAGCGGCGGCGATCGCAGCGCGGTCACCGGCGGCACGACCGTGCTGTCGGACTGGCTCGTCGTCGAGATCAAGACGAAGCCAGGCGAGAGCTTCCTCGATCGCATGATCTCGATGGTCGAAGGCGCGAAGCGCAAGAAGACGCCGAACGAGATCGCGCTCGACATCCTGCTCGCCGGCCTCACGATCGTGTTCCTGCTCGTCACGGTGACGCTGTATCCGTTCAGCCTGTTCGCGGCGAAGGAGACCGCGGCCGCCGGCGGCACGGCGCACACGGTGACCCTGGCCGTGCTCGTCGCGCTGCTCGTCTGCCTCATCCCGACGACGATCGGCGGCCTCCTGTCCGCGATCGGCATCGCCGGCATGGACCGCATGATCCAGGCGAACGTCATCGCGACGTCGGGTCGCGCGGTCGAAGCGGCCGGCGACGTCGACGTGCTGCTGCTCGACAAGACCGGCACGATCACGCACGGCAACCGCCAGGCAACCGCGTTCTATCCCGCGCCCGGCGTCACCGAGACGCAGCTCGCCGAGGCGGCGGTGATGGCCTCGCTGTCCGACGACACGCCGGAGGGCAAGAGTATCGTCGCGCTCGGCGCCGCCAGGGTTGGCCGGCCGATCACGGTGCCGGAGGGCTCGCGCGCGGTGCCGTTCACCGCGCAGACCAGGATGAGCGGCGTCGACTTCGACGGTCGATCGATCCGCAAGGGCGCGAGCGATGCGATCGGCAAGTACGTCGCGAGCGTCGGTGCACCGTATCGTGCGGGAGCTGGTCTGCCGGCCGAGGTGCGCGGCTCCGTCGAGCAGGTCGCGAAGAAGGGCGCGACGCCACTCGTCGTCGCCGACGGCGGCACCGTGCTCGGAGTCGTCCAGCTCGCCGACGTCGTCAAGGACAAGATCAAGGAGCGGTTCGGCGAGATGCGCCGGATGGGCATCAGGACCGTGATGATCACCGGCGACAACCCGGTGACCGCGGCAGCGATCGCGGCCGAGGCAGGCGTCGACGACTTCCTCGCCGAGGCGACGCCCGAGAACAAGCTCGCGATGATCCGCGACTACCAGGACAAGGGTCACCTCGTCGCGATGACGGGCGACGGCACGAATGACGCGCCGGCGCTCGCTCAGGCCGACGTCGCGGTCGCGATGAACAGCGGCACGCAGGCGGCCAAAGAGGCCGGCAACATGGTCGACCTCGACTCGAACCCGACGAAGCTGCTCGAGGTCGTCACCGTCGGCAAGCAGATGCTGATGACGCGCGG